>JAAUQT010000076.1 GCA_012033495.1 Cyanobacteria bacterium RM1_2_2 | reverse complement strand
TGGGCTGCTCCCCCTAAATCCCCCTTACGAAAGGGGGACTTCAAGCCAGTTGTGGGTTGGTTCCCCCTCACAAAATGGGGACTTCAAACCATTTTGGGTTCGGTTCCCCCCTTTCGTAAGGGGGGTTAGGGGGGATCTTCAACTTGTGTGTACACGGTAGCTTAATAAGGGGGATGCCGGAGGCAGGGGGATCTGATCTGACTGGTTCACAAATCAAATTGGTATTACTTCACTACCTCAAGTTTAAGGATGTGCCTGTTCCTCGGTAAATCATATCTCCATTCAGCAACGCCAGTTTTTATACCAATTCGGTGTTTGGAATTCGCAATCCCTGACTTGAGGCATTATGCTGGTTTCACGATGTTTGATCTACCGCCTTTTCTTCAGGAATTGATATTACAAACCTTGCAGTAGCTAAGGCTGGATCAAAATTTCGATCCGGCGATTGCGCTGACGGCTTTCTGGAGAATCATCAGAAACCAGTGGGCGGCTGCTTCCATAGCCGATTGTGACCCAATGAACATCCTCGTTTAACTGCGCAGATAAATATTGCTGTACTGCTTTCGCCTGCTCTAGGGAGCGATCTTGATCGGCCATGCCAGCGTCTTGCCGATCTGTGTGGGCACTCACCTGAATCGCGGCTCCAGGATAGCGCTGGAGATCGGTCAGAATGCTGCTCAAGATGGCTTCGTCCGGGCGGAGCGTTCCTTCTACGGCAAACAGTGCATCACTCGGTAACGTTACCATGAGGTGATTTTTGTTGTTAGAGTCCGCAACCAACGGAGCAGTCGTGCTGATCGGGCTTGCGTCGGCTGTGAAGCTGCTGAGCCGCTCTTGGATAATTTGAGTCCGCTTTTGAATCTCTTGCACTCGATCTGCCAGCGGCTCAGTGGATTGGCTCGTCAACGTTTGCAACTCTGCCTGAAGCTGGGTCATTTCCATCTGTAATTGCTGCCGCTCAGAAGCCGAAAGAGCCGCACTGGAGACTGGATTCGCAGTTGGAATCTCAGCAGTTGAAGCAGTCGCGGCAGGATGGGGCTGGCTGTCCTCCAGCGGCAATGCTCCAATGGTTTTCAGCAGGGATTCTGCCTGTCGGATCATTCTTTCTAACGACGGTGGCTCTTGCGTTTGCGCGGGATAAAGCTGAGCAACTGCTACGCCTACCACCGCAGCCACACTGCCGCCTATTCCTAACAGCAGCAACCGGAAGGTCAACGTAAAAAACAGTTGCCCCCATCCAAAAGCAGCAGGCTGGGGCATTTTTTTAGGTCGCTCTGGAATTGAAGTTGTTGCAGCAGATTTGATCATGTCACCTCAGACGCAGTCTTTTCGGGTTTGCGATGCTAGCGCAAGGAGATGATAATGCAATTTTTTAAAGATGATGCCATTCAGCTAAATAAAAATTTTCGTGTGGAGGTGTGCTGAAATGCAGTTCGCTTGCTATACCAGAAGTAGAAATTCTTGAAAATGCAAACCTTAAGAAGCGACTGAAGTGACGCATTAAATTTGTCGCGCTTGTGTCTCTTTATTAATTTTGATCACGGTGTGTTGGGTGGTCGCGGCAAGTGGCATAGCCCGATTTTGATGTATCTGAGTTCCAGACTGGCATCCCGCTTCTCTGAAGGTGCGATCGGAACGATCAGGCTTTTGCTGCCTGCATATCTTCCCGTAACTGGAATTTATTGTTTTCTTGTCAACTTTTTGTCAACGCTTCCAGCTTTACCCCCGCCACAAGTGCTATGACATCGTCCCCTGCGCAATCTCGCTCCGTTGATCCGCTCAATAGCCCTTATCCGGTTCCTTGGAATTGGGTGATGGCTATGATGGCTGAAAAGCAGATTTCAGAGCCAACGTTCCGCTATTACCGCAGCCCGTCTTTGCTTTCTCCAGACGGCAAATATGCTGCCTATAGCCGGATTCAACTTCAACTTTCTGCTGACTTTACCCAAAACCGGATTGCTAGCATTCTCTTTGTAGAAAATTTACGCACTGGGGAACTGCAATCAATTACACCAGCCGCCCCCTTTGCCGATAACCCTTTTGTGGCGGATGCTGTGTTGAATCAACCGGGAACCATTGCCATGCTGATGCCAATCGCTTGGTCAGAGCGTGGTGAACGGCTGCTTTCACGAGAGTTTGAATCAATATTTGGCAGTGGGTTAGCCTCCGACTTTGCCGTGATTTGGGAGCGGTCCGCAAATCGCACCCACACGCTTGCTCCAACGCAAGTTCAATACAGTAATGCGGTGCTGTTGGGCTGGAGTCGGATGTATCCAGGTCGAGCGCTCTTTCGGGCAGGCAATATGGGCGACGAAAACTGGCCCCTGTATGCCGTCGATGTCAGTGGGCAAACAACGCCTGCGCTTGAAGATCAACCTATCACCTACGGGCAGGCTTCCAGCACCACATGGGCAGGGCCACAGGGCTATTCCTGCGCTTAGACCAAAGCACTTCCCTTCTATCCATATCCTGCCTACAGCAATCCTTCATAGGATCTCAACGGGGTGCAGGGGTTCACAACCAACTTGTGAACGCTGTAGCGTAGTTGCAATTTATCTAGTAGAAATTATAGAGTGATGACCTGATCGGTGATATCCTCTATCAAAAGCTGGCGTTCAGTTGCAGAAATAGTCATCTAGTCGTCATCTAGCTCCTAATCAAGAACTGGCTGATTCTATGCTGGCAGAATGATTGTTCGTGAACCTATTAAAGCAAAAAATAGTTCCTGATTAGAAACTCCGGTCGAGGATTATGAGTTCGCAGTTAAGGTAACTTTTTTGAGGGGTGGCTGATGGATGAAAAAGTTGATTTGTCGATCGTTATTCCTATCTTTAACGAAGACGAAACCATTGGTGAGTTATGGAATCGTTTAAGTGCTGTACTCAAACAACTTGACGAGAAAACGGAAGTCATCTTTGTCAATGATGGTAGCCGAGATCAATCCCTATTTATGCTAGCGAGTCTCAGTCAGCAACATGCTGAGATTAGGGTGATTAGCCTTTCTAGAAATTTTGGTCATCAGTGTGCCCTTACCGCCGGAATTGATAATGCCAGCGGCAGGGCAGTCGTCTTAATGGATGGAGATCTGCAAGACGCGCCAGAAGCAATTTTGCAATTTGTAGCAGCCTGGAGGCAAGGTTATAGCGTCGTATATGCCATCCGACAAAAACGGAAAGAGAGCATGATAAAGCGGGCTGCCTTCAAGGTGTTTTATCAAATTCAAAACTCTCTTTCTAGCGTCAGTTTGCCTTTGGATGCAGGCATCTTTTCATTGATGGATCGAAAAGTTGTAGATGTGTTGAAGCAAATGCCCGAACGAAATCGCTATTTAAGTGGTTTAAGAGCGTACTCTGGCTTCAGCCAGGTTGGGGTTTTGGTTGAACGTGGTCCTCGCTATCGAGGAGAACCCAGAGTTTCGCTCTTTAAGCTTTTCAAGCTTGCTTTTGATGGCATCTTTTCTTTCTCAACAATTCCCCTTAGATTAGCAACATTTTTGGGTCTGTTCTGTGCATTTTTTTCCTTTGTAATTGGCTTAATCGGTCTATACTTCAAGTTTGTTTTAGGAATGGAATTTCTGTCTTGGGCCTATGGCTTAACCACCACCTTTTTTATTGGCGGAATCCAACTGCTTGCGCTAGGGGTAATCGGTGAATATATCGGCAGAATTTATGACGAAGTTAAGCAGCGACCTTATTACGTGGTTGAGAAGAAGATAGGATTTGAGAAGTAGTAAAGTATGCTTAATATAGGGAAAGTGGTTACTCCTCTACAATTAGCTTCTACGAATAGAAAACTCATTGAATTTGGACTATTCTTCATAGCAATTTTGCCAGCTCTACTCCTGGGATTATTAGTCACACGATATGGCGTAGACCTTCCCTACTATGACCAATGGGACACTCCTGGACGTATTTTTGAAAAGATTCATAATGGCACTTTGTCATTATGGGATTTCACAGCCCAGCATAATGAGAGCCGCAAGCTGTTTCCAAGACTATTTTTTGTTGGATTAGCTTATCTAACAAACTGGAATACTAGGTATGAAATGCTAGCTACTTTTACAGTCGCTTGCCTAATTTCACTTGCTATTTATCGCCTTAGTCAAATTACGCTTCAGTTAGGGCGTTTTCCAAGCTTAGGATTACTGGCAGTTACCAACCTGCTGATTTTCTCTCCGGCTCAGTGGGAAAACTGGCTCTGGGGGATTCAAGTTATTGTATTCATTCCAATCTTGTGCATTTTACTGTGTCTAATCATTTCCGAATCACAATTAAAATTCCGAACTAAAGTGCTGTTGTGTGCTGCTTTGTCTACGCTTAGCACCTATTCCTATGCCAATGGAATGCTGTGCTGGGTTGCTGCATTGGCTGCCTTACTTCTCTCTAGGAAGAGCGCTCCTTTTAAGCAGAATAGCAAGTGGTTGGGGCTTTATGTTGCTCTCTTTATTGCTGTCGTCTCGTCTTATTTTTACGACTATCAAGATCCTGAACAACACCCCAGCTTTACAGAAGCGCTTGCTCGTCCCATGGATGCCATCCGCTACTTTATGTCGTTTATTGGATCTCCATTCTCAGGGGGAAATGCAGGGATATTTGTAATGCCATCCCTGCGCATGAGCGGCGATTTAGCAGTAGCCATATCTGTGGGAATTTTAACCGTAACAATTTTTATCTTGCTTTCACTCTACTGCACCGCAAATTTTAAGCGTTTTTCGCAACTATTCAATTCATCGACCAGTTGGTTGATTGTAGGTTCCTATTCATTCGTTAGTGCCTTGATTACGACATTTGGGAGGGTCAGCCTTGGAGGAGTTGAACAGTCGCTTTCCTCTAGATATGTAACATTTTCTATCTATCTAAGTGTTGCAATCATTTATCTATCAGTCGCGGTTGCCGCTCATTTTAGGCAGCAAGGCTACGCATCTAAAATTACCCAACTTACTCAGCGAGATCCTAAAATTCTTTCCGCTGGTTTCCTTAGTGCCGTTATTACATTATTTGTTGCACTCCAGATTTCCGCATTTGCGCCTGCTGTACAGTCGATGCAAACATCTATGCGGGATCGGCTATATCTAAAGACTTGTTTGATGTTCATTAATTATGTAGACGATACCTGCAAACTAAGGCTTTATCCTTCGGTTCCTATCTTGGAACAGCGGGCTGCTATATTTAACGAAATGGGATTTATCCATCCCAAACTCGCTGAAAGTTCAGTTATTAGAAGGGTTAGAAAGACTGCCTCAGCAGAAACAGAATTATTTGGGTGGTTTGATCAGCTAATACCTTTTGCATCAAATCACTATGTTGCTAAGGGGTGGGCTACTTTACCGGAGCAGAGCAAGGCAGCAGACTCAGTGCTTTTGACCTATAAAGAAGAGGCTGAAGGCAAAGCTGGGCGCTGGAAAGTATTCACGATTGCTCAGGTTCAACAGCGTCGGGATGATGTGGCAAAGAAGTTTAACAACACTGCATATCGAGTTTCTGGATGGGAAACTGCTTTTTCGACGCAGGGTTTACCGAAAGGGCAATTGAGACTTGCCGCATGGTCATACAACACTGAGACGGGAGAAGCTTTTAGAGGAGGAGAGACTCATCTAATTCAGAACTAATTGCTTATCTGCTCCAACTACTATGGGCTGTCATCAATTCCAACGAGAAACCTGATGATGGCAGAGCGACAGCCCCTAGCCTATTTTTGAGGGCGGGCGCGATCAGGCTGATGCCGTCAACAGTTGACTATTAATGGATGACGCGCCCTAGCAAGGCTACGGTGTACACACAAGTCGACGCGATCCCCCCCTAACCCCCCTTCAAAAAGGGGGGAACCGAACCCAAAATGGCTTGAAGTACCCCTTTCTAAGGGAGATTTAGGGGGATCAGCCCAGGTTTTAGACTCCTACGCAAGATGTGTGTACACAGTAGAGCAAGGGGAGCATCCAGATGACAATCACTTCCCAATTTTGACAGTTTTTTCTCTAGATGCTTTCTACTCGGCGGTCGAAGCCTCGTCTTCAGGGGCGACTTGCCCATCCCACGGACTCACTTCCAGAACTCCATCTGACTTAAACACCACCCGAAACTGAGCAATTGGCTCGGTTGGCGCAGTTGAGCTAGCGCTATCCGAAGCAGGTTCGTCTGTTGTTTCTGGTGTTGGAGAGGAAAACTGCACATCTGCCAGCGGCGTATCAGTCAGGTAGGTGAGGGCAGCTTCGTTGGCATACCTGTAGCCAACAATGTCGCCGTTGCGATTCACCCCAACCCGATAGTTCAACTCTCCGTCAAACGTTGGCTCTTGCCTCCAAGCCAAATCCAGTTGGTCATATAGCTGGACTGTGAGTTGATCAAGCTCTGCTGGATCGGTAATTTCAGGGGCAGTGGTCAGGTTCAGCCCAGCCCCCTCAACCGTAGTTGAGCGAGTTGAATTTGGCGTAGAATCGGTTGGAACAGCGGTAGGAGAAACAGTTGCTTCTGTTCCTGACGGAGACTCTCCATCTGCTGGTGATGGCTCTGGCGAAGCTGATCCTGACGGAGGACTGACCAGCGGTGCAGCTTGCTCGGTGGTGGCTGACTCAGACTCAGATTCAGGACGACGCACTTCCGGCACGGGCAACATAAACAGAACGGCAGCCGCCGCAGCCAGCCCAGTGATGCCCAGCGCAGCCGGTGCGGCTCGTTTGGTCAACGGTTCCGACGAAATCACGTGACGCTTCGAGATCGGATCGAGCTTGAGTGACAGATCGGGTAGGGTTTGGGCATCGGCAAAAAGCTGATCAACGGCTTCCACCAAATCAAAAAGCTGCACGGTTGTTAGATTAATTTCACTTACTGAGCCGGAATTTGTTTCGGGCTGCACGGTAAGGCGGTGTAAGTTTGGTTCAATCTGCTGAATCTGCACGATGCCCGTTTGCTGCCGCTCGCGGCGAACTAAGTGCTGGATGCCGCTTAAATAGCCTTGAGCATACTCACTGACTGAATGCCCCAAACTTTCTAGAAAATCTCGTCCGCCTACAAGCGGCGTTTTTTGTCCACCCAAATAGCATTCAACATTCGTCACCATCGAAAGCAGCGGGCGTCCGCTCAAATCGGTGCTCTCGTTATTTAGTCCTTGTAGCACCAGCTTGCAGTTCGGCAGGCTATATTGACGCTGAATCGTCATTCCACTTCTCCATCAAACAAACTGCTCCAGAGTCGCTGCGTTCCAGCGGTTCCCGTGCAAAACAGAAGCTGTCCCAGCAGATTCAGAGCCAATTCATTCAGCTTTTCGTCGGTTGCGTAGGCGATCACTCCGGCGCGCTTGGGGTTCATCCGCGAGCGAAAGTGGGCCCGAAACCGTTCCAGGTAATTGGACAGCCGCATATGGTGATCGGGAGAAAGCCCTTTCTCTCGCAATTGGTCATACACCATCAACAATTGCCGCACCAGAACAGTCAGCCTGCGGGCCCGGTTGCAAACAATAATCACGAGCGCTTTGGCTTCTTGTAGGCTAAGCGGGCGACGTTGGTTGTTCCGTCGAAGCGGATTCGTTGCCCGAATGCGCCACAGCGAGACTCGGTTTTGAATCACTTCCTGTAGCCCTAGCTCCTTCACATCGGCAAGAAACGCTTCTGAGCCGCCCAACTCCAGCGCTTCGATCGCCAGCAGCAAAAAGTCAATCTGTTGCCGGGCCCGACGCGGACAGACACCGTCAGGGACTTTAGGATCAGGAAGGGTATCAAATAAAATAGGCACAGGCTGAGTGGGCGGATGACTTAGTTGCATGTCCCTCACAGGAAAAATCAGCAGAATTGTATCAAACTTACGACTGCTTCCGAGCGAAGTGCGAAGAGAGTCAGTCTTGACAAGCTTCATATCCTAGCACTTTCGCATAAAAACGAGCGGTTAACGCCCTGTCGTTTGTTCTATTGTGCCCTGCCGGAGGGTAGGGAGTGCAAGACCAGAGCAGAATACCTCGTGCTCCTCATTTGCTGATTTTTTCTGCTATCGGCTTTTTTCCCGAAGACTTTTCCTCGAAGGCTTTTTCTCGAATCTTTGCAGACTTCAATGCGCCCATCTGATGCTAGCTAGTTCGCCTGAAAATAGGTCTAGGGCGCGTCATCCATTCATGGTCAAACATGAAGGGTCAAACGCTTGCCGCATCCGCCGGATCGCGCCCGTCCCCCAAAACAGTCTAGGGGCTGTCGCCTTGCCATGATCAGGGTTTTAGCTGGAATGGATCACAACCCCTAGACTACGCCTCGACTTTAACACCGCGCCAAAATGCCACATAGCCTTCAATATTCTTAGCAGCATCCTTGGGCTGGGGATAGTACCAAGCCGCATCTTTGTTCACCTGCCCATCGACTTCAATGCTGTAATAGCTGGCAACGCCTTTCCAGGGGCAAGTCGTGTGAGTATCGCTGGGCTTAAAGTATTCCGACTTGATGGCATCAGGTGGGAAGTAGTAGTTGCCTTCTACTTGTTCACAGCGATCGCTTTCAGCAAGTGTGGTTCCGTTCCAAATGGCTTTTGGCATCGTTCAACTCCTAAAACTTCTAACGGGTTCTGACTTGCACATCAGACAGATGAAATTCTGTCCCTCTTCATTGTTATTCTAAGCGGCTACGAGCGAGGCTAGGAGCAAATACTAGGAGCAAATAACCCTGCTTTCCCAGATGGTTTTAGTGGTACTCTTTGCACAAGTGCCTCTAACCCATGCAGGTCAATTGGCTGTATTTCTTAAAAAGATTTAATATCCTCTTTCAGTGATCTGGAGTAGCCCTTCATGTCTCAGTCCACCGTTTGTCAGCAATATGAGCAAGCGCAGTCTCTGCCCGAAATTTGGGCAATTGTGGCTCAGCGTTCAGAGGTCGCCCATCAAATTGCTTTGCACGATCCGCATAGCCAACCCGAAATTAAGCTGACCTACACGCAGTTTTACCAGCAGATTCGGCAGTTTGCGGCGGGCTTGCAGGCGTTGGGCGTGCAGGAAGGGGAAAAGATTGCTCAGTTTGCTGACAATAGCCCGCGCTGGCTGATTGCCGATCAGGGCACGATGACAATTGGCGTAATCAATGCGGTGCGCGGTTCTCAAGCCGATGCCGAAGAACTGGCTTTCATTTTAGAAAACAGCGACAGCGTGGGCTTGATTGCTGAAGATTTGGACACGCTGAAGAAAGTGAGCGAGCGGCTGCACGGTTTACCGATTCGGTTTGTGGTGCTGCTGTCGGATCAAAGCCCGCCCGAACTGGAAGGCATCAAAACGCTCAACTTCGCTCAGGTCATGGATTTGGGCAAGAGCCACACGCTGCAACCTGCCCATCCCAGCCGCGACAGTTTGGCAACTTTAATGTACACCTCCGGCACGTCTGGAAAACCGAAAGGCGTGATGCTGAGTCATCATAATTTGCTGTCTCAAGTGGTTGGGGCTTATGGTGTGGCGCAGCCCAAACCTGGCGAACGAGTGCTGAGCATCCTCCCAATCTGGCATTGCTACGAGCGCACGTTTGAGTATTTTGTGTTGGCATACGGCAGCACGCAGATTTATACCAACATTCGCTACGTCAAAAAAGACATCAAAACCTTCAAGCCTCACTACATGGTTGGTGTGCCGCGTTTGTGGGAGTCAATATATGAAGGCATCCAAAAACAGTTACGTGAACAGCCCGAAAGCAAGCAAAAGATTGCCCGTTTCTTTTTGCAGCAGAGCGAACGCTACATTAAAGCCCGCCGGATTGCTCAGGGCGTTTGTTTAGAGAATCTCAATCCTTCGGCCATGGAACGGTTTGTGGCAGGGCTACAGGCGATGCTGCTGGCTCCGGTGCATCAGATTGGCGATCGGCTGGTGTATCGCAAAATTCGAGAAGGAGTCGGCGGCGAAATTATCTTTTTAGTGAGCGGCGGCGGCTCGATTGCCGAACATTTAGAAGACTTTTTCGAGATCGTTGGCATCACAATTTTGGGCGGCTATGGCTTGACGGAAACTTCGCCGATTACCCACGTCCGCCGACCCAATCGCAACATTCGCGGCGGCGACGGGCAGCCCCTGCGCCACACCGAAACTCGAATTGTGGATCTAGAAACTCAGCGACCTTTGCCGCCTGGAAAGCAAGGCGTGGTGATGATTCGCGGCGATCAGGTGATGCAGGGCTACTACAAAAATCCAGAAGCGACGAGAAAAGCAATTGACCCCAACGGCTGGTTTGATACGGGCGATTTGGGTTGGGTCAGCGATCAAGATGACCTGGTGATTACCGGACGCGCCAAAGATACCATTGTGCTGACCAACGGTGAAAATATTGAACCGCAGCCAATTGAAGATGCCTGCTTGCGGAGTCCCTACATCGATCAGATCATGCTGGTTGGGCAAGATCAAAAAGTAATCGGGGCGCTGGTGGTTCCTAACCTAGAAGCCTTGCAGAAATGGGCGACGAGTCAAAAACTTTATCTGCGCTTACCTCAAGACAGCGAAGCGACTCCCAACGGGCTGCAAGAGATCAAGCTAACCAATAAGCGAGTCGAGGATTTGTTCCGGCAGGAGTTAAATCGAGAGGTGAAAAACCGTCCGGGCTACCGAGCCGACGATCGAATTGGGCCGTTCCGCCTCCTGAGTGAACCCTTCTCGATCGAAAACGGCATGTTAACCCAAACGCTGAAGATTCGCCGACCCGTTGTGACGGATCGCTATCGAGGTATGATTGACGAGATGTTTGTTTGAGGCATTTGTAATTAAGAATTAAAAAGAATGCGGCTTTATTTATGGCGGCGTTTTAATTTTTAATTTTTAATTTTCAGTGCTTCAACCGTCGCGCTCAACCCTAGTTCCTCAGACGGTCTTCATGAATTCCAAACCTCATCTGCTTTAAGCGAGCTATTAACGTTAAAGTCGTTGTCACTCCTCGCTGGAAAGAGGAGGTACAGCAACAGTTGCAGAGCCAGATCAATCAACTTGATGGGCAATTGCAGCAAATCGAAACCCAAGGTCAGCGGATGATTGCCGAGGTGCAAAAGCAGAGTCCTCAGCCTGCCGACCCAATGGTTTCGCAGCAAGTGGGTAACATTCAGGTTCAGGTGAATCAGAAAAAAAGCGAAATCCTAGAGAAGAAGAATCAGATCCTACAGCAACTCCAGCAGGTGCAGCTATTAGAGATGGATCAGGAAGTGAACCAGGGGCAAATTGAAGGCTTCTTCCGGGCGGAAACGGGAGACAACTTAATTCGTAAAATGCAGGTCGAAGTGTTGCTGCGAGACGGCATTGTGGAAGAAATTCGAGGAGATGTGTAGTCATGATTAACGAAATTTTCATGCCTGCTCTTAGCTCCACGATGACCGAGGGCAAGATCGTCTCCTGGGTGAAAGCTCCCGGCGACAAGATCGAAAAAGGCGAAACGGTGGTGATTGTCGAATCTGACAAAGCCGACATGGATGTGGAGTCGTTCTATGAAGGCTATCTCGCCACCATTGTTGTACCTGCCGGAGAGTCGGCGGCCGTGGGTTCTGCGATTGCCCTGATTGCCGAAACCGCAGCCGAAATTGAACAAGCCCAACAGCAAGCCAGCCAGCTAGCTAGCCCATCTGCCGCTGTTGCCGATGCGCCAGCCCAAGTTGCCGTACAGGAGCCTGTGGTCGCTACTGCAAATGGCTCAGGGTCTGAGCCTAGCTCTGGCAGCGGTCGCACAGTTGTTTCGCCTCGCGCTCGTAAGTTAGCCAAAGAGCTAAAAGTTGACCTCACCACGCTTAAAGGCAGTGGCCCGCATGGCCGGATTGTGGCCGAAGACGTAGAAGCCGCCGCTGGTAAGGGGAGCGCCCCGGCTCCCGTCACACCCCCACCTTCCATCACTCCCCCACCTCCTCCACCCGCCCCTCTCGCCGCCAAAGCGCCCACTCCAACCGTCGTGGCTCCTGCGGTGCAGCCCGGCCAAGTCGTGGCGCTCAACACCCTGCAACAGGCAGTAGTTCGCAACATGAACGCCAGCCTGCAAGTGCCCGTGTTCCGCGTCGGCTACACGATCACCACCGACGAGCTAGACAAGCTGTATAAGCAAATCAAGTCAAAAGGCGTGACGATGACGGCGCTGTTGGCCAAAGCCGTAGCAATGACGCTGCAAAAGCATCCGGTGCTAAATGCTTTCTACACTGAACAGGGATTGAACTACCGCTCAGGCATTAACGTTGCCGTTGCCGTTGCCATGCCGGACGGTGGACTGATTACGCCCGTTCTGCAAAACGCCGATCAGGTTGACATTTACTCCCTGTCGCGCACCTGGAAAGACTTAGTGGAACGGTCACGAGCCAAGCAGTTGCAGCCCGACGAATACAGTACGGGCGGCTTCACGATTTCCAATTTAGGCATGTTTGGGGTCGATCGGTTCGATGCCATTCTGCCGCCCGGACAAGGGGCAATTCTGGCAGTTGGGGCTTCCCGTCCGCAGATGGTCGCTACTCCAGATGGTATGTTTGGCATAAAAACGCAGATGCAGGTGAATATGACTTGCGATCATCGCATTGTTTATGGCGCTCATGCGGCCGCCTTCCTGCAAGATTTGGCGAAGTTGATTGAAGCGAATGCTCAGTCGCTGACGCTGTAGCGAGTCTGTCTATCTGCCTCTAGATCTCCTGGGTTTGGAGGTCTTTGAGTCGCTCGGAAGTCTCCAAGATTGGAAGGTTGGGGCTAGGGGCTGTCATCCATTCCAGATAAAACCCTGATCATGGCAAGGCGACGGCCCCTAGCCTGTTGTGGGGAACGGGCGCGAGCAGGCGGATGCGATAAGCGGTTGACCCTTCATGTTTGATCCTTCATGCATGACGCGCCCTAGAGAAAATTAGGTGTACACATCTATCTCACATTCCGCAGGTTTCAAACCAGCGAGTGATATTTATGGCAAGCAATTCCGAGGCACCGGGTAAATTCACAGTTTTTTGGATGCCATCAGTGCTCACCCACCCAATTGATTGGAAACCCTGGTGATTGGAAGTACCAGAAAAGCTAACGGAGGCTGGAAGCTTGAGTGGGTTTCCTGACTTGATTCTTGAGGCTCACTTGAGCTTAGCACTGGTGTCACTGACGCGGAATGTGGGCTTCGATTGGGCAGTGCCTCTCTTGCCAGCGCAGTTTCCCGTTCTCGACTTGCTCTGGTAGAGGTGTAACGGTAGAGGTGTAACATTGGCGCCTGATCAATTGCTCGAAGCATAGCGACAAATTAAACGCCACGCCACGCCACGCCACGAAACGACGTTAGGACTAAACCCCGTAAGTAGAAGTTAAACCGTGCCATTCCGAGTCAGCATGGCATACACTAGCCAAATCGCCATCGCTCGCAAATAATGGCAGGCCCGAAATGTTCCCGTAGCCGTGATTGCCTCTGGCGTGCGAAATTGCAGACCGTTTTCATAGATTTGTTGCACTACTGACTGGGTGAGCCGTAGCGCTTCTTCGCGCCTTCCGAGCTGCACTAAAAACGCCGCCAAACCGAAGTTAATTCCCGTCCACACTTCTAGCGGGTGGGTGTCATTTGGATTCACAGGGGTTCCGTCGGGGCGGAGTCCGTTGGCTGCCCCAAACTTGCCGTCATGAAATTTTAGAAAACAGGCTTCATACACGGAGCGCAATGCCGACTCAGCGCACTCTGGCGGCACAACATCGGGTAAGCCCAATAGCCGCGCGTAAAATTGTCCGCATAGCTGATCTGCCATCACCACATCTGATCCACTTTCTGTATCCAAACGATAATACTGACCGTTCCACAGGGCGTTGTGATAAACCTCGCGCGCCTGTTGCAGCCAGGATTGAAAATTGGTGACATCTGAATAATTTGCAGGTTCTGCCATACCTTCCCGCTGTAAAATTTCGCCGATTGCAATCGCGGCTTCCAGTGCTGCGATCCACAAGCCGCCACAGTAAGCACTCACGCCCTGCAATCGCCAGTCATCGAAGGTTTGATCGGGTGCGCCTGAGTTTTCGGGAATGCCGTCCTCATCCAAGTCAAACCCTTTGAGATAGGTGAGGGCTGCCACAATCGCTGCCCAAGATTCTGTCAGAAACTCGTAGTCTGTGCTGCCCGTCATGACAAAATCTCGGTAGACTTGCAACACAAAATCGCTGCCCAAATCCTTCCAGAGGTTGCAGTCTTGATAGCTGGTGTAGTTAGTTTTCTGCCAAACATGCTCGTTCGGGGCGCCGAGGTCATGGGGGGTGGCGTTTTTCGCTTTACGAACTGCCTGCGGGCTGGGTTTGCCGATCGTATAGTAGTAACCAATCGTGCGGGTGGTTTCATCGGAGGCAGGAATCGCTCTAGCAAAGGCGCGTAAGACCGCTTTATCCAGTTCGGGAAACAGCAGCAGCAGCGCAAACGAACCGTACAGCCGCACATCTAAACTTTCATACCAGCGGTAATCCAAACATTCCAACACCGCAAACTGTCCGATGGGGTCGCGCTCAGTGGCAGCACTCCAGAGGGTTCCGCCATCAGTCAGGTCATACAGTTCGTTAAACAGCGCCATTTTAAACCAGTCGGGCAAATCGGCTTGATCTAAAATCGGCTGCTGCCATTGCTGAATTTGAGTTCGCCAACTCTTGTAGTGATGCAGGGCGGTGCGAGCAATTTCCAGCGCATTTGTGCCACTGCGCCCAAAAAAGTCGGTATAGCGTCGGTCATATTCCACCCCTGCTGCAAACTCCGTAACCGGAAAATCCCATGCCAGCACAAACGGAACTTCTCGCGTTTCACCCGGAGCGAGCTTAATCCGCACCGCGAGCGCACTGGCAATTTGCTCGCCTTTCGCCGCCGGAGTTTCATCCGCAGCGTTAGACAAGGAGCCATTTTCAGCAAACGATCGCCAGATTTCAGCCCCATCTCCTACCGGATTCCAGCGCGTCTGGTAGAAAACTTCTGCGGCAGTGGGATCGGTGAGGATTGCCCATTGTCCGTCGCCTTCGGTGGGAGATCGGGAGGATGGGGAAGTGAAACGTTCCATCAGACAAGCTGCGTAGGTCGAGTCAGAAAGCCAGCGGTTGCGGTTGCCTGCACTTTCGCCCCAACGCGGCTGATACTCATAGACTGGGCTGCCATCGTCTCGCACTTTCACTTCGGGCGACTTCACGGCATTGGTAAACCAACCGACTAGATTCTGCCAAGTCAGCATCAGGCTTAGCGTGATCGGCTGATCAGTTGGGTTGTGGAGCCGCCACACAAACACACCCACCGGATAGCTCGCCTCCCGATAGTTGTGCGCCCAAATGGGGGAAAACTGCTCACAAGTTATCTCCGCCGCAAACGCTTCATATACAAACCAGCTTCTTGGATACAGCGCGTGGTAAGTCCCTGTTGAGGTTCCTGCGCCCCCATCCCCGCCACTGGGATACCACCCCCACGCCCCCAACGTTCCATCTCCCGGCGGTTCCGTACACAGCGCATAGGTTTGGCTTGGCTGATCGCCCACTTGCTCAAACACACTGAACTGACAGGCTGGAATCGTGCCAAACACATGCTCGCCGCCGTCAATGTGCCAGAGGTTAAAATCGCCTCGGTGAGACCGCCCGATGCAGCCTGCCCCAAACCCACCCAGCGGCATTCCGTGCCACGGGCCATCGTCGATGTTGCTGGCATAACGGACGGTGTAGGGGGCTTCCCAACCGAGTCCAATGGTTCGACTCCAAGCACAGGTCGGGATATCAACAGCAAAATAAGAATCTTTCATGTCCCGATTTTACGGCTTTCTCAAAAACAACAGTTTTCCAATCGGGATATGTGACATTCGTTAGAGACTTCTGATACAATCCCAAGATAAAGACCACCTTACGATATTCTTGATCAACGTTTTGGGAATTTTCTCTTCGGTTCATGCAATTTCCTGCTCGTTCGACCCAACTGCCATCACGCCCGTCATCACACCCGTCCTTGCAACTGCCTGTTGCTTCCAGCGTTCATCCTGCTGAGCCGTGGTTTTACTATTTTGCTTATGGTTCCTGTATGTGCCCTGTAGATTTGAAACGATCGCTGGGTGAGAGCACGCATGATTGGGTGGTGGGCACTGCAACGTTAGAAGGCTATCGTTTGGGCTTTTTTCGCCGATCTCAGCGGCGCAACTGCGGGGTGTTAGACATCGTTCAAGACGCAAATTCGCAAGTTGAAGGAGTGCTTTACCGATTGCCGGATCGAGTCAGCCATCGGCTAGATGAACGAGAGGAAGGCTATTGCCATGAACTGATTGAGGTGAATTGCCAAGGACAGCGCTACAGTCAGGTTCGCACCTACACGGTGATTGAGAAGCTATTGGAAGAACACGCCCCAAATGACTGGTACTTTAGCGTAGTTTTGCGGGGAGCCATCACTTGCGGGCTACCAGAACAGTATTGCTGGAACTTGTTCAATCACATGCATCAACTTCAGCGGCAGGCTTACTGTCAGGGCGAATCGTTGCGATCGGCTTGAGGATAGTGCGGCGAATTGTGAGTAGTTTGCTCAGTGATATCCGAAGTTATTATGTGCTTTTTGCAACTAGCCTTGCTGGATTGAGGGCAGCAATTGCAAGCTGATATTTTCACGGAGAAGCGGCTGTATCCAAAATTGGCTCAAGATCTGGCGGCTGCCTGTTTGTGATCTCTGAGCCGGGGGAACTCTAGGTATAGTGAATGACCATTACTAAATTTTCACTAAATTTTGTTTCATGGTCACTATAGGGAACCTAAGAAATGGGGTTACTACGATGATCCCGGATGAAAATCTGTTTTGTGACACGGAGCCAATGCCAAATTCTCAGCAAGAATCACGCATTCAAACTTTGGATACGTTAGGGTTGCTGGAACCTGGCAGTGTGCCCATCTTTGAAGAAGCGACTCAAACGGCTGCTCACTTTCTCAACGCACCTATCTGCGTTCTAAGCATTCTCGACCGCGATCGGGTCTGGTTCAAATCGGCGGTTGGGCTATCGCGCATCGGGTTGATGAACAGCCTGGCCACATCGCGGCAACTCCCCCGACAAGATGCTTTTTGCACCCAAGTGGCAGAAAATCAACGGATGTTGCTGATTACCGATGCTGCTGCCGATCCGCAATTTGCCCAAATGGTGTTGGTGCAGCGCTATGGGATTCGCGCCTACTTAGGTGTCCCCTTGCTAGCCACTAACGGACACTGCATCGGGACACTGGCCGTCATGGGACTAGCGCCGCGCTCCTTCTCTGAGCAGGAGATGGCGTTTCTAGAACTGCTGGCTCGTTGGAGCATGAGCGAGTTTGAACGGTGTCGGCTTCAGCAACCCAGCCCAATGGAGCGCCATGCTATTAGTGCTGCTGCGGGTGTGGTTGCTCCAGTTGCGGAATTGCTCTCGGCTTCGGTGAAACCTGATTTGCTGTCCCAAATGACGCAGGAACTTTGTACGCCGTTAACATCCATTCTCGGTATGGCAAAAGTGCTGAATCAGGGAATATACGGATCGCTGTCGAGTAAACAGCAGGAATATATTCAAGTGATCCATAACAGTGGACAGTACTTGCTCTCGCTTGTGAACGAAATGGTTGATTTAGGGGCACTCGACGATCAAAACCCTCACCTGAATCTCTGCGCCACTGATATTGAGATGCTGTGTCAACAGACGATTGCTTCCCTGAATCAGGCGGCAGTGCGACGAGAGCAGCAAATCCAGCTTACGGTTGAGCCGGGCAATCGGATTTGGCTATTGGACAAAGAAAAAGTCCGGCAGATGCTCTATCATCTGGTTTTAGTGTGATTCAGTCTTCTAACGCTGATAGCATTACGCGGATTCATGTCTCTCGGAAGCAAAATGTTTTGCATCTCTCCGTTTGGTCTTCCCATCCTTGGCTGGGGGAAGGGCTGCCTCAAGTCGAACTTGAGCCTCAGCAAGTGCTTTCAGGTTGGACACGTTCCCCCTAGAGGTGATGCTCCAATGCCGTCATCCTGGGAGCTAGAGGATGAATGGTCATCTGTGGAGCCAACGGCGAAGCCTACTGTGGCGAGCTTGGCGACTAGCTCAACTGACCCGATGCAAGCTGACAACTCACGGCAAAGTTTGGGGCTGAAGCTGAGTCGGCAACTCGCAGCGCTTCATGCTGGTGAGATTGTCCTACAAGGCTCGGCGGCAGAAGGATATCGATATGTGATTCGGCTGCCTCAAATGAAAGGTAAAGAAGAGAGTTCTGCTCAACGGCTGTAGCGCTTGTTGATGAATTCGCAGAAACGAGCACTGTTGACCACTGGCTGATTTGCGGAGAATGTTCACTCTCGGTAGAGGACGCGCTATTCTGAAGAGAGTCCAAAGCAAGCGTAAAACCTGGCTGAGGCGCTTGATTCATGTTTATGATCTGTTGATCCTGTCGATCATTGATTATTAGAGGCGACTATGCCAAGATCTCAACGCAACGATAACTTTATTGATAAATCTTTTACGGTGATGGCAGATCTGATTCTGAAGATGCTGCCCACCAACCAAAACGCCAAACGCGCTTTTGCTTACTACAGAGATGGCATGTCAGCCCAAGCCGATGGTGAATATGCGGAAGCGCTGGCGAACTATGAAGAAGCCTTAACGCTAGAAGATGATCCGCGTGATCGAAGCTTCATTTTGTACAACATGGGCTTGATCCATGCCAGTAACGGCGAGCACGATCGGGCGCTAGAGTTTTACCATGAAGCGATTGAACTCAATCCCGGTATGCCGCAGGCCCTCAATAACGTTGCCGTGATCTATCACTATTTGGGTGAGCAAGCTCAAGAAGCTGGGCAGACCGAAGAGGCGGATGCTCAGTTTGACAAAGCGGCTGACTATTGGCAGCGGGCCATTCGCATGGCTCCGAATAACTACATCGAAGCGCAAAACTGGCTCAAAACAACTGGACGAGCCAAGCTTGATGTATTCTTTTAAGACTGCCTTCTAAGGCTGCCTCATGATTTGAATCTCTCTCTAGTTTTCCTATGCTCGATCGTGAACAAGTTCAAAAAGTTGCCCATTTGGCTCGGTTAGACCTGACTCCGGAGGAAGAGGAGCGGTTCACGATTCAGTTGGGCAGCATTTTGGAGTATTTTGAACAACTGAGCGAGTTGGATACCGATGCCGTGACGCCAACCGCACGAGCCATTGATGTTAGCAACGTGGTTCGTCCTGATCGGTTGGAGCCTTATGCCAACCGAGATTTGATTTTGCAAAGTGCGCCTGAACAGGAAGAAACCGCCCAAGGTGAGTTCTTTAAAGTTCCGCAAATCATGGGCGGCGGCGACTAGCACACCACCCGCCAGAACGCGAACAGGGCTTCTAGGAGGTTTCTCGAAGCTAAAGTCCCCTGTAACAGGCAGGTTTCGTCAGGCAGTTGCCGCTTTGCTGCCCATCTTTTGGCAAAACCTGTCCCAACCCAAAGAGAACTGCTCGGCAATCTGCTTACCTGCTGCTTACTCCACCAACGCCTCTACTTTTTGGCGATACACCAGCACCGCGAACTGTCGCTGCTGCTCCTTTAGCGCAATCAAAATCACGTTGGATAGCTCTGGCGACACGACAGCCCGAATTTCTAAGCGGGTCGCAGCGTAAGATTCGACCTGATCGGTGTTGGCTTCGGTGGCTGCGGTTTGGACGGTAGCAATTTGCCCAAACTGCTGGATTCGCTTCACTGCTCCCGGCGTTTCTGAAATCGAGTAGCCAAACACCTTCAGGTTTTTCAGCAGTTTCTCAATGCTGTCTTTCAAAATTGCTTCGGTCAGGATGGTGACAAGCACCGCAGGCTGGGTTAGGGAATAATCCTCAAAATCAAACATTAGGGTCGGACGATGTAATTCGACTGGATTGGCTGCAATTGCCCTGTTGCAGTTAGGGCCTGATACAGCATAGCAGCAACCTCGGCCCGTGTTGTAGATTGATTCGGGGCTAATTGGTTCCGGTTGGGGTAGTTGACAACCACGCTTGATTCGGCAGCAGCAGCCACAGCAGGTTGGGCCCAATCCGGAATTTGTCCCCGATCTTGAAATAACTGGAGCGCTGCATCAGGGTTAGTGGATCTAGGCAAGCGGAACCCATTCGCCAGCGACAGCAGAACTTGCATTTTAGAAATGGGCTGATTAGGTTGGAAAGACGCATCAGGGTAGCCTTTCAAAAAACCAGCTTTTACTGCTTCGTCAACGGCAGGCGCGCCCCAAAAATTAGCCGGAATGTCAGTAAAGTCAATGGGATTTTGATTTTCATTCACCAAAACTTGTTCGATCAGCGCGGCATATTGGGCGCGAGTCAGGGGCTGTTCGGGTTGAAACGTGCCGTCATCAAATCCAGAAATCACGCCTCGTCTGCTTAACTCTGTAATGAAAGGAAAGGCCCAATAATCTGCCGGAACATCCGGAAAGCCAACGGCAGCTTGGGGCGACACAGGCGGTACAACAATTGGCGGCGGTGATGCGAGCGGCTCGGTTGGCACCGCAGGCGGCACAGTTGGAGTAGAAACTCCGCCAATCACAGCCGGAGCCACCACCGCTGGAGCAATCACCCTCGGATCAACGGCCCTAGAGCGACGGGTTGCTTCAGGGATTGGAGGGGTGGGCGCAATGATTCTGGATCGCTCAGTCGATGGCGTGGTTGGGATGATGGCTTCTTCGCTCAAAGCGGGATCAACCGTAGGCACAACTTCCCCTGTGCGAGGGGTGAACCCGCGCCGCACCCACGAGTCAGCGCTACGCCCAATACTCCACCACAAAACTGCCCCAACTGCCGAAAACGCAATCAACAAAGCAAGAATCTCATCAAACCCCAGTGGGTCTCGACGATCGGAGCTAGAACGAGGCTGATCCGACATGGCTATGCACCTAACAACTTCCGCTTACGGCTATCTTACGGGAATTACAGCCGTTGGCAACCCTTCTAAGCTCAATTTTTGCTGGAGTCGATCGGCTTCTGCCCGCTCTCGAAACACGCCAACCTGCATCACCACCTGACCGTTAATGGTGGTTAGAAAAGCGTTGGGCGCAAGCGCTCTCACCTGATCCTGCACTTCTGCACTGTCTGCCACCACCACCACTTGGTAGGTTTCGGTTGGGGCAACAGCAGTTTCGGTAGTTCCACCAGAATTATCACCGGAATTATCACCAGAAGAATTATCACCAGAATTAGTCGTGCTGGCAGGCGGACGGCGGCTCTGAGAAGGTTGACTCGCTGTTGTAGGCTGTTCTCGACGCAATGATCGAGGACGAATCGGTGCTCCACCAGAGTCAGAGGTTCTGGGAACCCCCGTGGGCGGGCGGGTGGCAACTGGGCCAGGACGGGTGACGCTGGGGCGATTTGCGGTACTACTTGTGCTGCTGTTTGCATTACTAGCCGCTACTTCAGCCGGATTAGCAGGTGCTCGATTGGGGGCTTCTGCTCTATCGATAGCTTCGGCAGGAGTTCCGCTAGGCTCGGATTCTGGATCTAAAGTGCCTGACGCAGTTGGAGCAGGTGCCGAGAGGGAAGGCGGCGGGGGCGGCAAAATGCTGCTGAGGCTAGGCGCGGTTCCTGTTGACGGGGTAGGGGCAGCAATGGGCGGCGGAGCAGTTGGGCGCGGGCTGAGGGGCGGCAAGGGTGCGGGGCGGGTGGCGGGTGGTTCTGGGCTAGCGCCAGCAGGGGGTAACGACGGTACGGGAATTGACACCTGCCTCTGGAGTTGGGTCTGCCTCTGCATTGGGTCGGGGAGCAGGGGTGACAGGCGCAGACAAAAAGGGGGGACGGCTAGAGCTAGAACTATTGTGCGGCGCGGCTGTCCGTAGCACTTCGATCGGCTGATCGTAGGTGAGATAGACATGCCCAACAGGGCGACCGTTAAAGGTGCGTCGGGTCAGTCGCCAGCCCGGGTTCAGGACAATCCGGCTGAAGCCAGTGGGGAGTCCATAGGTTCTGCCAATTTCAACGTAGGTATTGCGCTCAGTGTTAGAAGCTGCGACTAAAACTAGCTCTTCGCCTTGGTTTAAGATCCGGAGGCTGTATTGTAAGCCCAGATCTTGCCCGGCAGTGCGCACCGAAAAGGCATTGCTGTCTACTAAACGGTTACAGACGCCAGTAAAGTCAAAACTGAGCAACAGTGGCTCAACATTAGAGGGACTACTGCCCGTTTCAGCCCAACAGGGGCGACTGTCGGTTAATTGTTCCAAAATGAGCAGCTTATAGCCAATGTCGCCGCCGGGTGCTGCTAGAACAATAAACTTATCTTGCTCAATTTCTTGCTGCTCAAACTGGGCAGCTTGTCCAGAGGCATTAAAACTGCCAATTCCCCAGCCCAACAGGGTTAAAACTGCTAAACGCTGCCAAAGTGCCATTTTCATGGTTGTACCTAATGGAAAGTGTGAGTCACGAATCAACAATGCTAAACCAAACGAGCGATGGCTTTTGCCAGATCAAATTAAATAATCAGAGCGGGCAGTTTGCCACGTCTAAAGTGAGATTGAAAAGTGGGATTTGGGTGTGAATCGAGCCACCCTCCAATCAGGGTCTATTTCCCATCACCGGTCTGAAAACGGTTTCACGACTGCCTAGCTACACCCTTTGCATCCAACTTGCTGCGAAGAAAACAAGCAAATGAAATTCTCTGACTTGTGCCCTGACCTGAGAAGGTGGACAGTTTAAAAACTGGCTGCATAGCAACATGAGATTAGTTGACTATTTTACTGACCATCCAGATTAGAGACTGTCAAACTGTAGATTAGAGTTCCATTCATGCAGTGGCTTTCTTCAGCTATGTAGTTAAGCACAGCCTTCTGTCTCAGACAAGGGGATGCAGCCAGATCCTAAAATAAGTTTGAACTTGCATCGCGGCAAAAATGCTCTGCTGAATTGCAGATTATTTCAAAACTTGCGCGGTTCAAAAATTGGTTTAGGATCGTGGATTGATCAATCCGTAAACTGGACGGGCGGGTTGAGCAGATCGATGGGCATCCGGCAATCGATTTGACCGCAAAACCCGCCCCCTACCAAGTACGGGCGGGTTGTAGCATGATTGATGGGCATCCCGGCAAATCGAATTTGACCGCAAAACCCGACCCCTTCACTATTCCGAACTGATTTATTGACCTTA
>JAAUQT010000307.1 GCA_012033495.1 Cyanobacteria bacterium RM1_2_2 | reverse complement strand
TCGGATCTTGGGCAGCGTCACAGGGCTGAATCCGTTTTGGGTGTTTGTGTCGCTGCTAGCAGGGCGCGAGTCGGCGGTTTGTTGGGCGTGGTGGTAGCAGTGCCCACGGCGGTTGTGGTCAAAGAAGCTTTAGTCGCCATCCGATCCACCCGCAAACCAGAGGAAACCGAGTCCCAAAATTCGGCAAAGTCTGTAGAAGCAAATTCTCCCGTCTCTCCAGAACGATCGCGCTCGCCTAATGCAGATTCAGACCTAGACTCAGATCTAGATTCAGAACGCAATCCAGACCGATCTAACCCAGACCGATCTAACCCAGAATTAGCGAGTCCAGGTCGCCCAGACCCCGTGGCCAAACCTCACTAACGCCTTTTCCCTTACCTTCGCGTTTTATGGCGTTTTCTTCTGACCGTTGCCCACTCACGCTCTCAGATCTGATTGAAGTGATGCAGGCGGTGATGCGGGTTGGCGTCTTGATGCTGCAAAGCGGGACGGTGAGTTTTCGAGTTGAGCAGGCGATGGGGCGGGTGGCGCAAAGCCTAGGGGTGGAGCATCTCGATGCCTACGTGACGCTAACGGGAATTACGGCTTCGATTCATGCTGGGGAGCATCATTTTACCCAGATCGCTAGAGTCAAAACCCTGAGTGTCGATATGGAGCGGCTCAGTGCAGTGGAGTATCTGTCGCTGCATCTGCCTCCTGACTCAACCCCCGCCAGCATTTGCGCCATTTTAGACAAAATTGAGCAGATGCCTCCGCCTTACCCGCGTTCTGTGGTGGTGCTGGCAGTGGCGGCGGCTTGCGGGGCGTTTGCGATCCTAAGTGGCGGCAACTGGATCGACTGTTGGGCAGCTTTTGTCAGTTCTGGATGCGGACTACGGTTGCGATTTCGGCTGCAAAAAAACCGCCTGAACTCGATTGCTGTAACTATCGTTTGTGCAACCATCGCAACCAGTCTCTGCTATGCGATGGTACAGGGATTCGCGTTGTTCAATCTCAAATCACCGTTGCCGCAAGCCGGATTTTTGGCGGCTGTTCTGTTTCAAGTTCCAGGAATGCTGCTTGTCACCGCCACGCTAGATCTAGTGCGGCTAGACTTGATCTCAGGGATGGCCCGTGTCACGTATGCGTTGCTACAGCTATTCAGTGTGGCAATCGGCATTCTAGTCGTGATGTCCTTCACCGGCATCTCGATTCTTTAATCTCATAGAACTTACGCCCTTGAAGCTGGAAATCTCAATCTCTCCTAACCCCTTTTCAAGGAGTGACCTTCTAAAGCCCCTTTTTGTAGACGCAAATCTGCTTCCCGCAAGGCTGGGGGATCTCTTCTGCGTCAGTCCTCATCTCAAAACAGTTTGCCACCTGCATGGATTTATCTTTGAGCGCCTTAATCCGAGATGTATTGCTTAGTTTCGTTGGAACGCTGGGTTTCGCGTTGCTCTATCAAGTGCCCCGAAGAGCCTTACTAATTTGTGCCGCGATTGGCATGGGAGGTTATGGGTTGCGCTCGCTGCTGCATCAAATCGGCATGGATCTTGTCGTAGCAACTTTCTTGGGGGCGCTTTTTGTGGGGCTAGTTGGCATCGTTCCGGCTCAGCGGCTTCAGCTACCGCTCGTCTTGTTTGCCATTACAGGGATTATTTGCATGGTTCCTGGTATTCCTGCGTTTAAGGTGTTGGTGTACTTTTATCAGGGCGATATTTTGGGCGGATTGCAAAGCGCGATTGAAGCTGGATTTGTGGTCGTTGCCCTTGTCAGCGGCATCGGGGCGGCTCGCATTCTCACTGACTCAGAGTGGGGCTTTGAGCGTCATTAAATCAAGCGCCCCATCAAGCGCCACAAATGAGGTGAATTTGCAAAACTTCCTAGGGCGCGTCATCCATTAACAGTCAAACTTAATAGTCAACCGTTAACGGCATCCGCCGGATCAAGACCGTTCTCAAAAACAGGCTAGTGCAGCGTCAACACTAAAAATTAGGGTTTATGCCATCTAGAACCGTTGCCAAATGAGTATTTCAGAAGGTGGTAGCCCCAAAATTAAGCTGTGACGCTGCACTAGGGGCTGGCGCTATGCCATCGTCAGGATTTTGGCTGAAATAGGATTTTGGCTGAAATGGATCACAGCCTCTAGCCTGAGTCTGATTCGTCTACTCATCGAGTCTCCTGACCTTGAATCGGTGTAGGGTAAAAGAAGAACGATGAAATCACTGCATGGCTAAACCCGATCAAAACCAACTGCGCCAGTTGCCGATTGTCGTTGGTGGGCTAGCAGGCACGCTGCTGATGGTGAATCGGCTGCTTACCCCGACCCTAACTGACTCTCAGGCTCGCTCCGATGCCCTTGGTATCATCATCAGCGCGGTGCTGATTTTGACTGGGCTATTGTGGCAGCGAGTTCAACCTAAACTTCCTGATGCTGTTGAGTTAGTGGGCGAAGTCGGGTTCGAGTTGGCGCCCAATCTATCAGAATCAGTCAAAACTGAATTAGCTTGGGCTTCTCATTTGCTGCTCACCAACACAGTGACTCGATCAATTGTCGTTTGGTATGACGGGCAAGTGCTGCTGCGACGCGGCATTTTAAGCAGCCAGACCACCGTGAAGCCGGGCGCTATTTTAGAGCGAGTGTTGAAGACGCAAAAGCCCGTCTATTTGGTAAGTTTGAAGCTATATCCTGGCAAAGTGGAATTTGATTATCTGCCGGAAAATACGCAGGGTGTGATCTGCCAGCCGATTGGTCATCGAGGCGTCCTGATCCTCGCTGCCAATGCGCCACGCAGCTACACGAAACAAGACGAAACCTGGATTGCTGGGCTGGCTGATAAGCTAGAAAATACGCTGGATCAGGCATCGAGTCGCACCGCCTAAATCCTAGCCGACTAAATCCGATTGGTCTGGTTCACATTGCCAAAATTGCAACCTAAAGGAAGATGGAATCTATAACGTCTATAACAGCGCTTTATTGGCTACTCATCGCTGTGATGGGGGTCGGGATCGTTGGAGCCGTCGTGCCGGGCATTCCAGGCACAATTTTAATTTTGGCAGCCATTGTTGCTTGGGGAATGATTTCTGGCTTTGCGGGGCTGGGTGTGCCGCTGATTGTGGCAATTGTGGCTCTTGTTGCCAATATGGGCATCGATTTTCTGGCAGCCTACTTGGGCGCGAAGCAAGCAGGCGCGAGCCGCTGGGGGCAAATTGGCGCGATTGTGGGGCTGCTGCTCGGCGTGTTTGGGTTGCTGCCAGCGCTGCCGTTTGGTGGGCCGTTGCTGGGATTACTGCTGGGGCCACTACTGGGTGCAATCATGGGCGAATATCTTTACCGTAAGGATATCAGATTGGCAGTCCGCGCTGGATTGGGCATCGTCGTGGGTTCTCTGATCGGCAACCTGATTCAGGGACTGCTCGCCATTGTGGTTGTGGTTGTCTTCCTGATCACCACTTGGTCGCAGGTGATGGGCTAACGAACCTCTAGCCAACCGGATCGAGAGGCGCAAATCCCGGCGGACACACCTCTTCATTGTGTTCAAACTTCACTCTCAGTAGATAAAGCTGCTGATCGCCGCTCGTATTCTCGAAATCATAGGATTCGGCGACCTTCAGCGCTTCCTGGTTAAACAACCGATAGCCAGAGCTTTGCAAAATTTGCGGTTCGCTCACCATTTCGTTGTCTGCATCAACCGCCACCCCCACCACCGCAGTTCGGCTTTGCTTCAGCGGGCAAGCTAGCCGAGGATACTCGGAGGTCACTTCCTGTTGGTTAGGTTTGCTGTCGTTTGCGGCATATTCTCTGCCCATCGTTTGGTTAAACCACTCCAGAAAAGAAGTGTTAGCATCTTCAACGCTAGTTCCAGAGGCGTTGTAGGTATAAAGCTCGCGGAGTTCCTGTTGTCTGGCCAGCAAGTCCTGCTGGATTTGCTCTTGAGAGCGGGGAGGTGGGCTAGGAGACGCAGCAACTTCGGGAGTTTCACTGGGCTGTGGCGACTCTGGAGCAGGCTCTACTTCGACATTAGGAATTTCTTCCGCTGGTTTAGCCGCAACCGACGGACTAGG
>JAAUQT010000075.1 GCA_012033495.1 Cyanobacteria bacterium RM1_2_2 | reverse complement strand
AGAGCGATTTGGGGCTTTTTCTGCTCTGCTCGTTGCGGGTTTATCGAGCGGTTGACTGGTTCATGCCAATCTCGCGCTTCAATCTGGGTAAATTGGTCGGTCTTCTACTGCTCATGAATAATGCAGGCTAAGACTCGACGCTGGGTAAGTTCAGCAGACTCGGTGGGTTGAGCGTCACCAAAACCCACGTTACGGTAAATTCGTTTGTGTCGATAAATTTTCCTGTAAATACTGCTCGATCTGCTGTAAAAGCTGCTGGCTTTGGGCATACGTGATGCGAGCCAATGCTTCCGGAAAGAGCAGCCATGCATAAGCCTGAACTTCTGCCTCCTGAACCCGCACCTCTGCTGATTGAACAGTCGCCAAAAAGTAGGTGACAACCTTCTCAATCGGCTGCTGTTTTTTGACAAAACTGTAGGTTTCTGTAAAAGCCGGCGCTTGAGAAGCTGATAGTCTGTAATTCCGGTTTCTTCTTCAAACTCGCGGCAAGCTGCCTGAAGCGGCGTTTCATCTGCTTCTGCGTGTCCTTTAGGAAAACTCCAGTGTCCTGCCTGATGCTGCACCAGTAAAAACAGATGCTCTCCGTTTTGCTGCAACAACGGCACAATACCGAAAGACAAATCTTGCATGATGTCCTTTGATATCTCTATACAATTTTTATTTTTTATAACTACTCGATTGAACCAACATTGGTTTTGGCAACTTATCAAGAATAGTAAATTTTTTTGTAACTTGAATCTACCTACCGATTATCACTTTCCCATCTGATGATTGCGGCGTGAACTGCTTCTTCTCTAATTAATAGAGGGTTTCGCTGCTGTTCGTACTGCACTAAACGTTCAGCTTGCTGAGAGTTGCCCATGCATTTATTCATGAGGTCTTTAAACAATTGATCAACTTGACTTGAAGTAGGAGGAGTTGTTGCTGATTGCAGATCTGGATTAGTGCCAGCGATGTTGTTTTCAGTATCGTCATACAGCAATCCAAACGATAAAGGTTCCTGAGAAACTTGTAGCGCACAATAAAGCTCAGTATTCAAGCCAACTAATTCTGAAGCTATGCTAGTCAACAACTTCTTCAAGAAAAGTACTTGCGTCTCCGTAGAAGTTAGACCACTGTTCATTTGAACTAAAAAGTTGTGTACACCAACTATAGTGTTCTGAAGTGCAAGTATAAGCGATGAATTTGAGGGAGCATCAAGACAAGCTTCTGAGTCACAGAACAGTTTTTGGCGAAAAGTCGAGAACATGCTATGTGCCAATTCTGTTTCTAGACTTGGTTGACTAGCCTTTCCATGCCAGAAGAGCAATTCAAGCACTTCTATCTTGGCAGTTTGATATTGAACTTTACGTACAGTTTTGATTAAGCTCATAATCTGAGGAACTTAGTAACGCTTTAAAACTCTGGAAGCATAGGATTGAGACCATGATCGAAGATTCGCTAACCTCCACCTAGTATCCGGAGAATTGCCTACTTCAGAACAGTGATTAGAGATTCAGCAGAGACTTTGAGATAAACCCAACTTCGGCAAAACGTATTCCCTCAGGGGGGAAGCCCGATCCTAGCGACTGGCGTTCAGTGAATACAATGAATTCAGCAAGTCCAGAATGAAGAGTGAAGGGCATCGCATGAGCAGTAAAGCATGAGCAGAAGTAGATTACCTATCCCGTCACTCCTCACTCCTTACCCTTAACCCCAAATTGCCATGCAGCCAACGAATCCCAATCAATTTACCGAAAAAGCCTGGGAAGCCATTGCCCGCACGCCCGACATTGCCAAGCAAGCTCAACATCAGCAAATTGAACCTGAACATTTGATGCTGGCACTGTTGGAGCAGCCTGAAGGATTGGCAACCAGTATTCTAAATAAACTTGGTGTCAATGTGCAGCGAGTTCGTGACTACACCGAAGAGTTTATTCGCCGTCAGCCAAAAGTGTCTGGAGCAGGCGGTTCAGTTTATCTCGGCCGCGCACTGGATACGCTCACTGATCGAGCCGATGCCTTCCGCAAAGAATTTGGCGACGAATTTCTTTCCGTTGAGCATTTGCTGCTGTCTTATTCCAAAGACGATCGGTTTGGCAAAGGATTATTTCAAGAACTTAAACTAGATCAAAATAAGCTAAAAGACGCAGTGGAACAAGTGAGAGGCAACCAAAAAGTGACCGATCAAAATCCAGAAGGCAAGTATGAAGCGCTGGAGAAGTATGGACGCGACCTCACCGACTATGCGCGGCAGGGCAAACTCGATCCGGTGATTGGCCGCGATGATGAAATCCGCCGCACGATTCAGATTTTGTCGCGCCGCACGAAAAACAATCCGGTGCTGATTGGCGAACCTGGAGTTGGTAAAACTGCGATTGCGGAAGGGTTGGCGCAGCGTATTCTCAGTGGTGATGTGCCGCAGTCGCTCAAAGACCGTAAGCTGATTGCCCTCGATATGGGAGCCTTAATTGCTGGCGCTAAGTATCGGGGTGAGTTTGAAGAACGCCTCAAAGCCGTCCTCAAAGAAGTCACCGACTCGAAGGGGCAAATTATTCTATTCATCGACGAAATTCATACCGTCGTTGGGGCGGGCGCGACTCAGGGCGCAATGGATGCCGGAAACCTGCTGAAGCCGATGCTGGCGCGGGGCGAGTTACGCTGTATTGGAGCGACTACGCTAGATGAATACCGCAAATACATCGAGAAGGATGCGGCTCTAGAGCGGCGATTCCAGCAGGTCTACGTCGATCAGCCCAGCGTTGAAGACACGATTTCGATTCTGCGCGGCTTGAAGGAACGCTACGAAGTACACCACGGCGTTAATATCTCCGACAGTTCGCTGGTGGCAGCCGCAACGTTGTCGAATCGATACATTACTGATCGGTTCCTGCCCGACAAAGCGATTGACCTGGTAGACGAAGCCGCTGCCAAACTGAAAATGGAAATTACTTCCAAGCCGGAAGAATTGGACGAAGTGGATCGAAAAATCCTTCAGCTTGAAATGGAACGGCTGTCGCTGCAAAAAGAAAGCGATGTGGCTTCACGAGAGCGGCTAGAGCGGATCGAAAAAGAGCTTGCTGACCTCAAAGAAGCTCAAAGCAGCCTGAATGCGCAATGGCAAGCCGAGAAAGATGTGATTGTCGAGATTCAAAAGCTGAAGGAAGAGATTGATCGGATCAACCTGGAAATTCAGCAGGCGGAACGCGATTATGACCTCAACAAAGCTGCTGAGTTGAAATATGGCACGCTCACCGATCGGCAGCGCAAGCTTCAGGAAGCCGAAACCAAGCTGACCCAGACCCAAACCAGCGGCAAATCGCTGCTGCGGGAAGAAGTCACTGAGGCGGATATTGCCGAAATCATCTCGAAGTGGACGGGCATTCCGGTGAGTAAGCTGGTGGAGTCCGAGATGCAAAAACTGCTGCATCTGGAAGAAGAGCTACACCGTCGGGTGATCGGTCAAGATGAAGCCGTCACTGCTGTTGCCGATTCGATCCAGCGTTCCCGCGCCGGACTCGCTGACCCCAACCGTCCGATTGCCAGCTTTATCTTCCTGGGCCCGACGGGTGTGGGTAAAACCGAGCTAGCCAAAGCCCTCGCCGCCTACCTGTTCGACACCGAAGAGGCGATGGTGCGGATCGATATGTCGGAATATATGGAGAAGCACGCGGTTTCCCGACTGATTGGTGCGCCTCCGGGCTATGTCGGCTACGAAGAAGGCGGGCAGCTTACCGAGTCGATTCGGCGGCGTCCCTATGCGGTGATTTTGTTCGACGAGATCGAAAAAGCCCACCCGGATGTGTTCAACGTGATGCTGCAAATCCTCGATGATGGTCGCGTCACCGATTCCCAGGGGCGTACTGTGGACTTCAAAAATACGGTCATCATCATGACTAGCAATATCGGATCGCAATATATCTTGGATATTGCTGGGGATGATCGTAAGTATGAAGAAATGAGGTCACGGGTAATGGAAGCGATGCGTTCTAACTTCCGTCCTGAGTTTCTCAACCGCATTGATGAAATCATCATCTTCCACGGTCTACAGAAATCAGAACTGCGGCAGATCGTGGGCTTACAAGTCAAGCGCTTGGCAACCCGCTTAGCTGACCGTAAGATGTCGCTGCGCCTCTCCGATGCGGCGCTCGATTTCTTAGCAGAAGTCGGCTACGATCCGGTGTTTGGGGCGCGTCCGTTGAAGCGAGCCATCCAGCGCGAATTAGAAACCCAGATCGCCAAAGCCATTCTGCGGAGCGAATTCCACGACGGCGACACGATTTTCGTGGATGTCGAAAACGAACGCTTGGCGTTTAAGCGACTGCCTGCCGAACTTGTGACGACGTAATTCGCTGATGTAATTATGGTGCCGTAACTATTATTGAAGCCTCCCAAATCAGACGGGGGGCTTTTTTCATGTCGTGCTTGCTATAGCATTGTCTATATCAGATGCGGTATGATACTGCAAAATTTGCTACAGGTTTGAGGGTGAAACAGTGCAGCAATCGACAGGAGAACCTCAAAGCTTCGGAAAGTTAGTGCGAGAGTTGCGGCAACAGATGGGGTTGACCCAAGAAAAGCTAGCCGCTCAATTGGGGGTGTCCTTTTCGACGCTGAACCGCTGGGAGAATGAACACTCTCAACCTTCGCCGCTGGCTAGAGAAAAATTGGAGAAGTTGAGACAGCAAATTGGACTGGAGTAAGGCTTGTATAAGGTTAAGACGAGAGTTAATCAAATGTTATGAATAACAATAATCAAGCTCCAGGTTCTAGCCAGTCCAGTTCTGTCAGTCAAACGGTGAGCATCTATTGCACTCGTCCCAGAGTACAAGGTGAAAATATTTATCCTCATGTCAATCAAATTCTTGAGGCAGATATTCTTGATAAATCTAAACGCAGACAGCTTGTTTGTGCAACCTGTGGAATGCCGCTGATTTTGGGAGAGGGTAAGCGGTATGTGCCGATTGAGCAGTTAGGCAGCGGTGGATTTGGCGTGACCTTTACTGCGGTGGATCTGAATCTGGGTGCTGGCTCAGTGTTAAATCGGCCTCGGCGAGTCGTCAAGCAGCTTTGCCCGATGCATAGTCTGCCGCCCAAGCTGCTGGAAAGGTGCAAGAGTTATTTGAAAGAGAAGCCGCTACTTTAGCAGAGCTAGAACATCCCAAAATTCCTGCCCTTTATGATCACTTTGAGGAAGAAGCAGATGACACTCGGTTTGCGATAGAGAATAGTGCTTCGACACGAGCGCAAGAACTAGGACAACATAAATTCTTTTACCTGGTTCAGCAACATATGTCTGGAATTGACTTGTCGAGAGCACTCAGCCAGCATGGGAAGTTCTCGGAGTCAGAAGTTGAACGGTGTTTGAAGATTCTATTGAAAATCCTCAAAGATATTCACTCAGGCAGCCTTCATTCCTCTAGAACACTGATCGTTCACAGAGATATTAAACCAGCGAATATCATTGCTCGACCAAGGACAATATCAAACCAGATGGCACAAGGGAGAAGGTTGCCGATTTTAACAACGGGGAATTTTATCTGATCGATTTTGGGGCCGTTAAAGAAGTGGTGCAAGTTGTTGAGCAACAAGTCCCTGGTCAAGCCAGTGCGATTGTCAGCTTTGGGTTTTCGCCACCTGAACAAATCGCCCGTAAGCCAGTCGGGTTCTTCTCAGATATTTATGCCTTGGGCGCGACTTGTGTTGCTCTGCTGACGAATGAGAACCCTGATGATGTTAACGTTCCCTACAACCTCAGTGTCTGGAAAGAACATGCTGCGGTGAGCCCAGCATTTGCCGCAATTTTAGACAAAATGCTAGCTCCACGGGTTGAAGATCGCTACCAATCTGCTGAGGCAGTGCTACAAGCGCTGAATACGTTAGATGAGGAACGCCGTAGAAAAGAAGAAGAACGTCGAAGACAAGCAGAGGAAGAAGAACGCCGCCGGAACAAGCAAAAACAGCAGAAAAAAATGCTGTTAGCAATCGGTTTTTCAGGCTTGGGATTACTGGTTTTGAGCCTGGTGGGAATCATGATACGAAAAAACACGTCTGAGTTAGAGCAATCAGGCGCTACACTTCCTCCGGCTCAGTTGATGAGTGCTGGAGAGAAATTGATTGATAATAGCATTATTTCTCTGAGTGATAAGTATGAAGACCTGAAGCTGAAGGGCATAGAAGCATTTGCTGACAGGGATTATGAAACGGCACGGGATACATTTGCAGATATCCGTAGGCAAGCAAAAGAAGAATGGCAGAGATTAGGCAATAACCTGGAAACACCCTATGGAAAAGCGCTGCAAGACCCAACCGTGTTGATTGCTCAGAACAACGCTGAAGCCAGACTGCGCCACAGAAACGGAGAACCCATTTACACGGTGGTAGCAGCAGTTCCGTTGAATATCAACATTGGCAAGCAAATGCTGTTTGGGATCGCTCAAGCTCAAGATCAGGCTGTCAATTCGCAAGCGGGTGAACCAATCAATTTAGAGATCATCATTGCGAATGATCGGAATGATCCGGAACAAGCCGCAGCGAATGCCAGACTATCAATAGAGGATACATTTGACGGCCGACGTATTTTGGCAGTGATTGGTCACTATACGAGCGACAGCACCTGCGCCGCTCTTAAACACTATGCCCCTGCCAGCATCCCGGTTGTTTCGCCGCTCAGCACGGCTGCCAATATTCGCCAAGATTGTGACGGAAATGGTTGGTTCTTCCGCACCACCTCTTCTACTAGAGTCGAGGCTGGTACGTTGGTGAATTATCTCACCGCCCAAATTTCGCGTCCAAAAGTCGCCATTTTCTATAACAAAGAAGACACCTTCAGCCGCAATTTATTTAACGAATTTCAGTCCATTCTCAATAACAAAGCAGGGGAGGCAGTTGCAACTTTTGATCTTTCCGAGAAGATTGATGTTGGCGCCAAGCTCAGTCAAGTGGAAGATGTAGACGCGCTGGCAGTGCTGCCGGATGGTCGTACCCGTACCGATGCGGCTTTCAACCAAGCAGTTGAGGTGATTCAAGCTAACAGAGGAGAAAAGCTGATATTAGGTTCAAATCCTCTTTATGACCAGAGTGTGATTGATCAAGCCGGATTGGACAACATCAGGAGCAAACTGATATTAGCGACAGATTGGTATCGAGAATGTGCGCTAGAGGGTGAAGGGCGCAGATTTGTGGATCAGGCAGAGCAGGAATATTGGTATGGTGGCGTGAATCGCACGACGGCCCTTTCTTACGAGGCAGTTCAAGCCGTGCTGGCAACCTTGGCCCCAGGCGTCACACCCACCCAAATTCAGCAGAAGCTTGCGACCGGAACGCCGATTCAAAGTGACGTTTTTGCGGATGAATCCCTGAGCTTTGATGAGAATGGCGACCGGAGAGAACTGACTCAGCGTATCCTCACCACTCCTGGCAATAATCCTAGAAGTCCATTTGATCTCGTTCAGGGCTGCCCTGAGTAGATGAAGCCAACCTCTCACGCTAGGGCGCATCATCCATTCAGGGTCAAACACCTACGGCATCAACCTGATCGCGCCCGCTCCCAAAAACAGGCTAGGAACCGTTATTCTGCCATCATCCGGCTTTTGGCTGCAATGGATGACAGATCCTAGAAACAGAGCTTTTCTGAGCCAGTTTTGAGGTCAGTTTTGAGCCAAATTGAAGTGGCAGATCCCCCTTCCCGCAAGCTACCGGATACACACAAATCCTTTCACCCCCTAGATCAAATGAACGGTCAAATGCGTTGCGACCCGGCTGAACCCGCCAACCTTCAGCATTCGATCGGTTGAGCAGGTGGGTTGAGCGCAGCCAAACAGTGGGTTGAGCAGGTGGATTGAGCGCAGCCGAACAGTGGGTTGAGCAGGTGGGTTGAGCGCAGCCGAAACCCAAACTTCAAGCCAGTTCCATTGGGTTCTTCCACTTAATCCACGGGCAGATAGTTTGTGTGTATCTGGTAGCTTTTTGAGGGGAAGGTAGGGGACTCTATCCGTATTCCCCTAGTTTCGGCTAGCTGCGTTCGACTTGGCAGAATGCTGACTAGATTGGGTCAATCCAGCTAAAAACATCGGCACAAATCGCTCCACAAACATCTTGGGATCGCGTTCCCAAGCTCGCTGAACCGCAGTGATCCGAGTGCGCTGCAAATCGGGAGCCAGCAGGGTTCGAGGCAAACGTTCCATCAGGTATTGGGGACGCTGCCACACCGGAAGCGTGTTGGCAATATCCAGCAAGTTGCCAACCTGACGCAGTTCTGCCCCTAGCGTAATGTCCATGCCCGACACAAAAGCTGCTTGCTCAATAGCAGCATATTTGCGCTTGGCTTGGTCAACTTTCTCAGCGTGTTCGGGGCTACGACGCGCCATTTCTGCCAGCCAGCGGTTGCCCCAACGCACATGCCCTGCCTCTTCCGGCAAAATCCGTTCGATGGTTTCCCGAATTTTGACGTTTTCTTCCGTCTGCGGAGCTTGCTTTAAAGCATAGATGTGAGCTGAAAAATACTCACAGCCGCGCTTTTCAGTGACATTAATTGCCGCAAGTGAAGAAATGACGAAATCATCCAACTGTTCTGCCGGATTGGCATATTCACGATCTAGCAAACGCTCAAATTCATCGATGTAGGATGATCCAGGTGGTGTGCTGACCTCTGCGCCAATATCAACCAACAAATCGGTTAACCACATGGCGTGGCGAGCTTCATCCGAAATGTGACGCGACAAATCACGGATCAACTGCGGACATTTGCCATCCAACTGTTCGATCAAATCAGTCAGGTCTTTACAGCTTCTTTGCTCGCTATAGCGATAGCGATTCAGTGTTAACAAATGAATTTCCCGATCGCGGACGACCTGTTTCAATACGTCACGGGCACTCATGGTGCCAAAAGAGCTTTCCAGTTTCCGAGGGTATACAACAGTCATAGCGGGTTCTCTGGCGACAGCGATAGAAGACACAAGTTGTGAACCGCCCGCTTGCTAGGAAGCGAACTGTTAACGAGTGTAACGAAGAAATGATGAAAGTTCAGCCTTCTTTCCGCCAATCTTGGTTTCTCAAAGTTGGTACTTTATGAGAGGCAGGTTGTCTTTTTTGCGAAAGTTTGCGACAAGTCAAGCTAGAGATCTTCTGGATAAACCCACTGCGGCGGAGCGGTCATCTTTTTACGAAACGCTTCATCAGCCATTGCCAACATCTGGTCGAGTGAAGTTTCCTGAATGAATTTAGAGGCTTGAGCTTGGTAGGGTTTGTTGGGGCACTGTTCGCCCAAAACGCAACCATTAACACAAGCTTCAGCACAATTAATTTCAGTTGAGTTCTCAATTGGGTTCATGATATAGGTTCTCCTCGCTAGGCTGCTAGCTTCCTCGCTTTGGGGCATAAGCCTCAGATCCTCAGGTTCCTTGGCAATCAGAAGATCTCTCCAATGGACGATCGGCTTCACACTTGTTAACTGTACAATTCTTGCGTGAGAATTTGCTACTTCTAGGATGACTGCACCAGAAAACGGCTTGGTCTGTCTTAGGAAGGAAAACCTTTAATTAACCTTGCCTTCTTCTAAGGTTAAGACGGTTCAATGATAATCTGACTAAAAATTAATCCTAACTCTGAGGAGATTACATTATGGGTTGGCTAAGTAGACTTTTTCCCGGTAGCAAGAAAAAAGAAGCTGCATCTGCGCCTACTGCGTCTGCTGCACCTGCTGCACCTGCTGCTGGCGGACAGTCGATTCCTCCTGCCAAAGTGGGATTGAACGGTGAATTTGACGAGAGCGGGATGGCTAAGCGAGTTGCATTGGCATTTGATGAAGATCCAGAGCTAGATGACATCGATACACTCTGGGTTGCGCAACTGAGCAGCAAAGTCGTGCTGAAGGGCAAAGTTCCTAATCAGCAAATTTTGAACAAAATGGTTGCCGTTGCCAGCAAAGTTGATGGCGCAACTGAAGTCGATACCAGCGAAGTTACAGTCGGCTAACATTATCGGCGGGCTAGTAAATCAGCGGCTTCTCACATTTGGGTAGGGCGGTTGGTGAGCCGCCTTGCCTAGCTTTTGGCTCATTTGAATTAATTTGAATCTGAACTTACTCTGACTTGGTGCTGCCTTCTTGGCTTTGGTAGGCTCTTCGCTTTTGGTGAACTTTTAGAATTTAGGCTACGCAATAACCTATGGGACTTTTCGATCAGATTCTTGGCGCGGTCAACAACCCAAATCAGCAGGCAAGTCCAGATCAGTTGGGGGCGATTCTCAACACAGTGCAGCAATTGTCTAACCAGCGCGGACTCGACACTTCAACCACTCAAACGGCTCTCTCGGTCGTGGGGAGCTACGTCCGTTCTGCCTTACAGCAACAGCGGGCAACCCGTGGCTCTAGTCAAGCTGAAACCATCGTGAATCAGTTTGGGGGTACGAATCCAAACCCAAATGCACTGGAGGCTTTGTTTACGCCGAATCAACAGCAGCAGGTCGCTCAAGATGTTTCCCGTAGAACGGGAATTAGCGCCGATCAGGTGATTGCCCTGCTGCCGATCCTAGTGCCGATCGTGTTGAATCTCCTGAAGCAAGGTCAGCAGTCTAGTTCTCCTGCCGCTGCAAATGCTGGAACTACTGGAACCACTGCCGGAACTAACACTGTGCTGAATGGTTTTCTAGATGCTGACGGTGATGGTGATGTGGATGTTGGCGATGCGATGTCACTCGCCGGTCGATTTCTAAATCAGCGCCAGTAGGGACAGGGTTTTCTTTTCTAGGACTGACGCAAAAGAGATCCCCCAACCCCTTACCCTGCGGGAAACTGCTTCACGTCTACAAAAAGGGGGCTTTAGAAGTTCTCCCTGAACCAAGGCAATAGGGAGGAGATCGAGAGTTCAAGCTTCAAGGGCATCAGTCCTAGTCTTCTTTCCTCAGGAAGGGAAATTCAATCAGTTCGATTGTGGGTAGGGGCGGGTTTTGCGGTCAAATTCATGGCAGGATGCCCATTGATCTGCTCAACCTACCCGTACAGGTCACGGATTGATTCAATCCCCGATCCTAAGCATGATCTAGGCTAGCGCGGGCGTTGCGTCGCAGCATGTCAGGCTTAATGCGCCGTAGGGCTGAAGCTGGAAAGCGGGTTTCCCACTCCTGATCAGAGAGGGTAGCAATTCACTCAAAGTTGGCGCAACGTTGTCAGGGTAGGGCTGAAAATCAGTAACATCAGTAGGTTGAGCAAAGCGCTGATTCCACGGACAAACATCCTGGCAAATATCGCATCCAGCAACCCATCCTTGTAGGTTGTTGGCAATTTCAGACGGCAGGGTTTCGGCGCGGTTTTCGATGGTGTGATATGCAATGCAGCGATTTGCATCAACGACAAACGGTTCGGTAATTGCTCCAGTTGGGCAGGCTTCGATACAGCGGGTGCAGGTTCCGCAATGCTGAGAATGCGGCCGGTCGGGCTGTAGGACTAGATTGGTCAGCACTTCGCCTAGGAATACCCAAGAGCCGTAGTCGCGCGTAATCACATTGCTGTTTTTGGCGATCCAACCGATACCAGCCTGCTCTGCCCAAACTTTGTCTTGAATGGGGCCCGTGTCGGCATAGTAGCGGACCTCGATTTCAGGAGCTTGGGAGGACAACCAGAGGCTAAAGGCTTTGAGCTTTTTATGCAAAATTCGGTGGTAGTCGCGCCCCCAACCATAGCGCGAAATTTTGGCGTATTTTGTGCTTTCAGGACGCTGATCAGACGTGTAATAATTCAGCGCCACGCAAATCACCGACTCCACATTTGGCATCACTTGCCGAATGTCCTGCCGCTTGGGATGCTCCATCCACGCCATTTTTGCCTGATACCCACGCTCAAGCCAGCGTTGTAGCCCTGTAGGTTGCGGGGCTGGCTCTGTTGAACTTAAATCTGCTGAACTCGGGACTGCCGCAATCCCAACTTTGTGAAAGCCTAACTCCAGCGCTTTCTGCTTGATTTGCGAACTGGTTTTCACCTGATTCCCATCTTGTCGTAATTTCTATCTTTTGACATTATGCCTATAGAATTCGATAGAGGAAATTTTACTGCTTGATCCGTTACTTTTCCTTGCGTTAAATCATATTTTTGTACGACTTGTAATTACCTCAACTGCCAGAGAGGACAAGGATGATTCGTGAACGCAAGATCCCCAGATTCTCGAAGAATTCGGAAATCTAATCCAGCTACTTCTCATCATGCACCTATGCTGGCACTACTCCCAATTGGTTAATTCGGTCAGCCAATATTGCATTAAAGTATTCACCTGACTTCGACGCGCCTCAAATGTGGCGGCAATCCAGATAAACAGCAGCCCAATCACAATCCCGATCGCCCAAAGTAACAGGGAGTAATTGTTGATAAAGAGCCACAGCAGCCGCAGCACTCTGATGATAAATGTGGCCGTGCCGACGTAGAGAAATGCTCGCACCCGCAGCATCAACCCCACAAACATCATGCCAATCGCAACGCCTAACGTGAGGAGGCTGATCAGCAAGGCAGTGGTGCCGCTTTCTAGTTCGGCTTGATACAGCATCGTTAGGCTGAACAACCCAACCGCAAAGGAGCGTAGCCAATGCCGCTGTTCTTTTGCCGAAATGGTTTGTAAGGCGGGATCAATTTGGGCGATGTAGAGCAGAGAACCTGCCGTCACTGCTCCCAAGCCGGTGAGCGTCAGCCCGTTGATTGATGCCAAATAGCGCAATGCGGCCCAATCGAACAGCAGGAGGCTGATGTAGCTGAGACGGGTTCTGCGTTCGATTTTGGCAATCCAGGCATAAAAGGCAGCAACGATTAAGAGGCTTTGTAGGGTAATTTCGCCTACGGTGAGAAACACAACGACTCCCGGCAGCAGCATTGCCATATTCCGCCCAGGACGACCTGCCCAGCCTCCTCGCTGCCACGGCAGAAAATACAGCGCAACTGCCACGATTGCTGCAACCGTGCCGCCCCATGCCAACAGCCAGCCCGGATCAGGAACGGTGCGATACAGTCCGTAACCCAAGATCCCTAACCCTTCTGCGATTCCTGCGTAGAGCCAGCGATCGGTTAATCTTCTAGAAGACGTATCTTCTGAATTAGGTGAAGTAGTTAACCGTCCGTTCGCCATAGCATAGCCTGCTAAAGCAACGCCAACCAGAAGCCAGAGCCAAAATCCCCGATCGCTTAGACCAATTGGCGGCGCAAAAAAAGCAATGCCGCTTCCTGCAAACCAGTGTAGATGGGCGATCCAAATGAGTTCCTGTCGCTGTAGCCGCAGGTAGGGCAGCAGCCACCGTTGCCCCAGCCAGTTGCCGAGTGCGATCAGAGCCGCCAGCCCTGCCAGTAAGGTTAGCCCGTCGCCCAGATGCTCGCCTTCTGCCTGCATCAGTTGATAGACCAGCATCTCATACCAAGCCACTGAGCCGGCGAGAATGGAGAGTTGCGTCAGGGGTTTGAAGGCAACATCGCGCCGCCCAACTCCGATGCCAATCAGAGCGGCTGCTAGGGTATAGAATCCGGTGGTGGCGGTGAACTGAGTGTGTCCTAACAGAACGCCCAAACTTGCATATAGTAAAGGAACCAAATGCCAACTGCTGCGATAAGACTGTCTGGAACGGCTGACCCAAACATCGCCTGCAAGCTGGCTGATTAGCCCCAAAGCGAGCGTCCCGATGGCGAGTGTTGCGGTCGAGCCGTTGAAGCGTCCAATCAGCGTGATTACAAACAGTTCGGTTGCCCACGCCAAACCGTAGAAGGTTAAATTATGGGGAGCTTGTCGCCACAGGTGGTAGACCATCGCCGCCACGATGAGTCCGCTAGCCCAAATTAACGAGGCAGGGACTGTTACATCTCCGCCCAATGTAAAGGCATAGACAAAAAGCAGGTACAAACTGAGGCTGAGTAAGTTCATCAAACTGATGCCGATCGCCCAGACATTCGCTGCCGATCCATATTGCTGGCTTAATCTAGCGGTTCGGCGAGAGAGGATATCCTGAGCCAACCAGAGCAGCCAAAGATTACCAGTCAGCAGCAGCATGACGCGCTCAAAGTTGAGGTCGCTGGAGAAATAGTGGTAGATGGCAGTTGCCTCGAATCCGAGCGCAAAACCGACGGTGAGTAAAGCAGCCGAGAAGCGCTGGAGCGTGAGGGTGTTGATCAGCATCAATCCGGTGGCGACGGCGAGGCTAAGCATCCAACTGTTGAGTGTGGAAGCGAGAAACAGCACCAGAATCAAACTGCCTGCACTGAGCCAAGCGGCTAGCCGAGGTTGGGGAAATTGTCGCAGTCGCGTCAGTCCAGTTAGGCAGAAAGGTGTGAGCAACCAAACCAAATTTGCCTGACTGAGATCGGCTGAACTGATCCGAGTTAACAGCACCCCGTAGCTCAAACTTGCCAACCCTAACCCAAAATGCCAGCAAGACTGCCGCCAAGCGTGTCGGTTGCTCAGGCTTAAGCTCCACTCAATCACCATCCCAACCAGGAGAATTTGCGCCCAGATCAGCGGTTCTAAATTGGGGAAGCGAGTCTCAAGCCAAGATGCAATCGCCGCCAGAATTAGCCCATGCGTCAGGTAAAGCCAAGCCGCTGGAAGCGCCCGTCGCCGAATGGTGAACGCCAACGTCAGCGCAGAAAGCGACAAACTCAGCGACCGAATCGGATCATTGCCTGCACTAAAGAGCAGCAAAACTGCGCCCAAACCCAGCGCTATGATTTCGGTGATGGTTGCTAGTTCGGACGGTGGCTGTAGATATCGCTGTAAATATTCCTGTAGATGTTGCTGTAACCGTCGCCGCAGCCATCGAGCCATGCCCAGCATCAGCCACAGGTAGGGCAGTCCCAGCAGTCCCAGCAGCGCTACTGGCATTCCGTTGGTTCCGAACAGTTGAGCGGCAGATGTGATGATCTGCTCTCGCCAGTCCGCTGGCAGCAGCCGCCACAGCATCAGATAGGTTTGTAGCCCGATCAGAAGGCTGGCGACCAGTTGGGGAACCGTGCCCCGATGCCGTAGCCGATCGCCCAGCAGCCATAGCCCCAGCCCACTGATGGCAACCGCCTGCCACGGTGGATCAGCATTCACCGTAATCACCCAACCCAGCAGCAGTAGTCCAGTTCCGATTTTGACCCACAGCCCGCTCGTAAAGTTGCGAGGAGTTGAGGCGGGCGAAGCTTGGGGACGCGACAGCCAGCAGAACAGCCAACCGCAGATGCCAAACGCCAGCCCCAACTGCTCGACTGGCACTTCTGCCCCTAAAATCGCTCGTCCCAACAGCAGCAAGGTTGAGAGGGCAATGATCAGCGTGGGGAGAGAAATTGGGGGAGGAGTCTCAGAAGCTACATCATTAGTTGGCGGTAAGTTTGAGGGCGAGCCAGAGTGCTGCATCCGACGGTAAGTAAGGAGCGCTGTGCCAATTGTTCCAGCATAGGTGGCGATGAGCGGCATTCCGGTGATTGCCCAGCCCCAATGCAGCCAACTCAAGCCAATGCTGTTGAAAATCGCTAGCCGAGAATACCTTTCGGAAGGTGCAAGTCGAGGCGTGAGGGAAAAACTAATATAAGTGAGGATAAACGCAGCAAATATGTTAGCGATAACACCAAAACTACTTTGCCACAACCGTAAACCGTCCATCATCCAGAAGTTAACCGGAATGATCAATAACGTCGCGGTTTGCAGCATTTGTGCCGTTAAACGCAGGGCAGGTTGGCGACTCGTCCACAGGCTGACCAACCAGAAAAGCAAGGTGTAGGACAACAGAATGCTGTATTGCCCAACTGGAGAGAAGTTTTGCCACTGACTGGCCGCCAGCACTCCCGACGACACCACCACCATAAACACACCCAAGCCCAGCAACCAAATCACGCCGATTTCTGCCATCAGGGATTGTAGCGAGCGGGTGAGCCAAGTAGTTCTCGGTTGATTGGCGGTCGGAGCAGGATTCGCGTCGGCAAAGTCAGAACTGCGACGAATAGCTGCATTTGCAACATTTGCAACAGGGATGTGCTCGGCTGAAGCCGATTGAGCGGGAACCGAGAAAGGCAGGGATTCGTCAACTGCAACTACTGGCACAGCACAACACAAATACTTGCTGCAAAACTGCTTGACCTGAGTATGGGAAAGCAGCCCTAACTGAAGCCAGGCTTCCAGCCCGGTCAAGAGTTCTGGATGCTGCAATTGCCGAGTAGATAGCCTAATTACACCGAAGCGGTCGGCTTCTGTTGTCATAAATTTTGATCATAAAAAGTATGTCATCGGGAATTGCTGATCTACAATTCCTGTTACCGGATAGTAACAGTGGAGATCTGACAGCAAGAATGTTAGTAGACAGTTTGAGAATTGATACGCCCAAGTAGGGGTCGGTTTGCAAACCGACCCTTACAACCGACCCCTGCAAACCGACCCCCACCAACCGACCCTTACCAACCGACCCTTACCAACCGACCCCAACGGGAATCAAGGTCATTCTTGCCGAATTGCGGTCGAGATATTCATTTTGCCTAACCGCAGGGCGGGATAAATACCTGCTAGCAGAGCCGCCACAATCGCCACGAGAAAGGCTTGCCAAAAGTATTTGCCTTCCAGCGCCATTTGCAGCGTCCAACCGAAAGAGCGCACGTTAATCACGTAAATGAGAATCCACGCCAGCGCATAGCCCAACGGCATGGCAAACACGCCCGCCATCACGCCCATCAGTCCGGTTTCCAGCAGCGTCATTGTACCTAACTGCCGAGGTGTCATACCTGTAGAACGCAGGATGCCAAGTTCGCGGGTGCGCTCTAGTTGCAAACTCATCAGCGTACTTAAAACACCAATAAAAGCAACCACAACCGCCAGCAGACGCAGGGCATTGGTGATGGCAAAGGTGCGATCAAAAATAATCAGCGAGTCTTCGCGCAAGGTGCGGTTCGACTGTACGGATAAGTCTTGTCGTCCGCGAAAGTATTCTCGAATCTCGGCAACAATCGCTTCGGTGTCGGTGTTGGGCTGCACAAACAATCCGAGCGACGCGATGCTGGTGTCATGCCAGATCGGTTCGTACACGCTGTCGTCTAAAATCACCGTGCCGCGATCAGAGGAATAATCGTAAAAGACCGCCAGTATGGGGAACGAGCGGTTGCCTTCTGGCGTTTCCAGAGTAATTGTTTCGGGTGTCTCTGCTAAATTCTCTCGAATGATCAGCGCCTCTGAAATGATCGCTCCTTTTCCTTCATTTAATGCCATCCACGGATCGGTTCCCAAATCGGGTCGAATCCAGGCATAGGGGCGTTTTCCTTGCGATACATCACCATTGGCTGAGATTAATTTCACCTGCTTGTCAAAATCGACTACGCGCACTTCTGCATCGTTGTAGCTGACAACATCCTTAATTCCGTTCCAGGTTTGGAGCGTTTCGACTACCTGCGGATCAAGTTTGCCGATGACCCGATTCGCAGTTGTCGTAGGCGGCGAGACGTAAATATCTGCCTGCAAGGTTTGATCCAGCCAACTCACCACCGTGCCGCGAAACGAACCGACCATAATCGAAACGCCCACAATCACCGAAACCGCCACCATCAGCGCCGCCACCGCTACCGAAGTACGGCTCAACGACCGCAAAATATCGCGGGGAGCCAACCGTCCCAATACGCCAAATGCCTGTCCGAGCGGCGCAAAGCCTCGCATCATCACCGCAATCAGGGGTGGCGTTAACAAGGCGGCTCCCAACAGGACGGCAAACAATCCGGTGAAGGCGGCGACCAGTCCGGCTCCCTGCCAGCGCAGCAGCAAAATTCCGGCTCCGGTCAGAGCCACCCATGCTAACACCAGTTTGGGCAAGAGTTTGAGGACACGGCTTTCTAGCGTCGAGCGCTGCAAAATCAGCGTGGGCGGGGTATTCATCGCTTCGAGGGCAGGCAACGCCGAGGCAAACAGGGCAGACGCAATCCCAATCACCAGACCTTTGACAAGTGTGCTGTTGGAGAGCGTTACTTGCTGCACCGTCACCACAAAGTAGAAGTCGTTGATGGTTTGGGTGATTAGCCCAACAATGCTGCGCCCCAACACAATGCCAAGACCAACGCCCAGCGCAGAACCAATGACGCTAAAAATCGCTGCTTCGCCTAAAATCAGTACAAAAATTTGCCCTTGCGTCACACCTAAACAGCGCAGAATCCCGAAAATTGGACGACGCTGGATAACGCTAAACGTAACGGTGTTGTAGATCAAAAACATACCAACGACCAGCGCCAGCAGACTCAAGGCTGCAAGGTTGAGTTCAAAGGCGGCGGTCATTTGCTGGACGGCATTTTTCTGGGCTGCGGCGGTTTCGATTTTTAAGCCAGTGGGTAAACTTGATTCGATCGCGGTAATCTCTGCTGAGCTATTTGCAATCAGATCAATTTGGCTTAACTTACCAATTTGCCCTAAAATCTCCTGAGCCGTAGCAATATCTGCAAAAATGATGTTACTCAGGGCGCGGCGATTCGTTTGATCCGTTGTTGCTAACGTTCCCACTAAATGCACGGTGCGATGTTGTCCAGCAATGTCGAGATGCAGCGGATCGCCTAACCGAATCCCCGATCGCTCTGCCACTTCCTGCGACAGCACCACCGCATCAGGATCGGTCAAAAACTGCACAAATCCTGCCCCCTGGCTTTCCACATCGCCAAAATAGCTGCGAAAGGGCGACTCGGCAAATAGGTCTAAACCTACCAACCGATAGGGCTGAGCCTCCAACTCCTCCACCAGCGCATAGCCTTCCACGACTGGCGACGCTGGAATCTGGTTGAACTCGCGCCGGAGCTGGCTGTAAATCGACTCATCCACGCCCGTTGGCGACACGGCTACAATGCGGTGAGTGGTGCGCCCGGTAACGGCATCGGTGGAAAGGGCAAAAGCTCGCTGTGCTGACCCATTCGCCAAATCGATCGACACCATCATGGCGACGCCAAGGGCAATGCCGAGAATACACAGCACATATTGCAGCGGGCGCTGTCGGATGCGTTGCCAAGCGAGCCGCCACAGGGGACGATTGGAAACCGGAACAGAAGGGATCGGAGTAGCAAGGGTCATGAGGGCGCTCAGCGTAAACTCTACGCTTATCGTGAAGCGATCGAGGCTGATTGGTCAAGGGCATTTAACCGAATCAAACCTGATCAGAAGTATCTCTGTCGCAGTCCTAGATAATTCGTGAACGCAAGATCCCCGGATTCTTCGAGAATAGTTCTCGTTATTGATTGTTCTCGTTATCCAAGCGCTCTAGCCAAGCCACGACATCGGCAATTGTTGAGAAATCTAATGTTGCTTCGCCTAACTCCTCTAATTGAGTGACCGATAACGCTCTGACCTGATGCTCAAGCTCAGAGGCAATTTCTCCAAACTTACGTCTGAGCAACCGCAATGCAAATGACTGCGCTTCACGCTGAGATCCCTCGGCTTGCCCCTGCCGAATTCCTTGCTCCATCCAGCTCGTCACAATCTCTATAACGCCCTCCTGCTTTGATGGCTCAATCCTACCAAACTCCGCCTTCACGCTCGCCCTATCTTCCAGCGCAATCTGCGTTACCGCAGCGACTCTAACGGATTCAACCACAGCATTAGCGTTTGTTTAAGCTGGTTGAGGTCGCGGGTTAGCTCCTGTTTGAAAAATTGCCCGATCGCATCGAAGGGAGTAAATTCGGCTCCGGTTTGCCAACGCACGTCTTGTCCGAGCGGCGTCAGGTGATTGCCTGGCAAAATTTGGACGCTGGTTAGCTTTGGGAAGCGAGTTTGCAAGACCTCAGTTAACGGGCGGGTTTGGTCGATGTCATCATTTCTGAACTTGATCAGCAAATTGCGCGGCACTTGATACGCTTCCAAAATAAGCTGATTGGTGGCTTCGGGCGATGGCGTAAACTCGACATCAAAAGCAGCGGCAAATTGAGGCGGCAATGGCGAATTGATCTGAGAGGCAAACTGAGCGGTGAGTTTGGAAAATTGCGTGAACTGTTCGACTAACGGAATCGAACGACGGGCCGGATAGTTGTTGAACGAAATCAAGATGTTTCCGGCTCGCTCTTGGGGAAACAAACTGCCGATCAGCAGATGCAGCTTACAGCCCATACTGTGACCCACACCGTAGATAGGCAAAGCATATTGGCGATAAACTTCTGTTGCCAAATACTCTAACGCCAAATTTGACATCCGCATGACTCGCTGAGCAATCGTGGTGTGATCGAGCGTATTCACAAACGGCGTAGCGACAACCGCGTAGCCCTGATCGGCAAAATACTCTAACAAACTGCGGTAAGTGATCTGCGGAGCCGTCGCCACAAATGCCCCACCTAAAAAGTGAATGATGGCAATAGGGCGAGATGGCGCTAACACCCAGTTGCCGTAAATTTCCTGCCACTCCATCCGTTCAGCCCTTGAGTTTACATATCTTTATCATAGTAGCGGGGATGGGGAGATGGGCATAAGCTAGCGGAAAGCCCTCCAGCACTGAACGAGAGGGTTCGCACCAAGATGGCATTATCAACCAGGCTGTCTGATTAACCGGACAATCTCCTCAGCTAGGTTTCTCGACCACAAGCTATCAAACGGACACAGGATCTGGCGGTTCTCTGGAGCAGTCCAAACCAAAGCATCTTCGACATCTGAGAGCCTGTAGGTTTCGTTGAGCAGAATGCAGGTCAGCAAGCGGTTAACCACGATGGCTTGTTCATCAGTGAGGACAATCATGGACGCCTCCTTTCTGCTTTGGACAGAATCACGAGGGCTTTGATTTTGATGGCGCGCAGGGCAGTAAGCAGCGATTTCAGAAGCGCCACTTCATCGTCAGAGAGGGTAATCATAAACATAATTTTCTTAATTCAATCTTGCCTGACTGGAATATAGCCAGCACTCCAGTCTATCCAGTCATCTTATGGGAAAATCAGTCAGTTTGTAAATATCTTCTCGGAATGTCGCCTACAAGACCAGGTAAGAAGGAAGCAAGGGTAATTTTGGATGAAGACACTGTGAGACTGCTTAAGAAGCTTGCAGGAGTTACAGAGCGCAGCATGAGCAGTCTTATACAAGAATCGATTGATCAATACCTAGAATCAGATAACGTCAGAGAATTGATCCAGCGTTATAATCTGGAAGATTAATTGCTTCAATTGGCTTCCAGCCTTAAACTTCCCCTCCAGCAAAGCAATAAGCCATGACCGAACGATTAGATCGAATCGAAACTGACATTACTGAGATTAAACGGTCTATTTCCGAACTGCGTTCAACGGTCGCAACGCTGGCTGATATTGTTGCCAGCCACGAAACTTTGCATGAGGAGTCTAGACAACGCTTCGACAGTTTTGTAGAGCGCTTTGACCGTTTCGCAGAACAAGCCAATCAGGACAGAGCCTTGATGCTGCAACTGATTCAAACCATCGCGCAAGGTGGCAACGGCAACTAACAAGCTTAGCTAATTTTCTTAGCTCATCTACGATTTCTTTTGCTGCGAGGAGATTTTATACCACTGTTCACTTGGGTTAGTTTCTCCCAGTCAATTGAGCCATCAGGAGTAGAATACTTGTCTAAAAATTCTTTAGTTAGCCGATTAACCGCAGCAGCCCAGGCTTCTTGGTAATCAGGACGTTGCCTTAGAGGATAATCCTTCATCAAGCTCATTAGTTTTAGATAGAAGTTCGGATCGCCTGTCATAAATTGCCAAAAAGCTTGTCCTGAAAGAACATCGTAACTTTGACCTGCACCAGCTTCTCTACAGGCTGTTCCAGTAGACTGCCCTAAAATTGCCCTGAACTGCTTTTGAATTCCTTTTTCTAAAAATCTTGCTTCAGCTTCCTCAAAATCTTGGCGAATTCTACGACTCTGACGGGCATTACTCCAGCTAGAGCCAGATTTAATCTCTATTACCGTGTAAGTGTCCTCAGTCTCTATCACAATATCCATGCCGATTTCCGTAGCTACACCTCCACTAGCAGCAAATCGGGCAAGGGGTTCAAAAAAGACTTCACCAAAAATAGTCTCATCAGAAGATGAGATAAACGCTCTCAGGGTTTCCTCAACCATTTCAGCAGCATTTTGTACCCCCAATGCCCGAAAGAGATAGGGATTTTTAGCTTCTAGTTTAGTCAGTTTCAAAGTCGAAAGCTTGTTGATCCTGCGATCGTAAAAAGCTCTCAAACATTCTCTAATTTGAGCTTCTAAATCTTCTGAGTCAAGGATTGGCGATGTCACGCTTTCTACCTTTCAGCAAATGCAGCTAGTTCTAGAGTACACACACTGCAATAATTTTTCTTTTTTAGTCTAAAGGCAAGCTGATTTGTAAATCTACGTTTTGTGCTTCGTCTAATTTTTTCTTACGCCGTTTCTTTTGCTCCTGCTGAAGTTCTAATTTGAGATCTTTTAGATTCGCTATCCGTTCTTCAGCTAGCTTGCAATAGTCAGGGCTAATTTCGATACCAACGTATTGGCGCTCCAGCAGTTGACAGGCTACAGCCGTTGTTCCACTACCCATAAACGGATCTAAAACAACATCCCCTGCTTCAGTAAACAACTTAATAAACCAACTCGGTAATTCGATAGGGAAAGCTGCACTATGCCCACGGTTAGAACATTCTGTCGCCATATGGAGAACATTATCAGGATAAGCCAGTTCTCGACCCACCCAATTAGAAACATTTTTACCGAAAGGACTGCCTACCTTTGAGTTATCTCGTTTTTTATCCGTTTCACTCAGATTTTTGAGGCGCGACTCTGCCCAGTCTCCCATCGGCACCTTGACAGCATCTTGATACATTGCAAAATTCTTTTGCAGATTGAAGTGTAAGCACCTTTCCCACCCATCCCGAAATCGGTTACTCCACTTACCAGGGAAAGAGTTTTTCTTATGCCAGCAATACTCCTCAGTCCATAGCCATCCTTGCTGCCTTAAAGCAAGAATTAATTCCAGAACGAATGTGTGTTTTTCTCCCTTCACCGCAGGCTCTTTGATATTGAGAACAAAGGAGCCTGTAGGTTTGAGAATACGCTGTAAAGATTCTGAAATGGGTAGGAACCACTCAACATATTGATCAGGATCAACCCCTCCGTAGGTTTTACTGCGCTGTTTGGCATAGGGCGGTGATGTGACGATCAAATCAACTGACTGAGAGGGCAGCGATGGTAATACTTCCAGGCAGTCTCCTTCCAATAATCATGATTCAGGTAAAGCAATCAATCGGCTATAGGCCGCTTGACGAATATCGCAGAGCACGTTTTCGGTAA
>JAAUQT010000074.1 GCA_012033495.1 Cyanobacteria bacterium RM1_2_2 | reverse complement strand
CTCGGTAGAGAAAAATCCGATCAGAATTGCTGAAAGCTACATGCAATAGACAGTTCAATATTCACAACTTGTTCACAGCCGGCAGCACCATCTTGGAAAGAGTGTGAACGTTGAAGTAAAGGTTAGAAAAACGTTCTAGCAATTTTAGTCTAATTTTTATTTCCGTAAATGATAGAAGAGTGATACTCCTCTTCCATCATTTACGGAAGGAATAACTAGACTGGAAGAGTAAATGTACTTGGTCTGCCCCAGTTATGGTTGCCCCCCGTGCCGCTCGTCCTACCCTGCGATTTGTCGATGAGTATTGTGAGATGTACGCTGACTTATTTCCTGAAGTGCGGAGTTTCGAGTCCTTCAAATACCTGCACGTCGGGATGATCTCAGACCTCAAGCGCAAAACTTTACCTGCCATTGCCAAAGCCGTTGGGTTAAACAATGAACAAGGCTTACATCACTTGTTGACCAAATCTCCCTGGTCAGTTGCTCGATTGTGACAGACTCGACTCAAGTTGATTCTGGAATTGGTGAATGAGCAAAGCATGAACTTGCTGATTGACGAAACCGGAGATTGTAAAAAAGGCAATCACACCGATTATGTCAAACGACAATACATCGGCAATGTGGGCAAGAAGGAAAATGGAATTGTTGCGGTCACTGCTTACGGACTATTCAAGGGCATGATTCTACCGTTAAGCTTTGACATCTACAAACCCAAAGACCGACTCAAAACGGGGGATGAATATCAAAGCAAACCGCAAATTGCTGCCCGAATGATTCGACAATTGCAAGCAATGGGATTTCACTTTGAACTGGTGCTGGCAGATAGTTTGTATGGTGAAAGCAAAGTCAACTTCGTGAATGTGCTCGACGAGTTGAAGTTGCCCTAGATTCTGGCTATTCGCAGTAATCATGGGCTGTGGTTGCCTCAGGAAGAGGAAGTTTATCAAGAACCTTGGCAAGGCTTTGAGCGCACCTTTAGCAATGGCACTAGGGAAACGCGCTACATGGCAGAGGTGATTTACGGCAAACGTCGCCGCAAGCAATATTGGCTATTGACCACGAACCCGCAAACGTTACCGGACAACTCCACCTCATTTCTCCTGGTTGCTGCACCAGCCATTAAACTCAAGGAAATTGGTGACCACTATGGCTTTAGAACTTGGATTGAGTATGGACTCAAGCAGAGCAAGGATGCGTTGGGCTGGGCAGATTTCCGAGTCACCGATTACAAGCAGATCGAGCGGTGGTGGGAGATTGTCATGAGTACCTTCACAATGGTGAGTCTGTTTGCTGATGCGTTCAATCGAGAGTGTCCCTTGTCGCATCAGGTGTTTGCCCAACATCCGTGGTGGGACAGCCAACAGGAATGGAAGAACTTGCTCAACAATTTGCGCTTGATTGTCGAACCGTGGGTCAGCTTCAACCGGTTGAAACGATGGTTAGAGGTATTTGAGATTCCTGTATTGATCCAAGGATTTTTCCAATTAATTGAGCAAATGCAGCAGTTCTATTGCCCAGTGATTCATGAGTTACTGCTGCGTCGCCTCCTATTTAACTCTGCTTAAATGATGGAAGAGGGGTATGGAATACCAGTACTTATCAAAGACTGAATATCCTGACAGGACATACAAACTGGGTATTTTCTGTTGCTTTTAGCCCTCAAGACCATATTTTAGCAAGTGGTAATAGTGATGGAACAGTGCGTTCATGGGATATTCGCACCTATCAATGTTTGTCCATTTTTCAAGGACATACTGCATGGGTGTATTCGCTCACCTTTAGTCCTGATGGTTCAATTCTTGCTAGTGGCAGTTACGATGAGACGATCAAACTTTGGGATACTGTGACAGGTGAATGCATTAAGACATTGAGAATCCCTAGACCCTACGAAGGTATGAACATTACAGGCACTACAGGCTTAACAGATGCTCAGCGAGCTTCGCTGATTGCATTGGGAGCAGTGGATGAAGAAGTATAAAATCTTTCAAACAAAATCATTACCATCTTGCTGCCAATGTTGAATTTCAGATAGGGCTGTTGCAACCTGCTCTGAGCTAACTTTGGGTAGGCGATTGCTGATGTAGTCCTCAAAAATTCCGGTCTGTTCACTAAAGTCTTTGTCCAATCCATCCAGCAATTGGGGATGCAGCGAGGTTACTTGCCAGTCGCGATCGTAGAAAATAAAGTCTGCCAAGCAATCGATTGCATCTTCCCAATCACTAGCATTAGTCGAGTGCCAGTCCAGATAAAAGGGTTCTTCACCCTCATCATCGATCGCTTGCTGGCTACGGGAAATCAGTGTGTTGTAAACATTCTCAACAAGCCGTCGATAGAAATAGATGAAATCGTCACCGTCTTCCTGTCCAGCCCAATTCATTTCATCTTCGATTTCTTCTTCAATTCTCATCTGTAGAAACGCGAAAGGGAGGAATGCAGCCGCTTCCATGACATTCGTGAGGGGAGGCGCAGGGATCTCTGGTTTCAGCAAAGCCGAAAAACACTGGTGCAGCAAAACAATCTTCTGTTCAACGCTGGCGCTATCGAAGATCCGTTGGCGTTAGCCTCTCTGAAAGAGAATCGCCTGTCCTAATATTCAAGTCATCATCTAGCTTGACGATATCCCAGAGGTAAGCAACCGTATGTTGCAGAGCCGTCAGATACAACTCTGCTTCAACTCCTTGCAGCACCCGCAACCTCAATTGAGTATCCCAAGTCATCCGTTGCACTCCCATTGCAGGACAGCGAGAAAGGAAGCACTTGCTCCCTTTCCCTGCCAGTAAATGATCTTATCAGGAGAGGTCAGGCGGTCTCAGATTTGTGAAATTCGTTGCCCCATAGTGCTTGTCAATCATCTTTGCGCTCGTTCCAGTCCACCGACCAATCGCCGTGCTGTTGATTACCGCCTCTACACACAAACTGATGAAGGTGTGGCGCGTCTGATAGCTCTTGCGATACTCAATCCCACACTTCTTCAAAATTGCCTTCCATGCCCGATTCAAGAAATTGTGCTGGTCGATGAACTTCCCCCTGGGACTCGTGAAAATGAGAGCTTCCGGATCATTGTGGGCTGGCTTAATTGCACCCAGGATAGCTTGAAGCTCTGGCGTGATTGGGAAGTCGCGTTTCCTCTGGGTCTTCAGCCCTTCCTTCTGCACCAAGCCATCTTCAGAAACCACCACCGACTCGCGAAACTTGACTACGCTGCTGCTGATATGCTTCCACCGCAGAGCAATCGCCTCAGAAAGACGACACCCCGTAAAAAACAGGAACCGGACGTAGTGAGTGTAGTGACAGAAGTAGCGATCGGTCTCGAAGGCATGAATAATTCGATCGCGTTCCTCTTTAGTGAAGGGGTTGATATCTTCATCTTCCCCCAGCCCTTTCGGAGCCTTGATCTTCATGCTCACAAAAGGGTTCACCTCAATCAGCCCATCTTCTACTGCCCAGTTACAGCAGGCTTTCAAGTAATTCAAACAGCGTTTTGCTGCATCAAGCGTGAGATTTTCGAGCAGGTAGTCGCGGATCACCAATGCTTCGTCTAAAGAGCGACTGGGCAAACGGCTGATGTGGTTACGGCACTTGATATAGTCCTTAACATAAGTGCTGGGACTGATCTGAGGCTTTTTGAACTCGCTGTACTTTGCCCACAGTTCATCCAACTGCGGCTTGGCTTTGGTAGCAGGTGTAGTGGATGTAATTGTACTGAGAGCAGACTGAGATTTGTACTTTTCGAGGGTGAGATCAAACCGCTCGTAAAGAATATCCTTTTCGATTTCCGCTGCTTTCAATTCAGCCAGTTTTCGATTGGCGGCAGTATCAGGCAGTCCCAGCGTTAGATAGTGGCGCTTACCACCATAGCTGAAGCGAAGCTGGAGGCGATCGTGGGTGTTGATGATAGAGACAGAACCTTTGGAGGCTCGACCCGTAGGCGTTCTGGAGAACATCGTCCTCTCCTTTTCCTAGTGGCTAGTTACGTTATAGAACCTCCACCACTTCCACCAGTTTTCCACCAGTTTTTGCTCTAAAGTCCCCCAAAAGCCCCCCAAAAAAATGACCCCAAGATTTCCTCATTGGAGATCTTGGGTAAGCTGAAACCCTTTGCCAATCTTGGCTTTTCTTGATTTTCTGTGAATGCCAGGACGCAGATTTGAACTGCGGACACGAGGATTTTCAGCGCTCTCCCATTTTGAACTTGATCGACTGCGGGCTTTCGCAGGCAGGCAACGAAAAAACGAGCATTTCAGCGATCGGAGCGCCACGAGAGAATCACCGTTTCAGCAGCTTGTATTACGTTGTAGTAGTCCCGTTTTAGTCCTGGCTTGTAGTATGTGGATCTGGTTCTGGTCTTGATCGGCGCTCATACTCAGTGTTTTTAATCATCCAGCCTTCAATATCATGCAGGGTGGCATTTTGAGCACTGATTTGAACTGAGAGCCGCCGCTTGATATGGTCAATCCTACCCGTCAGCCCATTGCAAACCAGTTCTAACGATTCGATATCGTGTTGCAGTGCATCGTCACGCCGCTGAAGCGATGAGAGTAGGTTGAACACTTTCCACAGGCTACCCAGTAGGGTCAAGATTCCCGTGGACAATCCGATAATTGCCCCTAGTAGAGCGATCTCATTCACGGTAAGCGTGCCTCTAGTTCATTGAATCGCTGGAACTGGTCAATATCGCGGCCGTCATAGCGCCACACTTCGATCGAGACATCTGGCAGCCAATAGGGGAAGCTTAGATCTAAAATCCAAGTGCTGGTAAATTTGGGAAAAACCACTAAATTCAAGGTTCTCAGCCGTAGCCATCGCTTTCCAGATTGCACTGCGGCCACATAGGTGGACGTGCTGCTAGGCAGGAAGGGCAGAATTTGAGCCGCCCAGCCGCCCGTTGACCAAGTAGAACGAGCGCCGATGCTGTTTACGCCGATGATCACAGCATGGCTGTTCTCAATCAAAAAACTGCGATTCGGCAGGCGGTTATTAGCTGGAGTGGGAGCCGTGGGAGCGGTGTAAGAATCCCGCGCCACTAGGTTCCACTCCATTGCATCGGCAAAATCAGGAAACAGCCGATCGCTCATCGCTCAATTTCCAACCCTTCTCTGATGGCAAAGTCTAGATTTTCTTCTGCCTGCTGAAGCAACTCGGCAGGTTCATAGCCTGCTTGCACCATGAAATCTAGAAAAGTTTCCCAATCGATCAACCCATCGATCAAGCGTTGCGTCATTCTGGAACGCTCAACCATTGCATTCCACTCCGCCTCAATCGTTGCCGCATCCATACCAGGAACGATGATCAGCGGAGTGTCAAATAGCTTAGCCGCCAACATTACACAGGAACCTTTTCGGGAGAGAAGGAAATACGCTGAATGTCAGCCGCGCCAAAGACACCCTGAATCGCAGTACGAACCAAACGGCAACCATCGGCTTCTTCTTCAGCAGCATTCAAAGCGCCGATCGGAGCGGTGAAGCTGTCCCCTTCATATTTGAGATAGTACAGCTTCGTTACTTTAGATTGCACGTAGGTTGCGGCCCCTGTTCCCCGGAACGCGCTAACTCTCGCAGGGCGAAACTTCGCTAGGGGAGTGGCCGCCGCGAGTTGTGTAGCGCCCGTATAGGTTCGATTCGTTAGCGTTGCCCCGATCGCCGCAAAAGAAGTTTGAGAGATGCGAGCCGCTGCAAAAGTGTTTGCGGGTAGGTCGATGCCAAACGGCAAAAGCGCCGCCTGTAAGGTTTCGCGCCGTGCGCCTCTAGCGCCGCCTTGCATCCGCTTGGTGGGACGGGTTGCTGCATCTCGTATGTAAGCAACGTAATTATCAAGCGCTGCATCATACTCTGCCCCGCGTCTGATCTGAGAGTAACGACGTGCCATAAACCGATTTCTCCTTAACTTGAAAACCTTTGATAGACAGAGCTTACCCCTATTTTCTAATGGCTGTCTACGTGGTTTCTCGGAGTCAATTTAGAGCGATGAAAGGCTATAAAAAACAGACGAACCCTAGGCGTCGGAACATGGAGTTACGTACAAGAAACAGGCGAAAAAAATATTTTTCACCTGTTAGCAATCAGAAAGATTGGGGCAATCTAAGTCTACATCAATCCTTCGATTAAATCAGAAGAATAAGCAAGAATTCTCATTTCTTGAAAAACCTAGAATGCAGTTGCAGTAGTCTCTACAGCGTTGACGCTATCCCGGTTGAGTGGAATATTCACACTCAAAGTATAGGTGAAAGTTGCCTCATATAGTTGTGTTGTTGCATTTCTAAATGGAGCGCTAGCAACTGGTGAATTGTATGAGCGAAACTTAGGCGTTGCAACGGCATTGTGATCAGTTTGGGCATTGCTGGCAGCATCTAGCAATTTAGATAAAAACTCCCCTATTTCTGGTCGGTTAGTGCTACGTTAGTCTCTCCCATAACCGCCCTAACGGAGATCACCAAATCACCAGAACTTGAACTAATAGAGTTAGCTGGAAGCTTTGCTGCTAGAGCCGTAAACGTTAAATCAGGCATTTCTATTAATTTAACCCCTCTACAAAATTGCAATAATCTTTAGATATTATCCCCATAATTGCGTGAGAAAATTGTATTTTCTCGAAAGTCTCGCTTTATGTTGCAGTCAATTTACAGTAGGTCTACAACGATTCTTAGACGGTTTACGTCTAGTTCTCTAGGTCAGGTTAATGTTTTGTATGAACCGGGTTTCACCTCTCCCTGGGATCTGTTACCCACGGTGAGATATTGCGGGTTTATCACCGATTTGCGCTTGATGGTGAGAATCAGATCTCTAGAAGAGCAATCGTTGCCAGAGTTGGAGGTCACGAGCACTAGAACCGAGCGAATCACCGCCGTTCGAGATCTGGAATGGGGGGCAAGCGTAAAGAGCTTGCTCTGTTTCTTGAGACTTCTAGAATGCCTCCCTGCCAGATTGCCTCAATCGCCTTGCTGAATCGCATTCCTTACTATCACGTTAATTTGATGCCCTATTTCAGTGACAACGGCATCATCAACGTTGCCGCCGATGCCCGCATTCTTGCAAGCATTGTAGATGCAGGCTATGGACTGTTGCAGGGCGCTGATGAGGTGACAGTCTTCGGCTCGGTGAAAGAAGAAGTAACCACGTTGCCCGAAGAAGAACGCCTCATCCAATACTGTCAGCCGTCTAGTTGGGTGGTTGGAACATCTAGCTTGCAGATTTTGCCAATCAATCAAAACCGATTGCAAACAACGCTAGTGAATCGCCATAGTTCAGCCAAAATCTACCTGAACTATGGAACGATTGCAGAGGTAGGTAAGGGCATCTGCTTAATGCCAAACGGAGGAAGTTATGAAATAAATAAAACCAACCCCTACAAGGGCGTGATTTCAGCGGTTAGCGACACAGCTAACGCTACGCTATCGGGAATAGAGTGCATGTAGCTTGGACACAGATAGAATTGAGGAAAACAATGCTGAATTTGACGGAATGGCTAAAGACGAGGGAAATTCAAAACGCGAGACGGGTTTATCATTCCGTGCTCTATCCTGACCTGTTTCGATTGAGTGCCTATCATCGCCGCGTGCTCATGCCACAGAGAGAAGATCCGATCAGGGCAAGCCATTACAACAGCATTCAACCCACGCTAAGAAACACGCTGCAATGAGCACGAGAGGCTATCGAGGCAGAAGTATTTACGACACGCTAGATCTGTACGATTCGGTGCGTAGAGAACAGCCTAACAACCCCTATGATCCGGAATTTGACCCGATCGACCCAACACCCAATCAAATCATTCCATCGTATTTAGAGCCGATTGGGGATACTGGTTTCTGGATCACGCCCGATGAGCCAGCGGAGCCGTGGGACTGTGAGCGCTTCCCCACATCTCCCTTTTGCGGTGGCCCTGGTATCGATCCTTTCAGTGTGGCTGAAATTGCCCCGTTTGATATCAGTCCTAGTTTCTCTGCAAATGAGTGTGAAGCTTGCCTAGAGGTGAATGCGGCATTCTTCTTTATCGCAGTGCCGCCCGGTCACATCTGCTATCGATCAAAGCGCCCAGAGTGCCAGCCGCCACCACCGCCGCCACCACCGCCACCACCGCCACCACCGCCGTCTGGTGGAGGAACGCCTATCTTTACACCTTATAACGGGCCAAAATATCGCCCTCGATGCACGGGTTTCCTGAGATTGCAGGGATTAGCACCGGCGCGAGGCGGCGGATTTGTTGATGATGAGTTTTTCTTTAGTGGCCCAATTGGGCAACCTTTAGGAGCGTACTCAGGCAGTGATGAACGTTACGCGGTTTCAGGCTATCTGTTTGGTAATTTTGATCGCCCTCAAACAACATCGTGGATGGGATCGGGAATCTATAACGTCAAAATTGTAGAGTTCATTCCCTCGAATCCAGACAGTCCTGAATGTGTTCCTTTCGATGAACCAGGGACACCGCCATCACCCCCACCCCCACCCCCACCTGATCGGAGATGCCCGTGTATGAGTTGCTGTAAACCTTCTGCGAATGATGACAACAACGAACTGCTGCGCCTGATTGCGCGACGGCTAGGAGCCTATTCCTATCCCGTCAATACTCCTAGATGGCTCGTTACCAATCAAGGCGAGAGCACCGTTGCTCATCAGTCGCTAACTGATTTTCTGCTATGGACAGTGCAACAAATGGATGCCCTTGCAGGTGAATTTCCGATCAAAGTTGAGATCGAAGATTCAGACCCAACGCAAGAAGGCAATCAAACGAAAATCAGTCTCACTTCCAAACATTGCAGAAACACTCGCTGAAATCTATGGGTTGACCGCTAAATCTGCCATTGATAGCGATCTGCACACTTCATTCTTGATGAGGATTGCTACTGAGGTGATGGCAGCCAAAACAGCCGCATTAATTGCACAGGATTACGCTAGCGGTAACGCTTCTTTTCTCGGCTATAAAGGAAACGAGGTTGAACGCAGAGTGCAATATTCTTTCAATCCAGAGGGAACTGAAAGCCTTGATGATATTTTGAAGAGTTCAACCTACACCATCAAGGGATGGCGAAATGAAGACAGAGATAACGTTGCAGACTATTTGCAGAGAATTATGTTTGCATCGGGTTTGTTGAAAAGTGTATTTTTCAGAAGTAAAACCGATATCGAGCGCGTGATTGCTGGATTGAAAGACTTTGTACCTGGCAGCGGCGGCATTCAGGATCAAGATTGGGCTAGTTTTCTCAGGACGATTAACAACCCAGAGGGCGCTTTTAATGCGGGCTTTCCAGCTAAACCTGAGATTGACGACATTACGCCACAATCACCGCCGCCGCCTGGGGGACGCTGATCATGGGTCTCTCTCTTACTCGCTCAAACTTACTGAGTCGCAATATTCGCCGAGCTGTAACTGGCAGCGGTCTTACTCGAAGGTTAAATGTCAGCGGACGGCTGCAAGCCAATCAGGATGATGGAACAGGCGGCGGCGGCGGCTTTCTGCAAAACTTCTTTAACACTACGATTCGTTGGGCTTCCCGGTTTGTTGGCTTTCTCTCTGCCATCTTCAGGGGAATAGGGTTTACTTTCGGTGCAATTTTTGGGGCAGTTGTTCGCGCTTCTCAAGCCATTTCAACCTTTGACTGGAACGCAAGCGATCGGGAAATTCAAGAGCAGATCAACGCTCGGAACATCGCGCTAGCGGGAACTTGGGGCGCAACGTTAGGGAGTGGAACAGGTTGGCTTGTTGGAATTGGAATCGGCTATGGCTTTACGGTTTTATGCCCCGTGATTGGCAGCGCTGCGCTAGCAAAGGTTGTGGCCGGTGAAGCCACGCTAGAGGCGCTAGAAGAGGTCGGAGCGACCGCGATCAATGCCGTGCGGCAAACAGCCGCCACATTGGGGACAAATGCCCTTTTGAGTGGGTATAGACGATTCAGGAAGTCCTTGGGCATCAATCCAGCGGATAGCGATCCTAGTTGGACAATTTCAGGCAAGATTGAAGAGAAGATCGAATCAATCAAAAATCCAGCGCTGCGCAACTTCGTTGAGGAGTTTGTAGATGAGTTCTTTGATAGCTTCATTGAAGCAGGCTACATTTTTGCCTATGAACTCGACTCTCAGCTAGCCGCCGCCCGCGCTGCCAACTCCGGCGGAGTGTCACGAGCCGTTAGGATTACACCTGATAAAGAAGCACCTGGTGAGGCGATTGTTCTAGTTGGGAATCAGGACTCAATCAAGCCAACGGTTCAAACTGTACTGGCTCAACATCGCCTGATCTATAACCGCGATGTGGGTGCAATTGTTGGATTGCCAGCGCCAGATGCTTTAAGAGCAATGCCTCACCGCCGCAAGATGACGATCCTCTTTAACGAGATGGAGCGCCCACCATTCCGTAAACCCAACGGTGATCGCCCGAAAGTTGTGGAATTAACCATTCCCGATCCCCGCCCGGATCTCAGTTGGGAACGAATTAAGCGCGCTGCCAAGCCTTACAACTGGGGCCCGTTTCGGTGTACAGCCCACCTAACCAACGGGAGGCAGATGGTTGTTTATGGCGCAACGGCGCAAGAGGCAGAAGAAAAGTTAGATGATTTGCTAGAGCTAACAACCTGTGAGATCTCCACAAAATCGGTCACTCAGGAACGCGATCGCAATCCACGCCTTAAAAAGTCTCCTACTAGGGTTCATCCCCATTCAGCAACGCTACTCGTTAGGCGTGAGAGCGTTGATCCAGATAAAGGACGCACAATCAGAAACCAAACGATGAGTGAGAGAATTGTGCGGTTTGAGCTATGGACACAAAACGAACCGCGCTCGTTTAAAGATGTAATTTGGTGATTCTTGAAAGATGTAATTTGGTGATTTTATGCCGATTTCCAACCCTGCAAACTTCGTTAACGTCAATGTTTCCGACCTCCAAACCAATCACCCGATCTGCTTTCCCGGTGGGCGCTTAACGCTCTCTGCCACCAACCCGATCGCAGATGTTAGCGGCGCTACAACCTTTTATTATCTGCCCTATGCTCACGGCGTTGTTCCCTTTTGGAATAATGCCCTTTCTGTTTGGGAGTATAGACCCATTCCAGAGGCAGGCTTATCTCTCACCCGTCCGACTGAGAACCCGCGCATTGTTGATGTGTTTGCAACAACAAGACCGAATGAACCAAACACGTTTGGCATGGATATTCAAAGCTGGACAAATGACACGACGCGGTTTATTCCCATGTTTCGCAAGAATGGGGTTCCTGTCGTTGCTTACACAGGTGGCGAAACGCCTCTCAGAACCTATCTAGGCTCGATTCGGTTTGTTGGCTCAAATGGAGCGGCAACGATGATGGATACAGTAACACAGCGCTTTGTGTTCAATGCTCACAATCGAGTAAAGAAGCGAGTGTTACGATACGAGCCTACTTTCAACTGGACATACACGGGAACACCTTGGCGGCAATGGAATAACTCAAGTTTGAACAGGATTGAAATTGTTGATGGAATAGGAAGTGAATTGTTGGATTTAACTTTTACAGCTAGAGCTATCTGCCCTGCTAACGTGTATGCTCAATATGGTCTCGGAGTCGATACAAATGCGAACGTTACAGATTCTTATATAAACGGCAACGGTGATCAAACGGTCGTGGCGCGCCTCTCTCGTGTGTTGGGATTGGGATATCACTACTGTCAAGCAATGGAATCGGTTGCAACCCCTGGAACTCCAACTTTTTTCGGTCAGGGCTATCTTGGCTTGCAGGGCACATGGCAGTGTTAGCTCACACACTCTCTATCGATCGCTTCTGTTGCTGTCGCAACGGGAACCACTGATATAGGTAAGCCGCCGTGAGTAGCCACACCCAGATGAACAGCGCAATCACTACGTCAGAGGGTTGGTGGTAAAAATCGCGCCTGTAGATTATCGACGGCTCCGATGGAAGTAGAAGGACTCCGTAAAAGATAGCGATGATTGATGATGGCAAGCTGGCAACAGTGAGGATTGAGTAGCTGTGAAGTGAAGCCCTAAACCCTTGTGGCGTGATTGATCGCGGTGGATGCTGCCAAAACAGTCGTAAGAATGCCCAATATAGGAACCGCACAACCTGGTAGAGCAGAAAACCTGCTAGCAGTGAAGCGATGGAGAAAACCAAAAATACTACTGGTAATCCCTCGGCTGTAGAGTCTTCAAATGCGACTGATGCAGCCAAAATGAAAAACCAAAACATCACAGTGAAAATCAGCACACCTGTAGATGCTGCGCCATACAGCTTGGCGGCATGAACCCAACTTGATAACGAGGGAAAAACTTTCATAGAAAAACGCGAGAGAGAAACAACTTTAACTAAAGTTCCCCTTCGGCGGCTGCATCTCCCTAGCTGACTGAGTTTGATGCGTTTTCCTTGTTTGTTTGAAAACAAAACAGCCCCCTTCTTGATAGGGGGCTGTACGTATTAAGCTACGCATTCAAGCCGCTAATATTTTCTTCATAGGCTTGTAACGTTTCAACAAGTTGCTGCTCTTGCCTGTCCAGTTGCTCTATTTCCTGTTGAAGCAACGCCTTCCGACTGCGGACAGCTTCAATCTGAAGGCTCAAGCTTTTTTTATGAGTCTGTGGTCTGGGCTGATTGAGACTTTTCCCAGCGCCCATTGTCCCACCAGTGCCGACCGACTGATCCCCTGCTGATCTGCGACCCTCCCCAGAGCTTCCCATTCTTCGTTGCTCAACGTTAGGTTTCGACGAGGTTTTTCCTTGCTTACGCTCATCCGTCATCTCCATGTCTCCAATACGTATAAGATACAGCAAATTCGTATGCAGTTTTACTTTACTACATCATACGTATAGGCTAACATTCTAGAAGACTTTCATACGTATTAAAACTGCATTTAATACGTATGAGGTGAGCAAACCCTAGTGAGATCGGAAAAAAGCGAACCGAGCGAGCAACACCGATCTCACGTTTATTTATCCAAAACCATCATGAATCGACAGAATCTTGCTGCAACCATGCTGAGAGAGTTTGATGAACTTCTCTACCCCACTCTGCAAAACCGATACCACTTTCGTAAGGCGCTCAGCGGCTCCTGCTGGTATCTCACCTGCCAGCGCTCAGGCGCTATCTACAGCCTCATTTACGACGGGGAGCCGCCAGATTGGAGAGTGGGCAGCGTCACAGGACTGGAAACCGTAAGGCAATCGATTGAAACGGAGGTGAAGCAACTATGTCCGATGAACAGCTAGAGCGGCCACTCAACTGGAAAATTTATCGAGATGGCAAGCTCTCAGCTTCCACTGATTCGCATCTCAAAGCAAAGTCAATCGTGAAGCAGCTTTCAAGGCTTCACCGTAACTCTTACTTCGTGGTTCGGTATGAGGGCCGTAGCATTTCACATTGTGGGGATTACGGAAAACCACTGTAACCACTTAGATCAATTCACTAGACAATGATGAGAACGTTCTGATGAAAGAATTACGCCTTTCCGTTTCCTATCCCATGCCGCTGAACCTCGCACTCGATCGGGAAATCAAAACCTATTGCGAGAATTTTGGTTTCAAGTTTCTGGGATCTGGTTCAGATGGTTACAGCAGAGATATCGGATTTCAAGGCTCGGTTGAGCAACTTGAAGACCCTTCTCTGCTGTTGCTACTCAGGCATTTGATGAGAGTGCCGACAACAGTTCGATTGTATTGCCCTTGAATCATCATCGCCGTCAGAGCTAAAGGAACTCTAAATGCAACAGCGCACAGAAGAAGAATGGAACGATTTGATGAATGTTCTAGGAACTCATGCTGTAGCGCTTGTCTTTGCTTCTCAATTCTTGGCGGCGGCAACACCATCGGTTTATCCAGATGATTGGCTGTCCGTATTGCTCATTAGAGCCAAAACTGAAGCTGAATCCTGCCACTCAGATCAGCTTCAGCACTATCTAGCCAAAACCTTGCTCATACTAGGAAATCCAGACATATCCCTATGATTATCAAAACTGTCTCCTATGGATTCACCAAGAATCTTGGTAACTATCAATCAGAGCGTTTAGATGTCACTGCTGAACTCGATCACAATGATGATGTTGCTGAATCAATCGATATCCTTAAAGCGATTGTCGAGGCTGAATTGAAGCTAAAGACAGAACCCAAAGCGCCATCCTGAGAGATCAGGCAATAAAAACGGCCCCTGATCCACATAGATCGGGGGCCTCATTCTTTGGACTATTGCCAACATTCCCGTCAATTTTCACCATGTTCACATCAATACAGAATCTTAACAATTCCCATCGTCAAGAATGGGAAGCATCAGGGGTTTGCTCAAACATCATTACTCGCAACGTTTGGACAATTGAAGACCCTACCGAGGTCGATCAACTGCTCAACCGAAACACCGATCGCCGCTGGAAGCATTCAGGTGAGCTAGTGCCCGGTTGGGCCGTTGCCGGCGTCAATCCCAAAACTGGAGAGCGAAGCTTTAAAGGGGCGCAGTTCAAACCAGACAAAGCACCGCTTGACCCCGAAACCCAAAAGCCTCGCAAATACTTTAGTCCATCCAGATCGCCGCTGTCACCGCTGTTTTTAGAGATGCCTGACAGTGACTACTGGAGCAAACTGCTATTTGACTTCACCACGCCGATCGTGCTCACAGAAGGAGCCAAAAAAGCCGGATCTGTCCTCAGTAAGGGAACTCCTTGCATCAGCATTCCCGGCGTCAGCACTGGCGGCAAACTGGGCAGACTCAGACCAGAACTAGAGCTTTACTGTCGCTATGGACGCCGCGTTTACCTCGCTTTCGATCGTGACATCCTCACCAAAAAAGCAGTGCAGCAAGCTCTGCATAATCTTGCTCGGATGATCGCCGCTAACGGCGCAATGGTCTATGTTTTGGAGTGGAATAACCTTTACAAAGGAATTGACGATTACTTGGCATCAGGGGGGGATCTGCTACAGCGCATTTATGAAGCCAAAACCCTAGAAGAGTGGCGAGATGAGCAAGAAAACTCACCGACTGAGCTATTAGAAGTTGAAACCTGTCGCCTGGCCTTGCGCTACAAGATGGTGCATGACAAATTACGCGGGCGTTTGAGGTGGAACGAGTTGAAAGGTGAAATTGAACTAGACGGACAACCCGCCGATGTTGACGAGCTACGCCTCTATCTGGCACTCAAACACAATATTGATATCCCAGTAGAAGATTGCTGTCAGATCATTACCTACATAGCGCGGCAGCAGAAATTTCACCCAGTTGCAGAATATCTACACGACTGCGCTTCTACCTATGAAGCCGATGATGCGCTACTCAATGCTGTTGCTAAAACTTACCTCGGAGCGACCTCCGACCTGCACGCTTCATTCATTCGCAAAACCTTGATCGCGGCTGTCGCCAGGGCACTCTCACCCGGTTGTAAAGTCGATTCGGTTTGCATCTTGGCAGGTGCTCAAGGCGTGGGCAAGTCATCCTTTTGGAGAGTGCTGGCCGGCGATTGGTTTGATGATTCAGTCGGTTCTATCTCAGACAAAGACGAACGGCTGAAGCTGCATCAGTCTTGGCTTGTCGAGTGGGCAGAACTAGAAGCCGTCTTCAGAAGAAAGGATGTTTCAGCAGTTAAAGCCTTCATCACAACCCAGACAGACCAAATTAGGCCCCCTTATGGACGCACCGTTAAAGACTTCCCTAGACCGTCGATCATCGTAGGAACAACCAACTTCGATGAATTCCTAGCAGACCCAACGGGGAACAGACGTTTTTGGGTTGTGCCCATTCAAGCCGATAGCATTCCACTCGATCAGCTAGCAGAAGACCGCGATCGTATTTGGGCTGCTGCCACTCATGCCTTTATGGGGGGTGAGCAGTGGGCGCTGCCTGTCGAACTGAAACAGGCCGCCATGGATGCGGGTAGGGAGTATGAACTCTCAGATCCATGGGAAAAACCCGTAATGGATTTTGTAGCAGATAGAGAGAAGGTGAGAGCCGATGAAGTCTTGACGCACGCCTTGAATTTGGAAATGGATCGTCAAGACAGAGCGGCTCAAATGCGAGTGACCAACCTCCTTAAGTCCAATGGCTGGACAACCACAAGGGAGGTTGTCCAGGGGCAAAGGCTCCGTTTTTGGCATTCTCCCTTTTTTAATAAATATGGTTGTCCAGGTTGTCCAGAGGATAGTGAAAAGCAAGTAGCAGTAGGGGGACAACCTACTGGACAACCTACTGGACAACCTACTGGACAACCTCCCAAAAATGATTTTGTCCAACCTGAATTAGAGGCAGTGGACAACCTGACCAACCTGGACGACCAAATTCCTAAGAGCAGTAGAACCCAAGATAATACTCTTGGGAGACTATTGAAAAAAACTGATAGTTCTTTCAATTCGGGTCAAATGGTTGAGGTGTTCCTTCACAACCGATGGATTCGAGGGAAGGTCGTTGGATCGTTCGATCGAATGCGAATCAGTCCCGTCTCTCGACAGATGGAGGACTGCCTTAGAGTGGATGTTGGAAAAAACGGGAACTGGTGACGGTTGATTGTGTAAGGCAAGTTACAGATGGATGACTATCAACTTTCTGGCGATTTCTGCCCAGAGTGTGGAAGTCTTATTCAGTGGGCAGACTGCACTGAACAGCACTGCGATGACGGCTATATTCGCCTTCATGAATTAGCACCCGATTGGTATGACGAGGACGACTTGGAAGTTTGTAATTCGTGTCATGGGACAGGGATTCGAGAGTGGTGCTCAAACTGTGGGTGTAACTACTCTAGCTATTTAGCCTCGTTAGCTCGCCTTGCTTTTGGAGGTGAAGCTAATGCCGATGGATAGAAGCCTCTACCCAGAAGACTGGGAGGCGATCGCTTATCGAATCAAGGATCGAGCTAACTGGTGCTGTCAGGAATGCCGTCGCCAGTGCAAGCGACCCGATCAGGATTGGAGCGAATTCCTTTCTAGTGGCTGTGTGTCAGGAGAAATGGAGGAAAAGCTAAACCGATTCATCCTGACTGTGGCTCATCTCAACCATATCCCCAGCGATTGCAGCGATGAGAACCTGAGAGCACTTTGCACCGTTTGTCACTTGCGCTATGACGCTCGGCAAATGGCACTCAAACGACGGCTCAAACGAGAGCGCCTGGGGCAACTCACCTTAAATCTGGAGGAATGAAGAGAGCCATCAGCTTGAAAACACTCTCTAAACTGTGGGTGCAGTATGCCGAATTTAGGAAGGGACAGATTGCGCCATCCACCTACAAGCGTGACTATCAGAAAATTGCAAGGCGTTTGGTGCGAATGACGAAAGAAGCGCCCTACCTCGAAACCTCGATCGAGATTCGGGACTGGCTACTCTCTCGCTACTCAGCAGAAACAGCACGCCGAACAATTCAGCAATTTAATGCCTGTGGCAGGTGGGCAATGGAAAGCGACTTATTGACGAGAAACCCCTTTGAAGGAGTGCAGCGGCACATCAGACCGAAGCGACCGGGTGATAAAGCTTGGTCTGCTTTCACCATTCCCGAACGAGACCGCATCATCCAGGAATTCGAGGTCACTGCCCCTTTCTATGCCAACTGGGTCAAGTTTCTATTTTGGACAGGATGCAGACCGGAGGAAGCCGCCGCGCTGAAGTGGGAACACGTTGCGGTTGATTGTTCTGAGGTGCTGATCAGTGAAGCGTTGCCTGCTGACATGAAGACGGCCCAATCGACTAAGAACTATCAATCCACCCGGTTCCCCTGCAATGCCAGGATGCAGCGGTTGTTACGGGAGATGCGTCCAGACAATTGGAGCCGTGATTACTATCTGTTTCTTGGCGTCAAGGGTGGGCGGTTTGAATATCACAACTTTCAGACTCGCTACTGGAGACCGTTGGTTAGAGGCTTAGTTGAATCGGGTCATGTTGCGTTTTACCTGAGTCAGTACCATTGCCGTCACACCTGGATCACCGAAGCCCTAAACCATCTCACTATTCAAGATGTGAGCTACCTAGCGCGGGTGAGTCCGCATGTACTATACAGGCACTATGCCGGACGATCAAGACGCATACTGATTCCAGAGTTTTAATATTCCCTGTGGCAGGTAAGAAGCCTGAAACGATGCCAGGACGCAGATTTGAACTGCGGACACGAGGATTTTCAGTCCTCTGCTCTACCAACTGAGCTATCCCGGCGAATTGCTGTTCAGCGCTTAACTAAGGTAGCAAACTTCTTTGATTCTTGGCAAGTGCTTTGCGAGTTTTGTTTTGGAGGCGGGTGAGTGAAGGGAGGTTGCGAAATCGGCTAGGCTGAGGAGGTCTAGTTTCATCAGTAGGTAGGGTCAATTGATGTTGGTTAGAATTTCCTAGACCAATCTTTCTGGCTCCAGCGTTCCACGATGACTTTGGTTTGGGTGAAGAATTCGACGGCGTGCTGTCCCTGTCCGTGGAGGTCGCCGAAGAAGCTTTCCTTCCAGCCGCTGAAGGGAAAGAAAGCCATTGGAGCCGCCACACCAATGTTAATGCCAATGTTGCCTGCTTCGGCTTCATAGCGGAATTTGCGGGCGGCGGCTCCGCTGTTGGTGAAAAGGCAAGCCATGTTGCCGTATTGACCGCTGTTGATTAGGGTAATGGCGGCTTCGATGGTTTCTAGATGAATCAGGCTGAGGACGGGGCCAAAGATTTCGGTTTTAGCAAGTGCTCCGGCGGGATCGACATTTTGCAGAATGGTGGGGCGAACAAAGTGCCCTTGTTTGTAGCCGGATGGGGGCAAGCGTCCGTCTACTAGCACGGTTGCGCCCTCGTCGGCTCCTTGCTGAATCAAAGACTCGATGCGTTGGCGGCTCTGGGCTGTAATCACCGGGCCCATTTGCACTCCAGCTTCGAGTCCGTTGCCGACGATGCGGGTGGCTGCGGTATGGGCGATGGCTTCTGTGTAGGTTTGGCGAGCCTCTCCGACGGTGATGGCAATAGAGGCAGCGAGGCAGCGTTGCCCTGCACAGCCAAAGGCGCTATCGGCAGTGATGCGTGTGGTCATTTCGATGTCGGCATCGGGGAGGATAATCACCGGATTTTTGGCCCCTCCCTGACACTGCACCCGTTTACCGTTGGCAGCAGCCCGGCTGTAGATGTAGCGGGCAACTGGAGTCGAGCCAACAAAGCTAATTGCCCGAATAGCTGGATGATCCAAAATGGCGTCTACAGCTTCCTTAGAGCCATTGACGAGATTGATCACACCTGGCGGTAAGTTAAGCCGGTCGATTAATTGAAACACCTTTTGCATCGTCAGCGGCACGCGCTCAGACGGTTTGACGATGTAGGTATTGCCGCACGCCAGCGCATAGGGCATAAACCAAAACGGAATCATGCCTGGAAAGTTGAAGGGTGCGATCACGGCTGCGACACCCAAAGGCTGACGGATCATAAACTCATCGATGCCTGTGGCAATATCTTCTAGATTCGTGCCCTGCATCATCATGGGGATGCCGCAAGCAATCTCGACGTTTTCGATCGCACGTCGGATTTCGTCGCGAGATTCTTCCAGCGTTTTGCCGCATTCCATCGTGATCGTATGCGCCAGATCTTCAAACTGCTCGTCCATCAGCGCCTTCAGCCGGAAGAGATACTGGACTCGCTGGGTCGGAGGCGTGCGTCGCCAGATCGGGAAAGCAGTTTGGGCGGCTTGGGCAGCCTGATCGATTTCTGTCGCGGGCGAGAGCGGCACTTTGGCTAATGGTTCGGTTGTGGCAGGGTTGACCACATCAAGGTAGTCGGCAGCCTTGGAATAGCACCACTGACCGTCAATGTAGTTTTGCAAAATCGGGAGAGTCGGAGATAGAGACATACTTCGTTGAATGGGAATCTGCGCTCAGTCTTCAAATCACGGCAACGAGTCGCTGTCATAAGAGTTGCTGTCATAAAAGTGTATCGTCCCTTGCCTCGTCCGTTCAGATGAGTCTTCAACCTTCCTCGCCTTGTCTTGCAACTCATACTCAGTATGACTACAATATAGGGGTGACACATTGAGAACTAGCAGAGCTTATGAGAATTCAGGAGATTCCGATTCAGGCAATCCGTCGCCCGCTTTACCGCCAAAATGATCCAGGAAAAGTGCAGCGGCTGATGGAGTCGATTCAAGAAATTGGGCTGCAAGAACCGATTGATGTCTTAGAAGTAGATGGCGAATACTATGGGTTTTCGGGCTGCCACCGCTATGAAGCCTGTACCCGCTTAGGGCATGAAACCATTTGTTGTAATGTCCGCCGCGCTCCTAAATCTGTCTTAAAAATGCATTTGGCTTAAATGTCTTGAGCCATAGTCAACAGATCGGCTCCCCGAATTCTTGAAGAATCTGGGGAGCTGAGTGTAGATCAGGTTGCTTAATCTATCTGCTAACTATCTGCTAACTATCTGCTAACTATCTGCTAAATAAGCCTCGATCGCCGCTTTCACCACCTCAGTCATGGGTTTACCTTGCTGAACGGCGGCTTCTTTGAGTCGAGTGTAGGTTTCGTCATAAATGCCAACCCGATAGCGGGCCCTGCCTTTCGAGCTAGTGGTCGGTTCGTAGGTGGCTGCAAACTGTCGCAGCGCTTCAAACCCAACCCGATGGCAAAAGTCACCAAAGCTTTCTGGCTTTTTCCCTTTTTGGCGGTTTTTCTTAAAGCAGACAAACAGCGGCTCCAGCGTTGTTTCCAAATCGGAAATGAGCATGTTGTCCAGATAAGGTTCTGCTAGACGGGTTTGATCAGGAGAAGCGCCCAGCCAGATTTGGTAAGCTTCTGGAGACTGCCCGACAAAGCCTAGTTCTGCCAGATAAGGACGCGCGCAACCGTTGGGGCAGCCCGTCATCCGCACGACAAAATGCTCTTGCTTTAGCCCCACCTTATCGAGCACGGCCCGAATCCGCTCTAGAATGCCGGGAATCGCCCGCTCTGATTCTGTAATGGCTAAACCGCAGGTTGGCAAAGCCGGACATGCCATTGAATAGCGCACCAGCGGATCGATTTCTGTTTCTTTTTTGATGCCGCACCGATCGAGAATTGCTTGAATTTGCTCGCGGTTCGCCGGCTCAATCTCATATAAAACCAAGTTTTGGCTTGCCGTCAGCCGCATGGGGAGGGCGAAGGTTTGCTCGATTTCCCGCAGGGCCGTTTTGAGTTGGAAGGTTCCCTCGTCTTTGATTCGACCATTCTCAATCGACAAACCCAAAAACAGCTTGCCGTCTCCCTGCTCATGCCAGCCCAAAAAATCTAAATACTTAAACTCTGGTAGCGGCTTGAAGGGCAGTATCGGCTTGCCAAAATATTCTTCTACCTGAGCGCGGAATTTCTCTACGCCCCAATCGTGCAGCAAATATTTCATCCGGGCATGACGCCGGTTTGCCCGATCGCCGTAATCGCGCTGTGTCGCCACAATCGCTTTCATCAGGTCATAGACATCGGCTTTCTCCACATAGCCAATCGGATCAGCCGCCCGCACGATTGTTTCTTCTTTGTTGTGGGTTCGCCCCAAACCGCCGCCCGCATAGACATCAAACCCTTCTAGCTCGCCCTGCGCGTCGGTGATCACCACCAGCGACACATCCTGCGAAAACAAATCCACCGAGTTGTCGCCCGGAACCGTCACCGCACACTTAAACTTGCGCGGCATATAGTGCGTGCCATAAATCGGCTCTTCGCTGTCATGAATAATTGTGCCGTTGCCGTTGCGCTGGAGTGCTACCAAAACGTCCGGGTTTGGCTCTGCGGTAATCGCCTTTTCGCCATCCAGCCAAATTTCGTAGTAAGCGCCTGTTTGCGGGGTCAAGAGGTCGGCCACATTGTCGGCATATTCTTGAGCATACACATACTCAGGGCGGACTTTGTAAGGTGCAGGCGGCGCCATCACGTTCCGGTTGAGATCGCCACAGGCTCCCAAGGTTGATCCCATATGCCGGATCACGTCTGCAATCACCGTCTTCAGGTTTTTCTTAGGAACACCGTGAATCTGAAAGCCTTGGCGAGTTGTCACCCTAAGCGTCTGGTTGCCATATTCCTGAGAGAGCCGATCCAGCGTCAGATACAGATCTGCTGAGACAAAACCACCCGGATTGCGGGTACGCAGCATGAACTGATAGTCTTTCTCCTGCCCTTTAATGCGGTTATCCCGGTTGTCTTGCTGATATGAGCCGTGGAATTTCAGAATTTGGGTCGCGTCTTCGCTGAAATGGGTTGTATCTTGCAGAAGCTCGGTAGCAACGGGTTCTCGCAACGCATGACTACGTTCCTTGAGACCTTCAACTTTAGATACTTTGGGTGTAGAAATGGGCTGGGAGGGAGTTGTAACCATTGTAACGATTGGCAGTTTGAATCTAGCTTTAGGTGAAACCGTCTTATGTCACAAAAATCCGATTCAGACCACTCTCACGATGTCCGGTATCCCAATCGGATTTAAGGTCAATAAGACACTGTTTGATCTTAGCATTGCACCCTTTGATTAAAGTGGGCTGCATCCTTCAGAAAAAGTTTTAGTTTGAGATTAGTTTGAGATTGAGATTAGTTTGACCCCTGCAACACCTGCCGCTGCGCTTCCATCAGTTCCTTAATTCCTTTTTCTGCCACATCTAGAATTTGATTCAGCTTGGGCCGGCTGAAAGTCCCTTCTTCGGCAGTGCCCTGAACTTCAATCAAATCCAGGTTTTCGTTCATTACCACGTTAAAGTCGGTCGTGGCCGCAACATCTTCAGTGTAGTTCAGATCAAGAAACGGCTCTTCGTCGAGCAGCCCCACCGACACGGCTGCAATTTGATGGCAAATTGGCGATCGGGTCAATTCTCCGCTTTGAACTAATGTATCGATCGCGTCACAAAGCGCCACAAATCCGCCCGTAATGGAGGTGGTGCGGGTTCCTGCGTCTGCCTGCAACACGTCAGCATCCACCGTTAGGGTGCGCTCGCCCAGTGCTTCCATATCTAAAGCGGCGCGTAAACTGCGACCAATCAACCGTTGGATTTCCTGAGTCCGCCCCGATAGTTTCATAAACTCTCTCGCCTGTCGCTGCATCGTGGCAGTTGGCAACATGCGATATTCTGCGGTCAGCCAGCCTTGCCCACTACCATCCAAAAATTTAGGAACCCCAGGCTGGATTGTGACGGTACACAAAACCTGCGTTTCGCCACAGTGCGCCAACACCGAACCCGCCGCAAAGCGAGTAAAATTGCGCTCAAACCGAATCGGACGAAGTTGATCGGGTTGCCGACCATCCGGACGCTGCCACATGATGAGTGCCTCAAAACCCTCACTCAGAATACAGTAGCCATCGAACAGACGGAAGAGCAATTCGGTAGGATTAATTGCAAGTACAGCCACAACTCTCCCACTCGGATGCCAGAATCTTCAAAATTCCGGGGATCTCGCCTTTCCTTAACTTTTTGCCTTTAGGACTTACGCAGAAGAGATCCCCCAACCCCCTACCCTGCGGGAAGCCGCTTCGCGTCTACAAAAAGGGGGCTTGAGAAGTTCGCTCCTTGAAAAGGGGTTAGGGGAGATTGAGATTTCCA
>JAAUQT010000073.1 GCA_012033495.1 Cyanobacteria bacterium RM1_2_2 | reverse complement strand
AACCAGCCACGGTAATGGTGCAGGCAACTCACAAAGCCGAGATTGCTGTGCCTGACTACGAGCTTGACAGAGACAAGTTTGATGCGCTGCTGTCGGAAACCTTACGCAAAGCTGATCGGGGCATCATTGACTCACCTGCCCAAGCGCTTGCCAGCATGGTTCAGGAAATTTATAGACAACCTCTGCAATATCTAAAACCTGGTAGTAATCTGGTTCAGAAGAGCGTAGAAGTAACGTCTCAGGGAAGTGGTTTTATCATCAGCGAGAATGGTTATGTAGTCACTAACGCTCATGTGATCTCCAGCGAAGGCGATGCGCTCAAGCGAAATTTAGCCAGCGATGCGCTAAAAGAAATTGCATTTGCTAACTGCAAAAGGGAGATGAACACTTTCAGCGAAGAACAGCGCAGCATGTTGGCCCAAACCATTGGCACTGAGGCGGTGATCAATCTTTGCTTAGAAGGCAGTTTGACCTACTATGCCAACTATCTCAGAATCGGCGAAATCGACACAGATATTAGAACGCTGATTGGGGCGACTGAAGTTACCGCAGAAGGTTATGCCAGTGACATCAAAGCAGTTGGCAAACCCACCCCCGGCAAAGATGTTGCTGTCCTAAAAATTGAAGCCGACAATTTGCCCACCGTCGCCCTAGGAGCAGTCAACTCGATCGGCACAGGCGATTCAACCTACATTCTGGGCTATCCTGCCGCTGCCACCATTGATCATTCTAAGCCAATCGAACCTTCGTTCACCTCTGGACTGATTAGCGGGCAAAAGACGATGCCAGATGGTTGGAAAGTGCTGCAAACTGACGCTGCCATTAGTCCCGGTAACAGCGGTGGGCCAGTCTTCAACAAAGACGGTGAAGTGGTTGGCGTTGCCACCTTTGGCAGTGTTGATCCAGAGACGGGAGCACAGGTACAGGGAATCAATTTCGTTGTTCCAGCGAACATTATTCAGGAATTTTTGGATCAGGCTAATGTGGAAGCCGAAACAGGACGCTTATCGAAACTCTATGAAGAAGGAATGATGCTACGTTCGCAGGAACGTTATAAAGCAGCTCTTGACAAATTTCAAGAGGTTGAAGATCTGAACCCTGACTATCCTTATGTGAAGCAAAAAATTACCGAAATGCGACAAGCTTTAGTGGATAACCCAGCATCAAATCTGCCCATGCTAGCAGGAATTGGGGCTGGTGTTTTGGGTGGAGGTGGAGGAATCTATTGGCTGATTCGGCGGTTGCGGAAGTCACGTACTCAATCGAAGGTGGTTTCTCATCCGTAAGCGGATGAATAGATGAATGAATGGGTGGATAAGCAACAGGTCTTATCCACCCACTTAACTTAGAACATTGGCTTAACACAAACAACAAGTAGGAGGCAAATTAAGATAATGAGTACGACTCGGAAAAGGAATGGCTTTTGGGACAAAATCGATAGCCTGGAAACAGCGCGACAGGCAGCAAATCAAGGCGTTTGGGCAGCGGGCTTAGTTGCAGCTATCACAACTGGTTTGATTTTGGTTTCGATGGCGATGGGGGAAGTGCCTGAAGGAATGCCTGCTATTAATGCATGGGCGTTTTGGGATGTTGGATTATTTGTGGCGATTGGCTGGGGCATCCGCAAAATGTCGCGGGTTGCTGCCGTTGCTGGATTAGTCCTGTACATTCTGGAACAGGTTGTGATGCGAATCAGCAATCCTGCTCTATCCACAAGTGGCTTTTTTGTTACAGGTTTGCTTATCCTTGCGTTCACCAATGCTATTCGAGGTACGTTCGCCTATCATGCTTTTCGTACAGGAAAGTTAGTTGACGACACTCCTCCGGAAAGCTAAACCATCCAGTAAATCAACTTTGAAGGGAGCGATTTACTTTATTGATCGGAACCAGTCATTTTACTGATTCTAAACAATCAACAACCGGATTCAACAACTCGTCTGGATGGCATTAACGGCTCATCTAGCTATGATGTTCAAGAATCCGGTTTTTTTGTTATAGAAGATTTCTAAGCAAAAATTTTTTCCTGTAGGAAGTATTGCCAACCACAAAAAACATAGCCCGCATTGATTCGCCTCTACTAGCGCCGTGTGGTTGCCTCTTAAAACAATAGGGCTTCTTAACAAAGGGGTTAAGTAGAAGAACCCAATTAAACAGACTCAAAATTTGGGTTTTGACGGTACTCAACCCACTGAATGCTGGAAGTTTGCGCGTTGAGCAGAGCCGAAAGGCATCTTACTGTTCATTTTGTTCACCTACTGAGTAGGTTCACCTACTGAGTAAAATCACTGTTCTGTTAGTCAGCAACGCTAAAGAGGTGATGGTTTCATCCCTGATAGGAGTACCACACCTCTTTAAGTTCGATGCCGCAACTTGGTGTCACCGTTGCATAAAACTGGCAGATCCCAATGCAGAGCGCAATTATGCCCCTAATTATGCCCCTAATTATGCGCCAACGAAACTGCCGAATCTTTGCCCTGATGCAAGGCGGAAACTGCTGTTTGGCAACCCGATAAAAGAGGTTGTTCTCACTTCAGCGACAAGATCAAAACCGCGATTGGTGGCAGTGAACAAATTGAAACCTTGTGAGGTGCGTTGGGTTGCATAAAGTTCACCAACGCCTAGATAAATGACATCGTTGCCGGAGAAGTCGGTAATTCTCGCCCGATCGATGTTGCCAGCAAATTTGTAGTAGCCACCACTGCGATCGCCTAACACAAAGCCATCTGTGTCAAAACCACCCGTTAACTGATCGACTTCCCCTGATCCTCTCGATACATTGTCTGTGCCCAACAGCACATCTATCCCTGCATCGCCTACAATCACATCTGCGCCAGAATTGCCGATCAAAATATCGCTGCCATTGCCGCCCGATAACCCATCATTGCCTGCGCCGCCAGCCAGCGTATCATTGCCGTTGAGACCAGAGATCAGGTTAGAGAAGCTGTTGCCCGTAATATTATCACTGTTGCTTGTACCAATTACATTATTGAAATTCTGCACCGTGAAAGACAGCCTGCCCACAAACGTATTATTAATCGCCAAGCTGCTGTTTGCCAAATTGATTGTAAATGAAGCAATGCCTGTAGATGAAGAACCATCAATTGTGTTGGTCTGACCAATCGGGGCAATAATCCGTTCAACGTTTACAAGCCGATCTGTTCCTAATCCTGCTTTCGTCACTGCTCCTCTTGGCAGAATTGTAATCCCTCGACCGAGGTTAGTGTAGTCTGCGGTATCAAAGCCTGCTCCTCCGTCAATGTAATCGCTGCCAGCAGAGGTACGCATGGAGTCATTGCCATTGAAACCATACATCTCATCATTAAATGCTGTACCAAACAGAAAATCAGAAAATTGAGTGCCCAATATACGAGCCATTCGTTTAATGCTCCTTCTAACGTGGATTCAATGGGTAGAAATAGATGGAAGACGGAGAAGTTTCGTAAACTTCCTGCACAAGACTTGATTTGCCTTCTGATACAGCTATATGTGTAAACCTACTGAGACTTATGCAGAAGCTTTTGCAGAATCAGCAGGATTTCAGTTGAATTGGTTGAACTGACTGGTTGATTGAAGGGCTAGCGAAAAATTGAAGCGGCTTCGCGGGCAGCAGGTCATAACGTTTTGAGGCTTTGCCTCTACTTCGGCTAACCGAACCTAGTTTCCCCTTGCCAGAAGGTGATGTTTCGCTCCTAGAATGAGACTTGCAAGCCTCTGAACGCCTGTTGAACAGAATCAAGGCTCACATCGCGTTTCTCATTTGAGTCAGGTTTGCAGATAATCCTTTCGCTTTTTGGATTGACGACGGATGATCACTCGCGTACTTGCTATTGTTTTAGGCGTTTTTTTGACGGTTTTCTCTCCGATAGCTTCTGCATGGGCCCAACCGCTGGCGCTCAAGACTCAGGCAACAACCAATACACCTCTGGATGCTCCAATGGCTGAGGTCATTGCTCAGGCTCCACGAGGCGGTAGTTTTGTGGCAGCGGCGGTGGATCAAGTGGGCGCAGCAGTCGTGCGAATCGATACTGAACGGACTATTACCCGCCAAGTCGATCCGTTTTTAAATGATCCATTCTTCCGCCGCTTCTTTGGAGACAACGCCTTTCCGCAAGGCCCTTACGAGGAGCGTTTACAGGGGCAAGGTTCTGGTTTCATCGTGGATGCAGACGGCACGATTTTAACGAATGCCCATGTGGTTTCGGGCGCAGATCGGGTGACGGTGATTTTGAAAGATGGGCGGAGAGTCGAAGGAACCGTTCGAGGCGTAGACGAAGTGACCGATTTGGCAGTTGTTAAAATCAGCGGCGGCGGTTTGCCTGTGGCGACCCTAGCAGACTCTGATCAGGTGCAGGTGGGCGATTGGGCGATTGCAGTCGGCAATCCGTTTGGCTTAGACAATACGGTGACGCTGGGAATTGTCAGCACCTTAAACCGCTCAAGCGCCATGGCTGGTATTCCAGACAAACGGATCGATTTCATCCAAACTGATGCGGCAATTAATCCGGGTAATTCGGGCGGCCCGCTGTTAAACGAAAGAGGCGAGGTGATCGGCATCAACACCGCCATTCGAGCCAACGCCGCCGGAATTGGCTTTGCGATTCCCATTAACAAAGCGAAGGAAGTAATTCCACAACTGGCACGAGGAGAGCGCATTGAGCATCCTTACTTAGGGGTGCAAATTGCCACCTTAACGCCAGATTTAGCGAAGCAAAACAACAGCGATCCCAACGCAACGGTGATGCTGCCTGAAGTGACGGGCGTGCTGGTAGTCGGGGTTGTGCCCAATTCACCGGCCGCAACATCCGGCATTCGGCGGGGTGATGTGATTACCCAAATCGATGGGCAAGCAATCACTAATGCGGAACAGTTGCAAAGTTTTGTGGAAAGGAGCGGTTTAAATAAAACTCTGCGAGTAACGGTCAGACGAGGCAGCAATACCCAGCAAGTCGCAGTCCGCACGGCAGCTTTGCAGCCGAATACATAAACCTGGCTTTTGGTTTACCGTAAGGGCGGGTTTCGCCAATCCGACCGTAGCAAAGATCCAAGCACGAAACCCGCCCCTATCGCCCAAACCGCTGACGCAAGCGAGTTGTGAGTTGTTCAACTTCCGGCAATCTGGTTTGAGCCGCAATGATGGCAAAAACACCCAAACCCACAGCCCCCGCTACACAAAGCTGAACGAGTTGAATCAAAATTCCTTCAGTGCCTAGCCAGGTTTCTAAACCCCAGCGCGTTGCCCAGCAAGCAAACCCAGAAATAATGCTGCCCACCGTCAACTGAACCAACGGCATTCCCCATTCGCGCCACGGTAAGCCCGCGATTTTGCGATCCAGCAGAACCAGCAGCCAAATCATTGAAATAATATTCACGCCCACGGTGGCCAGCACCAAACCTGCTGCGCCGAAGGGTTTGATTAGCAGAAAATCGAGCAGAGCATTCAGAAAAATATTCACCACGCTAATCCGAAACGGCGTTTCGCCATCGCCGAGCGCATAGAAGACGCGCACCACCACATCTCGCCCCAGATAAAAAAACATGCCAATCGCGTAGGCAATCAGCACGGATGTGACTACCTGAGAAGCCTCCTGGTTAAAGGCAAACCGTTCATACACGACCCGCACAATTGGGAAGGCCAGCGCCACAAACAGAGCGCTGAGGGGCAGCATGGTGAGCGCCGTAAGCAACAGCCCTTGTCGGATGCGTAACTTCAAGCTATCCCAATTTTCTGGATCGGCAAGGCGAGACAGCACCGGCAGCAGCGGTACTAGAATGACATTGGAAATGATGCCCAGCGGCGTTTGAATCAGCAGATTGGCATAGCCCAGAGCCGCCGCTGCCTGCGGAATAAAAGAGGCAAAAATAAATCGGTGTAGACATTAATTTGCAGCATCCCCGACGAAAAGGTGGCCGGCCCCATTACCCGCATCACCTCTTTAACGCCAGGCTGTTGAAAATTGAACCGCAGCCGCAGTCTGCCTAAACCCGACTGCCACTGAGCGGGCAACTGCACCAACCATTGCAAAACCGCGCCGCCCAGCGTACTCCAAGCTAAAACCAACCCTCCCAGCAGGGCATATTCGGGAGCCGTCATTTGGTTGCCTAGTTGCAAGGCTAGCATCCCTAAGCCAATCAGCACTGCCAAACTAGAAAACAACGGACTCACCGAAGGCAACCAGTAGTGATCGGCAGCATTCAGAGCGCCAAACCCAATCCCAATTAAGCCTGCCAGCAGCGCCATCGGTGACATAATCTGCAACTGCTGCACAGCAATGGCGCGGGTTTCTTGCCCGACCGGAGTTTGGCTCAAACCGGGTGCAACCAAATTGATGAGTAGATCAGCGAAGATGAAAATTAAAACCGTCACTCCTAAAAGCAACCCGCCGACGAGGGTGGTGATAGTTTCCACCAGCGGAGCCACCTCCTCATCCTTGCGCTTGGATAACACGCTGACAATGGCGCTGTGAAAGGGGCCGTTAATGCCGCCGAGCAAAATCAGCAAAAAGCCTGGAATCACGTAAGCGTAGTTGTAGGCATCGGCAGCAACCCCGACCCCAAATGCCGCAGCAATGGCCTGTTGGCGCAGCAAACCAAAGACTTTGCTTAACAGCGTTGCGGCTGCCACAATTCCGGCAATGCCTGCAAGAGAGCGCGAAGGTTTTTGGAGTCAGACACAAGAACTTTAGGGGATAGCATGACTTCACCCATTTAAGCGCCAATTGGCTGCAATTTGTTTAATTTAGAATTCTAGGTTTTACACTCCCATCGGCGACTCCTTGCTCTGAGTTCACCTGCGGAAAATACTGAATACATGAATAGGTGTTCATATGTTATGCTCATATCAGAATTCAATTTGGAGCAAAACATATGACGACGGTTACTCAAATGAAGTGTGCTTGTGAGCCTTGCCTTTGCATCGTTTCGGTAGACAAAGCCGTGGAGAAGGAAGGCAAATATTATTGCAGTCAAGCTTGTGCAAATGAGCATAAAGATGGACAGTCCGGCTGCGGTCATAGCGGCTGTGGTTGCTAGAAGAAAGGCTGTCAGAAAGCAATGAGTTCTCAGATTTGAATCATGAGGTGCAATTCACCCAAAACCCGAACCTGAGAACTCATTGATAGTGAGCCTATTTAATAGTGAGCCTACGGTGAACCTACCTTCTCGTGAGCAAGAGCAGTTTTCAGCAAGCGTTTAATCAGACTGCAAAACTGCTCAAGTCTTACCTGTTAAAGTTCTGCCATCACTGCTCGCGCCGCCGCTAAAGTCCGATCAATGTCCTCATCGGTATGGGCCAGCGAAGTAAAGCCTGCTTCAAATTGAGAAGGAGCCAGGTAGACGCCATGCTCTAACATGCCGCGATGGAAGCGCCCAAACTTGACCGTATCGGCTTTCTTGGCGTCTTCATAGTTGTGCACCGGCCCTTCCGTGAAGAAGAAGCCAAACATGCCGCTAATCTGTCCGCCGCAGACTGCGTGCCCCGTTTCTTTCGCCACTTGCAGCAAACCATCAGTCAGCTTTTTGGTGATTCGATCAAGTTGCTCATAGTTGCCTGGACGCTGAAGCAGTTCGAGGGTTTTGATCCCGGCTGTCATCGCCAACGGATTACCGGACAGCGTTCCCGCCTGATACATCGGGCCTGCCGGAGCAACCAACTGCATAATGTCTCTGCGCCCACCATAAGCACCCACGGGTAAACCGCCGCCAATAATTTTGCCAAGCGTTGTCAGGTCTGGCGTGATGCCAAATTTCTCCTGAGCGCCGCCATACGCAATCCGGAAGCCCGTCATCACTTCATCAAATACCAGCAGCGCCCCGTGTTCTTGCGTCAGCACTCGCAGACCTTCTAGAAAACCAGCATCTGGCGTGATGAATCCAGCATTGCCCACCACGGGTTCCAAAATGACGCCCGCAATCTCGCCTGGATTTTCCTCAAAAAGCTGTTTGACGGCTTCTAAGTCATTGTAAGGAGCGGTGAGTGTGTTAGCAGTTGTAGATTTGGGTACGCCGGGCGAGTCAGGCAAACCGAGCGTCGCCACACCGGAACCTGCTTTCACCAAAAACATATCCGCGTGTCCGTGATAGCAGCCTTCAAACTTGATCAGCTTGTCGCGTCCGGTGAAGGCCCGCATTAGCCGCAGCACACCCATGCAAGCCTCAGTACCCGAATTAACAAACCGCACCATTTCAATGCTGGGAACGGCATCGATCACCATTCAGCCAGCACGTTTTCTAGATAGCAAGGCGCACCAAAACTGGTTCCTTTGTCTAAAGCCTCTTTGAGCGCATTCAGCACTTCGGGATGAGCATGTCCGCAGATAGCAGGGCCCCAAGTGCCGACATAATCAATGTATTGATTGCCGTCTACATCCCAGATGTAGGCTCCTTTGACGTGATCAAATACGATCGGTTGTCCACCCACCGATTTGAATGCTCGCACGGGGGAACTGACACCACCGGGCATCAGCTTTTGGGCGGCCGCAAAGATTTCTTCTGATTTTGTTGTTTTAAGGGGTGTCGTGACCAAAATTCTCTCCTCTTGTGCAACCGATATCAAACTTAAGTCACAGCGATGACTCATTGACTCACATTTACTTATCCTAAATCGGCCTTGGCGTTCGATCGAGCGAAGTCTGAGAATCAGACTTTTTTCCTAGATACTGTTTTGGTAGTCAAGGTGCAGGACAAAGTTTGGTCGGGTCAAAGGGCTGCTTGGAATGCAAAACACCGTAGATGACCCGGATTAATTTGTGCATGACTGCGCCTACAACTTGCATTTTAGTTTTGCCTGCCGCTAGCAAGCGATCGCGAAAGGCTCCAATTTGCGGGCAACGGCGAATCAAATTGAGTGCAGGAAAGTAGAGAGCTTTACGGAGGCGGACACTGCCGACTTTGCACAAGCGAGTTTTGCCCTGCACAGAGGTGCCCGATTGATGTTCTTGGGGCGTCAAACCAGCAAAGGCAGCCAGTTGTCGAGCCGAGGAGAACAGCCTCACGCAACCGATTTCAGCCAGGACGACGGAGGCTGTGTAATCACCGACTCCCACAATGGTGGTGAGCAATTGATGCTGGTCTTTAAGCGTCGCCTGCGCTTGAATATGCTCGTGCAACCGCTTTTTTACAGCGGTGATTTGCTCCTCCAAAAACTCGATGTGCGCTTCAATATCGCCTTTGAGTGCCGTTGGAGTAATGCCCAGGCGGTTTTTCTCCTGAGTGACCATTTGTTCGAGCGCCTCTAAGCGGCGGGTAAAGGCTTGCAGTTCTTGCACCATCGCCTCCGACGGTTGCCACGCCGCTGGTTTAATGTCGCGGCAAAACTGGGCAATGAGCTTGGCATCCGCCCGGTCGTTCTGGGTGCGCCGCAGTTGACTTTGACCATACCCTTTGATCCGGGCTGGGTTCACGATACTGACGACGTGTCCCTGGCTGTGCAGGTAGGTGGCGAGCGCATGTCCATAAATGCTGGTTGCTTCCAGACAGCCATGCACCTGCTCTACCCCTTGCTGAGCCAACCACTCACTCAATGCTTCAAACCCCGCTTCGGTGTTGGCAAACTCCTTGACATTAGCTCGATTCTGGGCTTTGAGCACAGCGGCATGAAAGCTGGCTTTGCTGATGTCGATGCCTAAACAAATTGTGCATGTCATAGGGGCACTCCTAATGAAGGGGCGATTGCACTCCCGGCGCTATCCTTGTTGATCCGGGTTGGTTCATGACGCTGAACACCCGTTATACTGTCCAGTCTGCCGCTGGCAATCTAAACTGAGGGCAGGAGGCTCTTTAATCTAGGCAGCGAGCTTTGAACTTGAGGGCGCGTCCAGAGTCACTCCTGCTACTCCCAAAATACAAGGGCGCGTCATCCATGAAGGTCCAAACATTGACGGCATCCGCCGGATCGGGCTCGTTCCCCCAAACAGACGAGGGGCTGTCGCCTTACCGTGGTCAGAGTTTTAGCTGGAATGGATCACAGCCCCCAGTTACCAAAAGGAGTAATTTCGATTCGCAAAACGCTCGGTAAATCTACTAGACTAAAGGCATGTAGAAAGTTGAACTTTTGTAACTAATTTTGACACCAGCATTTAAACCCAATAAAAGTTTTGCTCCCACTGCCTGGCACGCCCTCGATCCGATCTGGCAGGCTGGTGAAGAGGTTGTGCAGCGTGGGCTTCCGCATCAGCAATTGACTCCAACCTGGCAAATGTTTCTGTTAGGAGATGGCTCACCGACTCGCAACTTGCAGCTTCTCACGGGCGAACCGACTGAGGTAGACGTGATCGATATGTCTGCAATTGGTACAAATGCCGACGGTGCGCCCAATCAAATTCAGATGGTTCCTAGCCCTTGGATTCGTCGCCAAGTTTGGTTACGCACAGTTTCTGGACAGCGCTTGGCGTATGCGACTTCTTGGTGGGAGGCCAGCCACGTCGATGAATATTTGCAAAACCGTTCTTTGCCGATTTGGGCGAGTTTGGCGCGGCTACGAACTGAGCTATATCGAGATGTGCAAGGGATTCACTACGGGCATTCAGCGCCCCTAGAGCTAGCTTTTGGGCAGCGCGGCCCGCTGTGGGGAAGGCACTACCTGTTTTGGCATCATGGCCGCCCCCTAACCCTCATCTACGAAGTTTTTTCGCCCTATTTGACTAAATATCTCGGCCCAACGCAGCTAGAGAACTAGGGGCTGTGATCCATTTCAGCCAGAATCCCAATGATGGCAGAGCCACAGCCCCTTGCCTGTTTTGGCGAACGGGCCCGATCCAGCGGATGCCGTCAATGTTTGACCCTGAATGGATAACGCATCCTAAAACTGTGCCCTAAAACTGCCGCAGGAAGCGCAGATCGCTAGCATAAAGCCGCCGGATGTCGTCGATTTGGTGCAGCACCATGGCAATTCGCTCGATGCCCAAGCCTGCCGCAAAGCCCGTATAAACTTCTGGATCGTAGCCCACCGCTTTCAGCACGTTGGGATCAACCATGCCACAGCCCATCACTTCTAGCCACCGACCGCGCCACTGCACGTCTACTTCAGCAGAAGGTTCAGTGAAGGGAAAGAAGCTCGGACGAAAGCGAATCGGCAGTTCGCCAAACATGGTTTCCAGGAAGATTTTAATCGTGCCGCGCAGATCGGTAAAAGTCAGCCCTTGATCAACGGCCAAAATTTCGAGTTGATGAAACACCGCCGAATGAGTGGCATCGACGGTATCGCGTCGGTAGCAGCGTCCGGGCATGATGATCCGAACGGGCGGCTCGTTGGCTTCCATATAGCGGATTTGCACCGAAGAGGTATGAGTTCTGAGAATGTTGCCATCTGACAAATACAGTGTGTCCTGCATGTCTCGCGCGGGATGGTCAGCTAAGAAATTCAGCGCTTCAAAGTTGTAATAATCGGTTTCCATTTCTGGGCCGGTGGCGACGGTGTAGCCCAACCCGACGAAAATGTCGATCATTCGATCCACGGTGCTGGTGATTGGATGGGTCCGCCCTTGCAGTCGGTAGACCCCCGGCATTGTTACATCAATTGCTTCCGACTCTAGCTGGGCTTCGATTTGCGCCGCTTGTAGGGTGGTGCGTTTTTGATCCAATTCTGCCTGCAACATTTCTTTCACCTCGTTTGCGAGCGCTCCGATTTTAGGACGCTCCTCCGCAGTGAGCTTGCCCATGCCGCCCAACACCTGAGAGAGGCTGCCTTTCTTGCCAAGATACTTGATGCGTAGCTGTTCTAAGTCTTCTAAGTTTGGGTGTGTGCGATCGCCTGCTGGGCTTCTTGACGTAATGCGATCAGTTGGGTTTCCAGAGTGCTCATGCCTGAAAGGACGCTAAAAGTGAATGGGCTAGAGGGGACTCGATCAAGCCGAGTGGCTTCAGTCTATCTCTATCTCTACCAGTGTACGAGGTTAACCCCTTGATTTATCGCTGATTTGTTGCGTTCGCCCTCTAAACTGGATTTGGACGCTCAACCCCTCTGGATTGAAACAGGATTCAAACTGCCATGAACCTTCTGATTAGCAACGATGACGGAATTTTTTCGCTGGGAATTCGCACCCTAGCCAACACGCTGGCAGCGGCAGGGCATCAAATTACAGTTGTCTGTCCTGATCGGGAACGATCGGCAACCGGGCACGGGCTGACGCTGCACAAACCCATCCGGGCAGAGCAAGTTGAGTCGGTGTTTCATCCGGCAGTGCAAGCGTGGGCCTGTTCGGGAACTCCGTCTGATTGTGTCAAGCTGGCATTAGGGGCTTTGCTGAGTGACCCGCCTGAAATGGTGCTGTCTGGCATCAATCATGGCTCGAATTTGGGAACAGATGTGCTGTATTCGGGCACGGTTTCGGCAGCCATGGAAGGCATTATTGAAGGGATCCCCAGCGTTGCCTTTAGCTTAACCAGCTTTTCCTCACAGGAATTTCAGCCTGCTGCCAATTTTGCCAAAGCGCTGCTCGATCAGGTAGCTGACTGCCCGCTACCTCAAGACACCTTGCTCAATGTCAACGTTCCGGCGGTTCCAGAAGCCGAAATTGCCGGAGTTGCCATCACTCGCCAAGGGATTCGGCGCTACATTGATCAGTTTGAAAAACGAGTTGATCCGCGTGGAAAAACCTATTACTGGCTGGCGGGTGAAGTGATTGAAGAAGTCGCGGAGCTAGAGCTAGAGTCAATCGAAGGCTTGAAGCTAAAACTGAGTCAACCTGACAGAGAATGGTTCCAAAAAATTCCAACTGATGTGCAAGCTATCCGCCAAAACTACATTACCGTCACACCACTGCAATATAACCTGACCTGTGTAGTCGGCATTACCGCATTGCAGAATCGAAAATTTCATTCTGGCAGTTCCGTTTCCTAAAGCTTTACGGCTCTTTTTAAAGATTTGATGGCTAGCATTGTACAGCTTGCAAAAATCTAGAGTGGAAGTGCTAGTCTCCCTAGATAGATGCCAGGTAGAGCGATTAAACTGTGATAAGGACAACAAAATCCTTAGTCTTTGAACGTAGTTTTTCTGCTTTATGTGGGCAGGCTAAATATATTCTTTATTCTTTAAGGAAATCCTTTAGCGAATTGTGTTCTGTGACAGCAGCAGGAGCGATTTTCCGGACAAATTGCTCCTGCCCTCGAATGATGTGGTCATAGTCATTGGGTTGAAGACGAGGTGCAGGGGCAAAATCTCTGACTAGAGGCGCAGCCCCCACACCTCCCTGATGCCGAATGTCCTAGACTAGCTGGCAACAGCGCTACCTGTGAAGACGGCTATGTTGAGAGAGCAACACCAACAGAACAAGTTCACCGACTGGGGTATGGCGAAATCTGACAAGAAACGCTCATGTTGAAAACGCAAGACCAATTTAGAATCCGTTTTTGGGGAGTGAGAGGCAGTATTGCTTGTCCAGGGCAGAGTACGGTGCGCTATGGCGGCAATACCTCTTGTATTGAGATCCTTGTCGGAGGGCAACGCCTAATCTTTGACGGTGGAACAGGCTTACGAGTGTTAGGGCAGTCGCTCCTCTCGCAAGGCTCCGTAGAAGCCCATTTGTTTTTTACTCACTCTCACTGGGATCACATTCAAGGCTTTCCGTTTTTTGTGCCTGCTTTTGTCCCTGGCAATCGGTTTCATATCTACGGAACGGTCGCACCGAATGGTTCAACGATTGAGCAACGCCTCAACGACCAAATGCTCCATCCTAATTTTCCAGTGCCGCTGCAAATCATGGGAGCCGACCTCAAGTTCTACGATTTGGCAATTGGAGAATTGGTGCAGGTGGGGGAAGTGCGAGTCGAAAACGCGCTGCTCAACCATCCTGGGGAATCGGTGGGGTATCGAATCAGTTGGCAAAATCACGCCGTTGCCTACATCACTGACACCGAGCATTTCCCAGAGCGGCTAGATGAAAATGTGCTCCAGCTTGCGGATCGGGCAGATGTTTTGATCTACGACTCCACCTACACCGACGAAGAGTATTACTGCGAAAAATCGAGCAAAATTGGCTGGGGGCACTCTACCTGGCAAGAAGCGGTTAAAGTTGCGAAGGCTGCCAATGTCAAAAAACTGGTCATTTTTCACCATGATCCCTTACATGACGATGGCTTTATGGATCAGGTGAAGGAAGATACGGCTCGCCAATTTCCGAATAGTATTGTGGCTTGGGAAGGGTTAGAAATCGATTTGCTGTCGCCCCTTTCTCTAAATGCCAACCCCAATTCCAATAGCCTCAACTCCAACCTCATCAAAGCAGAAATTGAGACTCAGATCTCAGCCTAGGCTGAGCCGAAGCCGGATAGGAAACCTGAATGACGGCATCTGTAGAGAAGGCAACAAGTTTTGTTTTTCCTCTTACTGATTTCGCGGTTGTATGTCAAAATGTAAAGCGTGTGGATAGCCTCTTCACTAGCGACGGTTAAAACGCCGACTATGATTGCCCTAGGGAACTTTGATGGCGTTCACCGAGGGCATCAGAAAGTAATTGAAAAAGTTGTTCAAAAATCATTAGAAGCTGTGCCTGCCAGTTCGGTGGTTGCTGGCTCCAATGCTGCTTCTTCAACCTGGTTAACTGCTCATCCTGACAGCCGAGCAGATAGCTTTGCTTCAAGCGATGTGAGCGAAGGAGTTCCCTACCGCACGGTTGTCACCTTTTCTCCCCATCCGCGTGAGTTTTTTACTGGAGAGCGACGCCTGCTGCTCACCCCTGTTGCAGAAAAAGCCCAGTATTTGCAAACGTTAGGGATTCAGCAGCTTGTTCTGCTGCCGTTTGATCAGGCTTTGGCAGACTTAACGCCAGAAGAATTTGTTGAGCAGATTTTAGTTCAAGCTCTGCAAGCGCAACAGATTAGCGTCGGGCAAGATTTTTGTTTCGGACGAGATCGCTCCGGCACAATAACCGATCTTCAACAGATCGCTGCTCAGTCTGGAATTTTGGTGGAAGTGGCGCCGTTGTGCCTAGAAAACGGTGAGCGGATCAGCAGTTCTGCGATTCGACAAGCCTTAGCCCAAGGAGAACTAGCCCACGCAAATCAGCTATTAGGGCGCTCTTATACCCTATTAGGGGAGGTGCGCTCAGGGCAACAGCTTGGACGCACAATTGGCTTCCCGACCGCGAATTTGCAGTTGCCGGAAGACAAGTTTCTGCCGCGTTGTGGAGTCTACAGCGTTTGGGTGAGGGGGGCAGGCATAGAAGGACGGCAGCTTGGCGTAATGAATTTAGGTTATCGTCCAACGGTGGAAGGACGGCAACTTGTCGCAGAAGTTCACCTGCTCGATTGGTCGGGCGATTTGTATGGGCATACTTTAACCGTTAGCTTGGAGCATTTTCTTCGTCCTGAACAAAAATTTGCGTCCTTAGACGAGTTGAAATCCCAAATTCAGCGAGATTGTGAGCAAGCTCGATTACTGGCATCATTGATTGCCTAATCTCTTGATCGCCTAATATATCTGGGTCTAACCCGCTGAAAAACCTAGAACTGTGCTGTTGTCTGAGATGCAGTCTAAGACCCAATCTGAGGCGCAATCTGAGGCTGAAAACCTAAACTCCAGAATCTGAAACCCAAATTATATGAGAGAGAGTATCGATCAACTGGTGCATCACCTGGGTCAAACCATTGTGGGCAAGCATGAGGCAATTCGTCTAGTGTTGGTGGCGCTCTTTTCGGGCGGACATGCCTTGCTCGAAGATGTTCCGGGCGTGGGCAAAACGCTATTGGCGAAGTCTTTGGCGCGCTCAATTGACGGACAGTTTCAGCGCGTTCAATGTACCCCTGACCTGCTGCCCGCCGATGTCACCGGGACAAATATTTGGAACCCTCGCAGCGGTGAATTTGAATTTATGCCGGGCCCAGTTTTTACGAATGTGCTGCTTGCGGATGAAATCAATCGGGCTACGCCTCGCACCCAGTCAGCTTTGTTGGAAGTCATGGAGGAACAGCAAGTCACGATTGATGGCAAGTCTCGCCATGTGCCGAGTCCGTTTTTTGTAATTGCGACGCAAAACCCAGTGGAATATCAGGGCACTTTTCCGCTACCAGAGGCCCAGATGGATCGGTTTGCCTTGTCGTTGAGCCTGGGATATCCAACTGCCGTAGAAGAACTCCAAATGCTGCAACGACTCCAGCAGTCTGTGCCAGTGGAAGCGCTGAAACCCTGTATTTCTGTAGAAAATGTGCAGGCACTCCGTCAACTATGCGCACAGGTGCATGTGGAAACCCACCTTCAGCAATACATGCTAGATTTGGTACGCGCGACTCGTCAGCATGAAGACGTGATTTTAGGCGTGAGTCCGAGAGGAACCGTGGCGCTACACCGAGGCGTACAAGCCTATGCGTTTCTAGAGGGACGAGATTATGCAATTCCTGACGACGTTAAGTTTCTCGCCCCCTATGTCTTGTCTCACCGCATCATTGCTGCTAGCGGCCGGAAGCCCAAATCCATTGTTGAGCAAATGTTGCGCTCGATCCCAATTCCCTAACTGACAGAGGGTTGGGCCTTTAGGGTCGGTTGGCTTGAACCATATAAACCGACAAACCGATTAAACAGCCACATCATTTCGTGATTGATGGTTTTGTCTAAGCCATCACAATCAACTTGGGCAAGCCGCTGTACTTTGCGGGTGAGTGCTTCAAGGTAAGGTAAGTCTTCAATCACAGTAAGGATGGAAGCAGAATGCAGCAACAGTTTTAGCAATGGCTTATACCACTTTAAGTTACCGTAGATATCAACACGAAACTGATGCTCGGTATTGCTGAGAGGAATGGCGTTGAACATAACGATAATCACTTTATCGCCGTAAACTGGAATGCCCAATTCAACCGTGTGAGGTGTATGAAGCGTCAGTTTGACCTCAGCAATTCGCTGTCGCCAAATTCTCAGCACATTCAGCGGAGAATCGAGCGTGGTTTCAAATTTGATTGTTCCACCTTGATCCGTTTTTTCTAGAGCACTGACCCTGACAATTCGCAGGTTATTCAAACTAAAGCTGTGAATGGTTTCTAGATGCTTCAAGTTCAGTAGGTGATAAATCTGAGCTAGGTAAGGATAGGGCAAAAGGTAGGACTGGCTAATCAAATGATGGGCTTGAAGCTCATCCATTCGTGCTTTGGTCACTTCTAGATGCTGTTCTACAGGCTGGAGGCTAAAAGCAACATCGCTAGAAGATGGGGCAACCGTTGGGGCAAGCTCCATGCGAGGCTTCAGCGAAAGCCAGCTTAAAAGCAAGAGGAAGATTGCCAAGATGGTGAAGCATTCGGTTGCAGAGAAATAGCCATCGGCAAAGGCAGCAAAGGCTCGGTCGATTAAGCCAAACAGCCAGGCAGAAATGCCCAGTAGCCAAATGCCCTGTTTCAATTGGACGATGAATTGATCGGTTTCAGTAGATTCAGATGAATGACTCGACGGACTCGACGTAACCGTAACACTGTTGCGAATAGCGGAATAATCAGACATAAATTTCAGAATCTGGTGAATACATTGCGTGAGTGTTGCAGACAAAGCCGATGGATGCTTGGAGAGGCTATTTTACGGCGGCAGTGGCTAAAGTCGGGATGGAACGAGCCTGATCGCTCGGAATAACCTCCCAGCCTGCTCTGAATAAATGTTGAAACGTTGCCCATCCCTTAGACCCTTTTGGAATGACATAATCTGGGACTTTGTGATTCGTAAAAGCGGTGTAAGGTTTCCAAGGCTCATGGGGCTGTAGCCGCAAATGCAGAATTTTTTCTCCATTTGTTGAGAAGCTTGCTAGCCAACACATTTGTCCAGTCATGATCGATGCCTCCATTCATTAGTAAGCTTGAAGTTACTCAGTAGCACGACTGATTCCAACTGGCTCCAGTGGATGACTGCTGCTTCTAAGGTTTGATTCCACAAGAATTTGCAACTCAAACTCCGTGAAGCTCATCCAAACAGAATCAACTTCAAGAACTCTTGCTTATAGGGTGCTCTTTAAAGAATTCGGAATGTTCTATCAGAAGAGGAAGATTTTCGGAGAGAATTCGTGTCTAAAGGTGGAGAATCGGTAAAATTAACGGCTTGTTCTAGCGCTCAAAGCTTTTACCAGCGGAATCTTCGGACTGTATTTATTTCTTCGGCATTTTGGACTGTATTGCCTTGAAATTAAGTATTATCAGCAATCGAGCGATCGCACTTTCCGGTTAGCCCCAACAAATCACCTTTCTGTGAGTGACAAACTGAGTGTCGTATTCCAGAATTGTGACAAATTAAGTACCGCTTTCGCTCAAAGCTTCCACTTATGAGAGTGACAAATTAAGTCTCATGTTCTGAGGGGTGAACACTATATTCATCGCTCCTAGTCATCGGTTGCCGAGGTCTTTGCATCTCACCCAAGCGGTTTCGGTCAATCCGTTGCACTAAGGTTGTTAGCTTGCATTGCCACTCTGATACTCTGCTATTTGCTGACGAATAGATGCCTGAATTTTACTATCAAAGTCTGGATCGTTAACGGTCGTGATGACAGGACGGGAACGCTCTCTTCGCCTTGCTAAGTAAGCCTGGAAAGCAGCATTATCATCTCGATGGGTCAAAAAATAGCGCCTTAGTTCTTGGTAAGACATTGCTGCATAGTTAACTGAACTCATTACAGCACCTCCCCATTTGGAGTAACTTTAAACTCAATTTCCTCGTTTTGCCCTGCCAACACATACAAATTCTGGGTTCAACCATCGATACAAACTAGATGAATAGGCTGTAACATTCGGTACGTTAAATGGTAGCTAATTCGATACAAGTACCCCAACTGACTATCTGTAGGTATCAAACCCGATCATTGTAATGAAGACTTGCTCAGTACAACTTGCTCCAAGTGCCCGGTCGATTGCTGCAAAACCTTACCCTACAAAAGATTTCTGGGATGCTTTGGACTTGGATGCCAACAGGAAACTTGGCTGTACCGCCACCACCAGGAACAAAGCCGGCTAACAATGCATTAAAGCTAATAGACACAATCGCCTCTAAGCAAAGTGGTGCCATCTGCTTCAACCGGGTCTTACATTATGTCCTTGTCTCAAATCAGTTGAATATCGATGGCGATCGCCTTCTTTCACTCCACTTCCCATAAAACGATTGGGCCTTAGGGAAAGTTAACAATTCCTGAACAAGAACCCAATGGACACAACTGGACTCGAACCAGTGACCCCTACGATGTCAACGTAGTGCTCTAACCAACTGAGCTATGCGTCCGCACAGTTTTTAATCTTAGCATTCTCCTATCTCAAGTTGCAAATTTAGTTTCGGTCAGTTTGTGAATATTAATCCACGCCTTCAAGTCGATTGAATCCTATGGGGCAGTTTCTTCAACGTCCGGCTGAGGAATGGGCTGATTACGCCAGTTTGCAATTGACTCCAACGCTGGGGCATAGATTGGGGTGTTGGGCGGCACTTGTTCTCCAATCTGGATCGCCAAATCTAGGTTGCCTTTGGCGGCTTGTTCGTTGGCTAAGTCTAAAATCATCTGGCTCCAGAGGGTAATGGCTTCCTGAGCTTGCTCCTTCACTTTCGGTTGATCGCCAGGTACGAGTCGCGCCGCTGCAATTGCCAAACTATAGTTGTTTGCTGCATCCAAAACTGAAGCACTGTTCGGACGTTCTGCCCGCCCTTGTGCCATATCCATCACAACACGGCTCCAGCGATCAATTTGCTGTTGAGCTTCTTGATATAGCGGCTGATCGGATTTAATCAACCGCGCCACTTTAATGGCCTCCACCAGGTCAGAAGCCTGATTTTCGGGCATCATTCGTCGCGGACGAATCAGCATCGTTTTGGCTTTGTTGAGCAGTTCCCGGTTGGTTTGCTCCAATTGCTGGTTGTGTTCAGGCGTGCGTTGAGTGGAGGGAATTTGTGCCAACTGACGATTCGCTTCTTCATACTGCTGGGCTGCAAAGGCTGCTTGCGCCGACTGCATCAGCAAGGCAGGATCAACCGCCATGACCGAATCGACTGCCGCAGGGCTAGGGGTGATTGGAGCCACCGCCGGGCTGGGAACCGCAGGCTGAACGCGATCTGCTGGTTGCAGCGTTGTAGGGATCTGATTGAGCAAAGGCGCATCCGACTTCATCCACGCACCACTGTTGCGCAGAAGGACGCCAAACAGCAAAATGCCGCCAATCAACCCACTTTGCAGCAACAGTCGCCGCCAAAAAAAATCATCTAGAATCAGCGTGTCTGCTTCCGCTAGCGCAGAGGTTGGCAGCGAGACGGTATCAGCACTCCCTTCTGCCAGCATCATCAGCGCAGTCGGATCAGCCTGCTTAGCAGTTTGAGAACGGTTGGCTTTGTTGCCGCGCTGCTGGAAGGTGCGGTGCAACGGTTCTACAACGGTTTGCTGCAAGGAGGCGCGAGTGCGTGACAGGAAAGCCACTGGCTGGGACAGCAGAGCCGAGATCCGCATCGGATGAGTTATGCTCAAGCTTGCTTCAGTCGTCGCTTCCACAGCCGTAGACCTGCCCCGCTGTATTTGGGTGGGTTCCGGTAAAAGAATTTGGTATCGCAGATGAGGCGGCACAATTGCGACTAAGTCTTGGCGAGGTCGCCAGCATTCCTCACTGAGTTGGGGGAGGCGGTCGCTCAACGACTCAACGACTTGTTCTAACGTCACCCCGTCTTGCAGAGCGGCAATCAGCGCGGTTGTAAAAATCCCTTGTCGCAGCGTTAATGGCTCATGCGAAAACTGCTGTGGGCGACAAGACAGCAAAACCGCAATTCTTCGTTCCTGAGCCAGTTGAACCGTCTGCTCTCCAAAGCCGCCATATTCCCAACCTAACTGACTGCGGTTAGCGTCTAATATCAGCAGAATATTTTTAGTTGCGGCAGTGCGTAGCGTTTGCAGTAAGGCATCCATCGGAATTGCAGTGGCAGCAATGGCACGCGGATCGGCTTCATGGGCAGCAGATAATCTTTGCCCTCAAATTTCAACCCATAGCCGCTAAAAAAGCAGAGTAAGAAATCGTCGGGTTTGACCTGCTGACAGCATTGGGTAATCTGAGCGTAAATGTTTTCGGCGGTGGGAAATCGAGCGCTTGAGGCAGTCACCGTAATCGCATCGCTCAACAAGGCGCAGCGACGAGCCGCGAAACCGCCAGCCTGGATCAGAAACTCATGCAGAAGTTCGGCATCGCGCTGTGCATAGCTTAAGGTTGGCAAAAATCGATATTGATGAATGCCAATTTCGATCGCCCAATAATTTGCCATGACAACCCCACTCTTGGATAGACTTGAGCCGAATCAGAACTCTTCTTCATCAGAGAAATTGGCTTTCACGATAGCACAGGCATTAGGAGTCTGCGACAAAATTTTTTGTGAGAGAATTTTGTACAATCAGTCCGTGTTGCGATCGAGGAGATCATGATGAAAAGCCTGTTTTTGCTTCGCTCTCGTTGGATGAAAGGTTGGATTAGGCTGATTGTCGCCAGCAGGATTACTATCGGTATGATTGAGGGTGCGATACCGGGATTTTTGCCAGGGGTGCTCACGGTTGGAGCGGTAACGGTTGGAGCGGTGACGGTTGGAGCAGTGACGGTTGGGTTAGGAATGCTCTCTCCGGTTCACGCCTACACCACCGAAGATTTAGAAACCGTTTATCGAGTCGAAGGTGAGGATTACAACGCCCTCGTGCGGCGGGCAGAAATTACGGCTCGCTCAAGCGTTCAACAAAAATTTGATAGCGATATTTTACTGACGCGCGTGGTAATTACGGTTCTAGGACAAAACGGCGGGCAACTGGCTCCCATCCTCGTGCTGGATGTCAATCGAAATGATTGGCGCAACCGCCCTGATCCGCAATATTGGGCAAAATACTACCGCAGTGCGCGAGTGCTTTTAGAATTAGGCGATTCTGCACCGCTGCAAGCCCTTCCGACCTCTCCCACACCTGCCCAACCGCCGACTAGGATTCCGGGTGGGACGCCTCTCAACTCGCCTTTGATTCCGGGTGGCCCACCTCCGGGGCAGCCGCTCCCAGCCAACCAACTTCTACCTTCTGGGGCAAGCAGTCCTCCTTGGATTAATATTCCGGCGGCTCCAGCAGGGCAGGTGGGTTTACCACGAGCGATTTTGCGACCGTAATTCTGGAATATCTGGCATAACAGTCTCAAATCTAGAGTGTCAAATCTGGGTCTAAGCGCTTAATATGGAAAGGTTGTCAAATTTTTTCGATTGAGTCATGGCAGTTCCTAAGAAGAAAACCTCTAACTCTAAGCGCAACAAACGCAAAGCCACCTGGAAGCACAAAGCAGCAGTTGCGGCTCAAAAAGCCCTCTCCTTGGGCAAATCGGTTCTTACTAATCGGTCTACTTTTGTCTATCCTCAGGCTGAAGAAGAAGAGGAAGAGTAAGGATTCTGCTACATTGATTGCTAGGGGTTTGAGTTCTTGCTTCGATCGTTCAGGCGCAATTTCGATAAGCAATTACCAGGGTTTAAGCAATCATGTTGGGCAAATTCTTTCAAAAGCCAGATCCAGAGTTAAATGATCGGGTTCCACCCGGACAGCATCTCGCAAAGGGCTTTCCGGTTTTGACCTATGGACAAACGCCTCAAGTCAGCACTGATGGCTGGGAATTTAAGGTATGGGGCTTGGCTACACCCAAGACGTTGACTTGGGATGATTTTATGGCAATGCCCCAAAGCCACTTTACGGCAGATTTTCACTGTGTCACAACTTGGTCAAAGCTAGACGTGCAGTGGACAGGCGTCAAGGTGACAGACTTAATGCAGCAGGTAGAACTTGAGCCGACCGCAGTTCATGTCATGCAGCACTGCTACGGCGGCTATACTACCAACCTGACGATGGAAGATTTTCTGCGCGAGGAAAACTTCTTTGCCCATACCGTTTTTGGCGAACCGCTACCCGCCGAGCACGGTGGCCCGATGCGCTTGGTTGTGCCTCACCTCTATGCCTGGAAGAGCGCCAAATGGATCAACGGTCTAGAGTTTTTAGATCACATGGAGCTAGGCTTCTGGGAGCGCAATGGCTACCATCATCGCGGTGAGCCATTTGCAGAAGAGCGCTACAGCAGTCGCTTCTAAAGTTTTTTACCCAGGGGTCAGTAGCATCGAAACGAAGCGAAAGGTCCTATTCTGCCTGCTTCACCCTGTTGTTAGCTGGCTGGCTATTCTGTGATGCTTCTAGCTTTTGCCTAATTGCTGCTTGAATTTTTGCGTCAAAATTGGGCTCGTTTGGGCTTGCAAGAACTGATTTTGGACGCTGACTCAACCTGTCCCCAGGGTGCGTCATCCATTCAGGGTCAAACGCTGTCCGCATCAGCTTGATCGCGCCCATTCCCAAAAACAGACTAGGGGCTGTCGCCTTACCAGGTCAGGGTTTTAGCGAATGGATGGCAGCCCCTAGATGCTTGAAAAGCCGATTGATCTTGACGGTTTGCCAGAAAAATAACGTTTCAATTCTTATCACTCATAGAATCAAGATTCACTACTAGCGCCGCATTACAGCGTTTTGTGCAACGATTTGGCACAATAGTGAGAGCCTTTAACTTGGATAGTCATGAAGCCCTACTCCCT
>JAAUQT010000072.1 GCA_012033495.1 Cyanobacteria bacterium RM1_2_2 | reverse complement strand
CCAATCTTCTAGAACCACGTCTGCTGTTTAGAGTCAATTGCATGAGGACTAGGGCGCGTCATCCATGAATGGTCAAACGCTTGCCGCATCCGACGTGGATCGTGCCTGCCTCCAAAACAGGCTGGGGCTGTAGCCTTGCCATCGTCAGGGTTTTAGCTGGAATGGATCACAGCCCTTAGACAGATCAAAATCAATCAAATTTTCTGATTGAACTGCAACACGAAGATTGAGGCTGAGAGGAATTCAAATGGGAGTGAGTGATGATGGCAGACCAAAGACATGTAATGCTGTTGCAGCAAGGGGTGGCCACTTGGAATCATTGGCGGCGGCAGCACTCTGACATTCATCCCGAACTGAGCCAAGTTAGTCTAGAACACGTGAGTTTGCGCGAAGTGTCACTCCACGGGGCTGATCTGCAAGGGGCAGCCCTGAGTGAAGCAGATTGCTGTATGGCTAACCTCAGCCGCGCTAACCTAAAGCGGGCTAACCTCAATGCCATCATTTTGTACACTGCGAATTTGGAAGAAGCTGATCTGAGAGGGGCTGATTTAATCGGGGCTGATCTACGAGAAGCCAACCTCCAGCGCGCCGATTTGAGAACGGCCAATCTGCGGCAAGCCATGCTATGCACTGCGAATCTCAGCAACAGTCTTTTAAGAGAAGCCAGCCTTATAGAAGCCAACCTCAGCTACGCATCGCTGTGCCATGCCGATGGTTGCCTAGCCGACTTGCGCGGGGCATTGCTGAACCACACAGATTTTCGCTTCGCCCGATTTTATACGGCCAACCTGAGCCAAGCCACGCTGTATGCTGCCAACTTCAGCCAAGCCGACTTACGGGAAGCCACGTTTAGTCAAGCCAACTTACGAGAAGTAGACTTTCGAGAAGCAAACCTTTCAATGGCTGTTTTCTGTGTCGCCAATTTAATAGGGGCAACGCTTTACAAAGCCAACCTCGCTCGCGCCAATTTGAGTATGGCGAATTTGTGTATGGCGAACTTAAGCCATGCCAACCTAGAGCGGGCTGTTTTAATTGGCGCCAACCTGATTGGAGCGAACCTTTACACCGCGTCTCTATTAGAGGCAAATTTAAACGAAGCCGACCTCCGAGAAGCTTCCTTGCGCGGCGCAAACCTGACAGGAGCCAATCTATCGCGCGTCAATTTTGGGATGGCTAATTTATCGGGCGCAAACTTAGCCAACGCAAATCTCAGCAACGCCCATTTGCGACAAGCCAACCTCTGGGAAGCCAACCTAGAAGGAGCCTGCCTGACTGGAGCCGTCATGCCTGATGGCGAAGTTTATGAATAGCTGGCGATGCCCCATGCTGCGAGATTTCTTGAAAACAAAGCACCTGTACGGGCAAGTTGAGGCATGACATCCTCGCCTGACAACCCCTCGTTTGAAAAAACCTGCCCCAACTAGCAGGATAGCTTTGCTCAGAAATCTCCTAGGGTGCGTCATCCATTTAGAGTCATCCATTTAGGGTCATCCAGTCAGGGTCAACCGTTGAGGGCATCCGCCGGATCGCGCCCGCCCTCAAAAATAGGCTAGGATCTGTCACTCTGCCATCGTTAGGGTTCTCGCTGGAATGGATCACAGCCCCTAGCGCTTTTTCGTCAACTTTTTCGCCATAAACACACTGTTAGGGTCATCCGCATACTCAGCAAAGGGGCCTCGGTACTCAAATCCATACCGCTTGTATAAGGCTCGCGCTGGGGCAAACTCAGGCATCGCCCCTGTCTCCAAATACAGGTAATCGTAAGCCCGCCCTTCGGCTGTCTTAATGATGTGTTCAAGCATCTTCGAGGCAACACCCCTACGACGGTGAGGCTTCGCTGTGCGCATGGATTTGACTTCACCCCTGCTTAAATCGAGTTGCTTCAGCGCCCCACATCCAAGCAATTCATCCTCCTCCCAAATCGACCAGAAAGTAATATCGGGCAAGCGCAGTGCTTCCAGATCCAGAGCATGAACGCTTTCAGGTGGCGTAATTTCATGCATATCTTCGAGATGTTCCCGGAGCAAGTCAGCAATTTTCTGACCCGTCAGGTCATCTTCACGAATCTGAAATTGACTCATCTCCATAACAGCCCTTTCCTAGCCGATCAGAGACCTACAAACCCTACTGAACTTGAATTTTCGCCAGCGCCACGTTGGTGTAATAGTGCAACAAAATTTGCTGATAGTTCCAGTTTTGCTGCGCCAGTCGGTAAGCTCCATATTGACTTAAGCCGATCCCATGCCCATTCCCGCTGCCCGAAAACTGAAATTGTCCGGAAGTCGCCACATTTCCAGCGCTCGCCACTCGGTTCAGTTCAGGTGTGACGGTAAACAGGGTACTTTTTAGCCCCAACTGATCACGGACATCGTCGCCTTCAATCGTCATCACGCCATCGCTGCCATCCACAATGACGCTAATCACTCGCCCATGCGGATGACGCTGCACTTCAATGGAGGTGATTGTCCCTTCATAGCCCAACTGATCGCTGAGTTCACTAGAGGTAAAAGCGACAGCAGGCCATTGGCATTCAGGAAAATCGCGGTCAGGGCTAGGAACCCCCCGCAGATAGGGCAAAGGACTCGACCACACATCTTCCACATTTTCGGTGTAGCCGCCCGCGCAGGAGTGAAACACTGCGTTAATGATCTGCCCTCGGTAAGTCAAAACTTGCCCTTTCGTAGCATCGACTGCGGCACGAGTGCTAGGCGCTTCTTTGGCTAGCCCACCATAAACTTGCCAGGAAGTCGTGTCTCCGACATCAAAAACACTGTTAGCATCATTCTGGCGGTGATAAAGCGCATAAGAGCGAGCCGCAACCGCCTGAGCCTTGAGGGCCTCTGAACTCCAGCTTGCCGGCATTTCAGCCCCAACCACACTGTAGAGATACTGCTCTAAGTCAACATAGTTCACCGCCGTGATGCCGCCCGCCGTAGGCACAACCAGCGTTCGACCCCGATACCAGCGATCTCCGATAAACACATAGCCAGATTCACTGTTTGGCTCCACCCAAAGCTGATTGGTTTGCAGTTGGTTAACCGCCACCTTGCCGTCTTTTGCCTCTGCGACAACTGCATTCATCGCTGGGATATCTGCCAAAACCTGACCTGCTGCATCTCTCAGTACAGCATCCGTAGAGCTACCAACTTTGATCTGCCCCACATCTTGTTCAATTGCCACCCGAAACTCCAAGGCAGCCTGTACGGGAGCCACTGCAACTAGCCAAAACAGCAGGGTGATCCACCCAGAATTTTTGCTTTGCCGCAACGCAAATTGCAGCATCTGCCCAAACTGAACTCCAAGAGACAAACGAAAGCCTCTGGCAGCGCAGAAGTTGAAACTCATATTGGTATGCTCCTCACACTGATGACTTGAATCAAATCCGGTTGCAGATTCGGTTACGACAGGGGATCAGAACTCAGTAGCCAACTTTGCATTATATTAAGCTAATTTTTAGGGCGTTAAAGCAAAAGAATTTTGACTAAGCTATATTTTGTATCCAAAAAATTTTATCATGCCAAGCGTGCGTTTTAGGGCGCGTCATCCATTCAGGGTCAAGCGCTTGCCGCATCCGCTTGATCGCGCCCATTCCCAAAAGCAGGCGAGGGGCTGTAGGCTTGCCATGTCAGGGTTCTCGCTGGAATGGATCGCAGCCCGTAGATAGTTAGCGGCAGCAACGGGGTGGTTTGTGTCAGTATGGTTGAGTGAAAGCTCAGAAAATGCTTAACCCTCTTTTATTTAACATGGCTTGACGGTGTGAATGCAGATCACATTTTTAGGAACCAGTTCGGGTGTGCCAACTCGATCGCGCAATGTCTCCAGTGTTGCCCTGCGGCTGCCCCAGCGAGCTGAAGTTTGGCTGTTTGACTGCGGCGAAGGAACCCAGCATCAAATTTTGCGCAGCGAACTTAAAGTTAGCCAGATTACCCGGATTTTTGTCACCCACATGCACGGCGATCACATCTATGGGCTGATGGGCTTGCTGGCAAGCTGTGGCTTAGCCGGAAATCCGAGCCGCATCGATATTTATGGGCCGCCCAAGCTGGATGATTACCTCAAGGCAAGCAGTCGCTATTCGCAAACCCATTTTTCCTATCCAGTGAAAGTTCATACCGTTCAGCCAGGGGTGGTTTTTGAAGATGAAGAATTTACCGTAAGCTGTGCACCACTCACTCATCGCGTTCCGGCTTTTGGCTATCGGGTCGCGGAAAAAGATAAGCCAGGCCGGTTTGATGTTGAGCAGGCGGCTGCGCTGGGCATTCCGTCAGGGCCGCTCTACGGCAAACTCAAACGAGGAGAGGTGATTACCCTACCCGATGGACGCCTGATCAACGGAGCCGACCTCTGTGGCGAAACTCAAATTGGACGAAAGTTTGTCTACTGCACGGATACGATCTACAGCGATAACGCCGTTGAACTCGCTCAAGATGCCGATGTGCTGATCCATGAGGCGACTTTTGCCCATCAAGACGCCGAGCTAGCCTATCAGCGATTACACTCGACTTCTACAATGGCGGCTCAAACAGCATTGGCGGCTCAGGCAAAGCAGCTAATTATGACGCACTTTAGCCCACGCTATGCGCCCGGAAACGCAATTGTTTTAGATGACCTGCTGACCGAGGCGAGAGCCATTTTTCCTAATACAGTCATGGCGCACGACTTTTTCACCTACGAAATTCCCCGCCGTCAGCCCACGGCAGCCCTAGCGGCCGTTTCCTAAATTCAACCGTCATCTATCAGCAATCTATTATCAGCAATCCATCTGCATTGACTCTGCTCATTCCAGACCAAGAGCATATAAACTGAGGGGTTAGCGGCGCGGTTGTTCCCAAAACGTCGATGACGCCTTTACTCCCTAGCAACTCCTAAACGTGAACGTGGCTGCTCCGTCTCAACTGATGTGGGCACTGATCGGGTTAATCCTGACGATCGGTGGCACTTTACTGGAAGCCTTTATCACCAGTCCACCGTGGGTCTGGGGACAAAATGGTATTCAGGCATATTCACTAGGCGTCACCTGTCAAATTGCGGCCGTGCTGCTGGTGGGGTGTTTGGGTGGTAGGAATGCCGCCACTATTTCACAAATCGCCTATTTAATCCTGGGGTTGACTTGGTTTAACGTTTTTACGCAAGGCGGCGGTTTGGACTATGTGCAGCGCCCCAATTTTGGCTATTTGCTTGGTTTTGTGCCCGGAGCCTGGATTTGTGGCTGGTTTGCTTTTCGGCTTCCAACCCGGCTAGAGTTCTTAGCTTTTAGCTGTCTGATGGGACTAGTCACCATTCACATCACCGGCATCAGCTACATTCTGATTGCCCACGCTTTCAAGTGGACAGGCTTCGCGTCTTTATCAGTGGCGGAGGCTATGATCACCTTTTCCATTTCGCCGCTGCCAGGGCAATTGGCGCTAGTGTGTGCCGTCACGGTTTTGGCATCGCTTTTGAGACGTTTGATGCTTTACTGAGAAAATGAGAACCGAGGAAATGAGAACTGTCCTCCCCTCTGGCAGCTAGCCCAACTGTAAATTTGCGACTATGAGCCTAAAAAACCGCCTTTTCTGGGTTGCTGCCCTTGTGGGACTGATCGCCGATCAGATCACGAAGTTTTGGGTGATGAACACCTTTGAACTGAATGAAACTTGGCCGCTCTGGGAAGGGGTATTTCACTTTACGTTTGTCACTAACAAAGGAGCCGCCTTCAGCTTATTCAGTGAGCGGGGTGAATGGCTACGCTGGCTGTCGCTGGCTGTCAGTTTAGGTTTGGTAGCGCTAGCGATTTGGGGGCCGCGCATGAGCCGCTGGGAACAAGTTGGCTATGGCTGCATTTTGGCAGGCGCACTGGGAAACGGCATCGATCGCTTCTTATATGGAGAAGTGGTTGACTTTCTAGACTTTCGCCTCATCCGATTTCCGGTGTTCAACCTGGCAGATGTGGCGATCAATATCGGCATTATTTGCTTGCTGATTGCAGCTTTAATTCACCCTCCTTCAAACAACGGAACTGCCAGTAACGGCACAGCTAGACGCCCGACGAAGTAGAAGGATTTAGAAGTATTGAAAGAGGGGCAAACTCTGTAGTCCTCTGCCATCTGGTCAAACTCTCCCAGCAAAGCCCATCCACGCCCCTACAATTCCCCCACAATCATTTCCCAACAATCTGTGTCAAGACAGATGCTTTTATCAGAAGTAGCACTCTATGTCATACTTATTAACAGGTTTTTAATATTTGGGAACCCAAGTTTTGTTGTGTGAATGAGTAATACCCATGAATACCGAAGCGCTTGATTCCCTCGATCCTAAGGATCTTGATCGGCACGAATGCAAAGCTTGTGGCTACGTTTATGAACCAGCGAAGGGAGATGACAGCAACAATATCCCTCCTGGAGTCGCGTTTGCGCAACTTCCAGAAACTTGGCGCTGTCCTGTCTGTGGGGCGCGAAAGTCTGCATTCGCCAACATTGGCCCGGTCGGTAATCCTTCTGGATTTAAAGAAAATCTTGGTTATGGGTTAGGGGTCAACACCTTAACACCGGGACAAAAGAATATTCTCATTTTTGGCGCATTGGCGTTAGGCTTCTTATTTTTTATGAGTCTTTACGGACTGAAATAGTGGCTGGCGCCTGTGCTTTTTGATCCTGTCCGATTAGTGACGTTGAGCAAAGCTACAGATAACCTACTCTTTAGTCGGGTTTCCTGCTTTGAAGCAACGATCACCCAGCAGGAGTTGCGAGTCAGAGTTATTCACGTTTTATCTTAGGCCCAGCTTGCGCTCATTAAGCGCCCCATCGCAGTTTTGTTGTTTGGTATCTAAATAAATTTAAGGGTCTGATGCGCTCATTTCTGAAATCCATTCAAAAAGTCATTGTTTTGGTTGCAGCAGTCTTGTTATGCAGTAGCTGTAATCGCGCCTACCTTGCTTCAACCTCCTACAACCCCTGGCAAGCGGTTTCCTTGCCCACTGAAGCCACGCTCGCTGATGTCAGTTTTACAGATGACGCTCAGCATGGCTGGCTGGTCGGCAACAACGCGACGCTGCTCGAAACCACTGATGGCGGTGACAACTGGGAGTTGCGATCGCTAGATTTGGGCGAGAATCAGTTCTACAGCTTCCTGTCGGTTAGTTTTGCCGGACAAGAAGGTTGGGTGGTGGGGCAGCCTAGCATTTTGTTGCACACCACCGATGCGGGCAAGTCTTGGTCGCGCATTCCTCTCAGCGAAAGACTGCCGGGGTCTCCCTACAGCATCACGGCTTTGGGCCCTCAGTCAGCAGAAATGACCACTGATGTGGGGGCAATCTACCGGACAGAGGACAGCGGCAGAACTTGGCAAGCGATGGTTCAGGAAGCAGTCGGCGTTTTGCGCAACGTTTCTCGCTCTGAAGATGGCAAGTATGTTGCTGTTTCCGCTCGCGGCAGCTTTTATTCCACCTGGGAACCGGGGCAAGAAGCCTGGCAACCGCACAACCGCAATAGCTCCCGTCGCCTACAAAACATGGGATACGGAAAAGACGGACGACTCTGGCTGCTTGCCCGTGGCGGGATTGTGCAATTTGCCGAACCCGATGCTGTTGAGGAATGGCAGGAGCCGATCACGCCTGAGTATGCAACAAGCTGGGGGCTGCTCGATCTGGCTTACCGCACCCCTCAAGAAATTTGGTTGTCGGGTGGCAGCGGTAACTTGATGGTGAGTTTTGACGGGGGAGAAACCTGGCAAAAAGACCGAGAGGTGGAAAATGTGCCTTCTAATCTCTACCGAATTGTTTTTACCGCCCCTGAGCAAGGCTTTATTTTGGGGCAGCGAGGCACGCTCTTAAAATATCAACAGCCTGCTTAGGAATGGGAATTCAATCCGTTCGATCGTGGGTAGGGGCGAATTTTGCGGTCAAATCGATTGCCGGATGCCCATGGATCTGCTCAATCCTCCCCTACAGGTTACGGATTGATTAAATCCACGATCCCTTAATATCAACAGCCTGCTCAAAGAGATGGGTTGGTTGCGTTTAAGCACGAGAGCAGATTTACGGCTGGATGATTTGCTTTCGATACCCAAATTTTGCTGAAGAAGTAAATCAAAAAAGCAAATCAAAATCAGAGTTTACTTGTTACTCTCTACGCACTCTCGTATGATATTAATTAAGCTTTGAGTTGTCATTAATTGGGAGGAGATCAAATGGCAGGAACTACCGGCGAAAGGCCGTTTGGAGACATTGTAACGAGCATTCGCTACTGGGTCATTCACAGCATTACAATTCCAGCGTTGTTTATTGCAGGCTGGCTGTTTGTTAGCACTGGATTAGCCTACGATATTTTCGGCACACCTCGCCCGAATGAATATTACACTCAGGAGCGGCAAACGGCTCCGGTTGTGAGCGATCGCTTTGAAGCGAAGCAACAAATCAATGAATTTTTAGAGCAAAAGTAATCTCACTGCTGAATGTCGTTGACCTGAAAACTATGACAAGTAATCTTCCAAATCAACCCGTTTCTTACCCCATTTTTACCGTCAGATGGTTAGCCGTTCACACTTTGGCGGTACCGACTGTCTTTTTCTTAGGTGCAATTGCATCAATGCAGTTTATTCAACGATAGGAGAAACTTGTGGCACCGTTAGATCGGACTCCCAATCCTAATAAGCAGCCCGTAGAGTTGAACCGGACTTCTCTTTATTTAGGTCTGCTACTGATCTTTGTTCTTGGCATTCTGTTTTCTAGCTATTTCTTCAACTAATTTCTCGTTTTTTCAAACCCTTTAGGAGGTCAAAAGACAATGTTGCAATCTGGCAGAATTCCTTTGTGGGTCGTCGCAACGATCGCAGGAACTGGTGTTTTGGTTGTTGTGGGTCTCTTCTTCTATGGTGCTTATGCAGGGCTAGGTTCCTCAGTTTGAGTCTGAGCCAAAGCACGAAGCCAAAGCTGAGAGTAGGTACCGCAGTTTGCTTAAAGAACAGTTCAAAGTTCGTTTTTCCTTCAAGGAATTTCGATTTGCTGCTCTCTGAGTGAGGCACTCCTCCTCCCACTGGAAAATAGCTGAAAATCTAGATAAAGCAAAAAGCCACCCTCGCGAGATAGGTGGCTTTTTGCTTCAAGAACTTATGCTTTAGCAGTCACCTTAGCGTGGGCTTGCAGAATCACAGTCAGAGATTGAGAATGAGGGCGTTGCTGGAACCAGTTCAAGCCAACTACAGTGTAGGTGCCAGCATCCTGCCCCTGAAAGGTATCTCCAACCGCATAAGCCTTATCGCTCACGAGTGTGCCAATCGGTCTTTTGTGGGTATCAATTAACAAGTACTTCATAGAACTCCTCTTACGGTTTATAACAACTACTCATCAGAAATAAAGGCACGTTATCCATCAGATTACGCAAAGCAAAACAGGTCTGAATTTGCTCAACTCAATTCATCTGTTTACTTAATGCAAGACTATTAAGCCCATTAATCAAGCCAATCAACTTACGAGACAAAAAATACCGATTTAAGACAAGTCCTTAAGCTAATTAGCTATTTTTTTAGCTCAGGACGTTCATCTCTTGACCTTAATAGCTTGACCAAAGAACTTAAGGATAACAATCATCTTACTAAACAGCAGAAACTCACCTTAGCAAAGGGTGTTGAGCCACATAGCTAAGGGTTGAACCCATTCAGCCGAACAGCAAATTTGCAAGAACCATCTGAAGCACAATGAATCAATAACAGAATTCAAAGCATTTTTCAGAGCGTCGATCTTAGTAGCTTAAAATTTGTCGAATGAATCCAAACATTTTCTTGAATGACAAAGAATTAAGTCAAAAGACGATCGTTCAGAGAAGCTTTAGATAGACCTTTCAAACAATCTGAATCGAACTGTTTAGCAACTCCCATTCTTATATCACGTCTCTTTGGAAAATGACCAAAATTAAGAAAATTTTCTTAGCCTCTATTTTTCGGCAACAATCGGCTGGATCTCTGCTACAGTCAGGGTCATGATTCAAGTATTTACTTTTAGAAAAGAATAATTTATGTTGTTTTGAGTGGATTAAGAAGCGCTTTGAATTTCTGCTTGAATTTCTGACGGTCACGTTTTAATAGCCACTCAACTTCCCCTGACGCTTCGCTGTTTTCTCTGACCATCGGAACAGAAAAATGCCGAGGCTGAAGTAGCAGATTCCATTCAGCAGGGCAATTAACCAGGTTTGCCAATTTAAGTCCAGTCCTCGCGCCATCACATCGCGCATTAAACCCGCACCCGGAGCCATAGGCAAAATCCAACCGATGACGCGGAGGCTGCCTGTCCAGGTTTCTACAGGCAGGGTAAACAGAAACAGTAAGGCAAATTGAAAGACATTCAGTAGCTGCTGTACCTGCTTCAAAATCAGCGCCAGCGATCCCATTGCAAAGGAAATGCCGTAGGCTCCCAGCAGGACGGTGAGCAGCGGTGGAAAGAGCGTGGGTGGAAAAGACAGTTGGCTGCCGGTCAAAACCATAATCAGCGCAAGAATGCTGAGATTGATGATGAGATTGAGCAACAGACTGGCAAAGGCTCGCATCAGGAACACCACCGGAGCACTATAAGACGACAGGAAAAGCTGCTCTAGCGTCCCTGTTCTCGCTTCCTGCTGTAAGCCACCCGCAATGTCGCCCAAAATGAACAGCATTAGTGCCCACAGCACGTAGCCGACGATAATGCCATCTAGCCGATCGCCAAACTGGAAGCCTGGCCCAGCAATGTAGCGGGTGCTGAGGAACAACCCGTAAAAAATAATTGTTGTCCCAACAACGCCACCGATCACTTCAGAGGCATATCGGCTGAGTTGAATCCAACTTCGCTTAAGTTCGGCAAGGAAAAGAGACATGAGGGTGCTCATTCAGAGTTTGAATTCGTGGTTATGAAGTTCGGTTAGCGTATCTGTTGATAACATTTAATTGGTCGTTTTTGAGCACTGCTCTAAATTATACAAATAACATCAAGGTGAAAATAGAATAGATTGACCAAAATGACACCTAAAACAGATAAATTCAACATTTCATCCTATTTTCCTGAACTAGCTTCAGAAAAATTTCCTCTAAACTTGCCTGATCTTTTACGACTTGTACAAATGGCAAGGGTCGGACAATCTCTAATATTTCGTATACCAGTTTGAGTTGATTAACGTAGATTTTTTCGTGTTTAATCACGACATCTAAGCGACTGATTTTATCTAGACGAACACTATCCAATGCATGTTCGAGTTCAATCGTGTAAGCGGCATTAGAAAACTGACGGATCAGTTCTGTGGTCGGCTCTTCAACCACCACCTCACCGCCGTTGATAATGGCTACCCGATCGGATAGTTCTTCAGCAATATCGAGTTGGTGCGTCGTCAGGAGAATGGCGCGTCCTTCTGCGGCAATTTCGCGTACAAGACGTTTGACACTCTGGGTTGCTTCTACATCCAATCCGAGGGTGGGTTCATCTAACAATAAAAGCTGCGGATCATGAATTAGTGCCACAGCAATGGCCAGCTTTTGCTGCATTCCCCGCGACAGGGTTTGCACTAAACTGCGGCGTTTTTCGGTCAGTTCAAACCGTTCGAGCAGAGTTTTAGCCCGTTGATGAGCCGTTCGCTGGCTCAAGCCTCGCAAGACGCCAAAGTATGTCAAATTTTCTTCTGGAGTCAGCCGCCAGTAAACGTTGCGGTTGCCTTCGAGCACTGCACCAATTGACCGTCGCGCGCAGGCATCTCGATGCGGATCGCGTCCGACAATGCGAACCTGCCCGGCATCCGGCAGAATTAAGCCAGCGATCATTTTAATCGACGTCGTTTTACCCGCGCCGTTCGGCCCCAGAAAAGCCAGCACCTCTTTTTCAGCAATGTTCAACGAAACATCTCGGACGGCTGCAACAGTTTTACCCTGGGAGCGATAATTTTTTTGCAGATGGGAAGCTTCTAGGATCAGCATAGGTTGAGACAGGTTGGAAAAAGACACACTCAGTCACTAGAATTTAGCCCTTTCCCGATTGTTCCAGTGATGGAAGTTGGGTTGATCCGCAAAGCAGATTTGAGCGCTGATGAGACGAGGACAGCTCTTCTCTACTGTAGACCTTTCTACAGTAAACCGTCCTACATAGGACTTACGCACTTGAAGCTGGAAATCTCCATCTTCCCTAACCCCTTTTCCAGGAGTGAACTTCTAAAGACCCCTTTTTATAGACGCGAAGCGGCTTCCCGCAGGGTTGGGGGTTGGGGGATCTCTTCTGCGTCAGGACTACTACAGTAGATGAGGACTACAGTAAACCTTGCAGCAGATCCTGACGAGCCGCCTTGAGCGCTTCGGGAAGCCGATCTGCATCGCGTCCACCTGCCTGCGCTAAGTTAGGTCTACCGCCGCCGCCGCCGCCACAGAGCTTAGCAACCGTGCCGATAAACTTGCCGGCTTGCAGTCCTTTAGCGTTGACCGATTTGCTGAAAGCAGCCACCAAGCTCACTTTTTCTGGTTCTGGAACTGAACCGAGCACCACCGCAGCTTCGCCCATCTTTTGCAGGAGGCGTTCGGCAACCGTTTTGAGAGATTCTGCATCGACGCCCTGCATTTCGGCGACCAGAATTTTGAAGTCACCGACCGTTTCAACTTGCTCTAAAAGCTGGTCAGATTTAGCGATCGCCAATTCTGCCTTCATCGATTCCAGATGCTTTTGCGTGGTTTTGAGGTCGGTTTGCAGAGCCGTCACCCGATCGGGCAGTTCTTCCGGCTTGACTTTAAACCGCTCGCTGAGGTCGCGCACCACTTGGTCACGCACGTTGAGATAATCGAGCACAGCCGGGCCAGCCACAGCCTCGATCCGTCGAACGCCCGCCGCAACCCCCGACTCTGAAACCAGCTTGAACACGCCAATTTCGGCCGTATTGCTCACATGAGTGCCGCCGCATAGCTCCATCGAGACGCCCGCAAAATCGAGCACCCGCACTTCATCAGCATACTTTTCGCCAAACATGGCAATTGCCCCTTTCGCTTTGGCCTCTGTCAGCGGCATGATGCTGATTTGCGCCACGTGAGCTTCGGCGATCCAGGTGTTGATCTGTTCCTCGATCTGCCGCAACTCTTCCGGCGTAATCGAACGAGGACAGTTGAAGTCAAACCGGAGGCGATCGAACGAAACCAGCGAACCAGCCTGGGAAATCGACTCATCAACAATTTTTTTCAAGGCAGCTTGCAGCAAGTGAGTTGCCGTGTGGTTGGCTTGCACCCGCCGACGGCAGGCTTGATCAATTTGAGCCGTCACCACATCGCCAACCTGCAACCTGCCGCGTTCGATCCGACCATGATGGACGAAGAAACCCGATTCCTTCTGAACATCTTCAACTCGAATCAGCAGGTTATCACCCAACAAATAGCCCCGATCGCCAATCTGCCCACCCGACTCTGCATAAAATGGCGTTTGATCGAGAATCACCTGTACCGTTTGCCCCGGTTCAGCAGACTCGACTGTTTTGCCTTCCAGCAGCAGCACCGTCACCTCTGCCTGACTGGAGATCTGACTATAGCCAACGAACTCAGTGGCACTAATCTGTTCCGCCAACTGATCCAGCGATCCTTGCACGGTGAGATCGATCGTTTCGTGAGCATCCTGAGAGCGCTTCAACTGCTGCTCCATTTCTGCCTCAAAGCCGACCGTATCAACAGCTAAACCCTGCTCTTCAGCAATTTCTTGGGTTAGCTCCAGCGGAAAGCCGTAAGTGTCATAGAGGACAAAGGCATCATGTCCCGAAATTTTTGGCGTCGCCTCTTGCTGCACCCGTTCAATAATTTTTTCCAGCAGCTTGACCCCGCGCTCCAGCGTTTTCTGAAAGCGATACTCTTCGCGCTCTAGTTCTGCCTTAATTTGATCCGCCCGTTGGCGCACCTGTGGATAAACCGCCTCTGACAGGGAAATTGCAGTTTCCGCCACCTGTACGATAAATTCACCCTCAATTCCAATCAATCGGCCGTGGCGCACGACTCGACGAATCAGGCGACGCAAAACATATCCGCGTCCTACATTCGAGGCGCGAATTTCATCGGCAATCATGTGAACCACCGCCCGCACGTGATCACCAATCACCTTCAGCGAAACTTTGGTCTTCTCATCTGCTTCAGCGTAGGAAATGCCTGCTCGCTGCGCCGCCTTCTCAATAACCGGAAAAATCAGGTCAGTTTCATAGTTGTTGGGCACTTTTTGCAGGATTTGCGCCATTCGTTCTAAGCCCATGCCTGTATCGATGTTTTGGGCTTGCAGCGGCGTCAGGTTGCCCTCAGCGTCGCGGTTGTATTGCATGAAGACGAGGTTATAAAACTCGATAAAGCGAGAGTCGTCTTCTAAGTCAATCTTGCTATCTCCGAGTTCTGGGTGGAAATCGTAGTAGATTTCAGAGCAGGGGCCGCAGGGGCCGGTTGGGCCAGAAGCCCAGAAGTTGTCATCCGCGCCCATGCGAATGATTCGATGCGCCGGAACCCCGATTTGATCGCGCCAAATTGCAAAGGCTTCGTCGTCATCTTCAAACACACTCACGACCAACCTTTCCGGAAGGAGCTGAAAAACTTGTGTAGATAGTTCCCAAGCCCAAGCAATTGCTTTTTCTTTAAAGTAGTCCCCGAAGCTGAAGTTCCCCAGCATTTCAAAAAAAGTGTGATGCCGCGCTGTTCGCCCCACATTCTCAATGTCGTTCGTGCGGATGCATTTTTGCGAAGTTGTGGCACGCAGAAACTCCGACTGACGCTGACCCAGAAAAATCGGCTTGAAGGGAAGCATCCCTGCAATGGTCAGCAGCACAGTGGGGTCTTCTGGCACCAGAGAGGCACTCGGCAGGATTTGATGCCCTCTTGCCGCGTAGAAGTCGAGAAACGCTTGTCGAATTTGGGAGCCGCTTAGAGGAATGGACATGGGAAGCTTAGGGTTAGTCACACAGATCAGGAGCTACCTTTTGCCTGAGAGAAGCAGAAGGTTGTGATTTCTATTCTCAATCATGTTGCCGGATTCGACAAAATTTAGATCGATTTTAGTCTATGAAATGGCTCCAGTTTGCATCATGCGTACACGTCAGTTCAGCGAGGAAAACTTGATGATTGCCAATGCCATGAGTGAAACTGATATAGTCAGCCAAGCGGCCCTATGCTTGGGGCTACAAGAGCGTCATGATAGGAAGGAGCATGAAAGGCGTTTGAACCTGTTGAATAAAAGATTTGAGCTTGAGTCAAGAAGTGATAGATCTGGGATGTTGAGGTATTTATGATATTCTACCTAAGCCTAGGCTCTCAGAATGTGACTCTACTACTCAGCAAGTAGCTGTCTAGACATTGATGGATGCTTCAATTCTTCTGATCGGAGGCGAAAATTTCCGACATTCGCTGCTTAATTTAGTGCGAGAAACAGCAAACTTGACAGTGGAAATTGCGGTTGACCCATTCGAGGCAATGCCGCTCATTTTGGCACAGCAACCGGATGTTCTCTTAATCCAATCGACGCTGCCCAATGGGTTAGAGCTATGCCGTCAAGTGAAGGCGCAAAGCCGCTTGGCGTGGATTTACTGCATTTTGGTGAATGATCAAGTCGTCCCAAATACCTATCAGCTAGGCAACCAGATGGTTGTACAGATGCAAGCACAGGTCGATGCCCTCACCGCAGGCGCAGATGCTTACTTGCTTTTTCCAGCGATTTTTCAACAGATGTGGCTGAACCTGCCTCTCTCGGTGCTTGGCAAAGCTGTTTGCTTCAGGTTCAAATTCGCACCGGGCTGCGACAAGTCCAGACGTACCGCGATCTGATGCGCACGAACGATGTCCTCTCAGCGATTGCCCTTTCCGATCCACTGACAGCACTCAATAATCGTCGCGCTTTTGAGTGGGAGCTACCGCGTCAGATTCAGAATGCTCGCAATCGCAATATTCCAATTAGCTTGATCATGTTAGACGTAGATTTCTTCAAGTCGATTAATGACACCTATGGACATTTAACAGGTGATCAGGTGTTGAAATTCTTGGCAGCCCGTTTGCGTCACAATTTGCGGATTTATGACACCCCTTTTCGCTACGGAGGCGAAGAGTTTGTCATTGTTTTGAGCAACACAGACTATCAGGAAGCTTTCTCGATCGCCAATCGCTTATGTCAACTGGTCAGCGAACAACCTTTTGCCATTGATGAAAATTTAGATTTAACCGTGACAATTAGTGCGGGCACTGCCACCCTCACCCCAAAAGACGATGCCAAAGGACTCAGCCTTCTAGAACGAGCCGATCAGTATCTTTTGCAGGCAAAGGCAGAAGGTAGAAATCGCGTTGTCGGCTGCTGTGGTAGCTAGTAGTCGCTAATGGTGTACTGATACTATTCCCGTCCATACAGCCATACGCGCAGCAGGGAAAGCAGTTGTTCCGTATCAACAGGTTTGGTGATGTAATCTGAAGCGCCTGCTGCCAAACATTTTTCGCGGTCGTCTTGCATGGCTTTAGCAGTGAGCGCAATGATCGGAAGTGAGCGGAAGCGGGACTGTTGCCGAATGGTTTGAGTCGTTTCATAACCATCCATTTCTGGCATCATCACATCCATCAACACAATGTTTGTATCGAGATTCGCCTCAAGTTCAACAATTCCTTCTCGACCATTTTCTGCATAGATCACCTGCATTTGATATCGTTCCAACAAGCTAGTTAATGCAAAGATATTCCTCACATCATCATCAACGATCAGCACTTTCTTATTCGCTAACACTGGATCTTCTTGACGAAGTTGCTCTAAAATTTGCCGTTTTGGTTGCGGTAGATTAGCTTGTACTCGATGCAGGAACAGAGCCGTTTCATCCAACAATCGCTCTGGCGACTGCACATCTTTTACAATAATGGTTTCAGCTAATCTTCGCAGTTCAGTTTCCTCTGCACGGCTCAATTCTTTACCTGTGTAGACAATGATCGGAAGTTTTGCTAATTCAGATTCCTGTTTAATTTGATTCAACAGTTCAAAGCCGCTCATATCCGGCAAACCGAGATCTAACACAATGCAGTCAAATACCTGAGAGCGCAAGAGATGCAGGGCTTCGGCTCCTGTATGAACAGCCGTACTTTTAACATCACCATTCCCAATCAATTCAATAATGCTATCTGCCTGAACTGGGTCATCTTCAATCACTAACAATTGCCTAACTCGCCGTTCAACAAATCCCTTGATGTTGGTCAAAGCTTGAGTAATTGCTTCCGCTGAAACTGGCTTTTGCAAATAAGCGATTGCTCCTAACTGCAATCCTCGCTGCTGTTCTTCATCCACAGAAAGAATGTGAACCGGAATGTGGCGCGTGTTGGAATTGTGCTTGAGCCGATCGAGAATTGTCCAGCCATCCATATCGGGCAATCGCAGATCGAGCATCACTGCATCTGGCTTAAACTCTTGAGCAAGAGCCAAACCAGTCCCACCCTGCAACGAAACAATGCCTTTAAAGCCCTGCTTGCGAGCCATATCTAACAGAATTTTGGCGAAGTTCAAATCATCTTCAATGATCAGCAGCACTCGATCGTCGGACTGAACCCCATTTCGATCATCTGGCAAAAGCAGTGGAGCAGACGAACGCGGCAGAGTGGAGGGCAGCAGTTCCTCCATATCAGCAGGAGTAGGAGGGGGCTGCGGGACGCTTTCCTGATCGTCTCGGCTAAAGTTCTGGTTGAAATTCTGACGACTATCTTGGCTGCCCTTACCTTGACCGTCTTGGGAAACCCCCGATTGAGTGGCATTCAGCAAGTAAAGCGTGAACGTACTGCCTCGCCCAAGTTGGCTGTTCAGTTCAATTCGCCCGCCTAACAGATGCGCAAGTTCACGGCTAATCGACAACCCCAACCCAGTTCCGCCATATTTGCGGCTTGTTGTACCGTCCGCTTGCTGAAACGCTTCAAAAATAACTTTCTGCTTTTCAGGTGCAATTCCGATTCCTGTATCTTGAACTGCAAAGGCGATCACCGGAGATAGATCAGCTTCTAAATTGCTCACTTTATCAACGGTTGAGATGCGTAAGGTAACGCTGCCTTGTTCAGTAAACTTAAAGGCATTAGCGAGTAGATTCTTTAAAATTTGCTGCAAGCGTTTTGGATCACTCACAATAGCAGGCGGCAAGGATTCAGCGAGTTCTACCCGAAACTCTAATGCTTTATTGTCTGCAACTTGACCAAAAGTACGCTCTAGATAAGTTTTTAAGTCAGCAAACAGAATTGACTCAAGGTTGAGCAGCATCATTCCAGATTCAATTTTAGCCAAATCCAAAATGTCATTGATCAATTCCAGCAGATCGTTACCTGCCGAATAAATTGTGCGGCTATATTCGACTTGCTTTTCTGTTAAATTATTGTCACCGTTATCAGCTAACAAACGTGCCAATATGAGTAGGCTATTGAGTGGTGTTCGGAGTTCATGCGACATATTCGCTAGAAACTCTGACTTATATCTAGAGCTTAGTTCTAGCTGTTCTGCCTTTTCAGCAAGTTGTTGTCTTGCCGCTTCAATGGCTTGATTCTTTTGTTCAACCTCCCGCTTTTGAACGGCGAGAAGTTCAGCTTTTTCTTCGAGTTCTTCATTAAGCTGTTGTAATTCCTCGTTCGTTTGCTGTAACTCTTCTTGCTGTTCTTTCAGTAAGATTTCAGATTTTTTCAACTCTTCGGCTTGTTCTTCTAGCCGTTGATTACTTTCCTCTAATTCAGCTTGGCGTTCTTGCAGCGTTGCAGTTAGCAATTGAGATTGTTCTAACAGTTGGGCTGTCAATGTATTAGAAGCAATTGAGCTTAGCACAACACCTATGTTTTGAGCAACTTGATTAAGCAAGGTTAGATGCATTTGGCTAAACTGCTGTAAAGAAGCAAACTCTAAAACTGCCGTCACCTGATCTTCATACAGCACAGGCAGTACGACTATATTGAGCGGCGTTGCTTCACCCAGTCCAGAACGAATCCGGATGTAGTCCGTTGGAACCTCCGTCAGCACAATTTGCTGTTTTTCTAACGCACATTGCCCAACCAGTCCCTCACCCAAACAGAACTGATTGCTAAGGTGCTTGCGCTCCTGATAGGCATAGCTGCTCAGCAGTTTTAATACAGGCGGCTCGGTCTCTGCATCCAGCACATAGAAAACAGCTTGCTGAGCTTGGACAAGCGGCGCGAGTTTAGACAAAATCAGTTGAGCAACTGTTGTCAAATTGCGCTGACCTTGCAGCATTTGAGTTAAATCCGTCAGGTTAGATTTCAGCCAAGTTTGCTCGTCATTACTGCGGGTGATTGCTCTCAAACTCACAATCATGTCTCTGAAAGCATTGTTGAGTGTGCCAATTTCATCTTGACGTTCCATTACAGGCATGTTTGCAGATAGATCGCCTGATCCGACCTGCTCGGCAATGCCAGCAATTTTCCGCAACGGTCTCGAAATGCCACGAGATAACAGGAACCCAATTGTGCTGAAAGACAATATATAAAGTGGCACACTATAAGCAATGATATTCGCCGCCCTTGCAACTGCCAGTCTAGCCGCTTTAGATCGCTCCTCTAGTAAACTTTCCTCTCTCTGCTTAAGCTCAGCAATAATTTGGTCAATCTGTTCATTCAGTTCTCTACCGTCATCTGTCCGAAATGCTTGCTGAGCCGCTGCAAATCCTTGCTCTCGTCGGATATTGATGCGATTGTTTATAACTTCGGTTCGAGCATCAACTAGCGAGATAAGTGCTTCAATTCGCTGCTGCCGATCAGGATTATCTGCGGTAAGTTGTTGCACTTTTTGAAGGCTGCTATCTAAATTGGCAACCGCATCTTGATAGGGTTGCAACACTTCCTGTTCGCCTGTAATTAGGTATGCCCGCTGCTCTGACTGTGCTCTCCGAAGTTGAGCATTCAAGTTATCTAATTCGCCTAAAACTTGGTAAGTGTGCGCTTCCATTTGAGCATTTTCGATCAATTGATTGATTCCTCGGTAGGAAACAGTAGCAATAGCGGTAAAAAGCCCTAGCCCAAACACAAAGCTGGCAGCGATCTTGGTTCCAATTTTGAGACGATTTAACATGCTTGATGGCAACAGTGCTTCATGAACAATATGAACGAGTAGGAGGCAGGAGGCAGGAAGCAGAAGGCGGTAGAAGACAGGAGATAGGAAGCACAACGAGGAGCTACTTTTATCCCCTGCTCTTTTGCTTCTGCCGTTTGCCCTGACAGCAGACCATTTAACTTCATTTCTCAGCGAGACAAAAGCAAAATTGCTCGTCCTCACTGATCCTTGATTAGTTATTCTAAAAGCCTTTTGAAATTTTATATCGAGTCATGTAACCCAGACCCATCTTTGATAGGATGACCCAATTATCCTAAATATATCGAAAGGCAGATTACATCTCTCAGAAACTATGCCCAAGAGAGAACGAACTCTGCTTTAAACTAACGAAGGAACTAGAAGTCCTATTCAAGACTTATATCTTTATCTAATTCATTTTTCATCTTTATGGTAGGTGCAAACGGCTAAAATTTCAGTTTATGCTAAAAAGTGCAAATAAGCCTCACTGAGCGCATGATAAAACATGGGTATTGCTCAGCGTATCGGGCTAAATCTGTCAAGGTTGGCGTTCATTTTAATGAATGGTTTTAACTAACTATCATGATCGATCCGCATTCTTCTAAATTGAAATTGGAGGATATCGAAATTCAATTACTCTTAGAGGGAATCTACCAATATTATGGTTACGATTTTCGCAACTATGCAATGTCTTCGCTTAAGCGGAGAATTCGGAGGATTTTAGAAGTAGAAAATCTTGACACAGTTTCGGCATTGCAAGACCAAGTTCTGCATGAGCCTGAAAGCTTACAGCGCTTTTTGCTTGCAATTACTGTTAATGTCACATCGATGTTTCGAGATCCAGCCTTTTTTATAGCATTTCGTAACCAAGTTGTTCCTCTGCTGCGCACCTATCCCTACATTCGGATTTGGCACGCAGGCTGTTCGCAAGGGCAAGAAGTCTACTCTATGGCAATTGTGTTGCAGGAAGAAGGCCTATACAAGCGCTGCCGCATCTATGCAACTGATGCAAATGAACAAGTCATTAAACAAGCAAAAAGCGGCATTTATCCCATTAGCTTAATGCAGCAATATACGCAGCTTTATTTACAAGCAGGTGGCAAACATTCGTTTTCTGAATACTATACGGCTGCTTATGACAATGCTATTTTTCGAGCTTCATTGAGAGACAATATTGTATTTTCTCAGCATAATTTAGCCACCGATCATTCTTTCAATGAATTTCACGTCATTTTGTGCCGTAATGTGCTGATTTATTTCGATCAAACCTTACAGAAAAGAGTGCATCAACTCTTTCATGAAAGCCTTTGTAAGTTGGGAATTTTATGTTTAGGGCGACAGGAATCAATACGCTTCAGTCCTTATGAAAATGATTATGAAGCAGTTGAAAAAACAGAAAAAATCTACCGGAGATTAAGCTAATGCAGCGACTGGTGGTGATAGGCGCTTCGTTGGGCGGTTTGACTACCTTGAGAACTATTCTACAAGGGTTGGCAACTACGTTCTCTGCCCCAATTGCCATTGTCCAGCATCGTCACAAAGAATCTAAAACTGGTATGACAAAAGCTTTGCAGCTTCACTCTCCCTTACCGATTCGAGAAGTGGAAGACAAAGACGCAATTCTGCCTGGCTATGTTTACCTTGCTCCCGCTGACTATCACTTGTTAGTAGAACCTGACCACTTCGTGCTTTCCGTTGATGAACCTGTGTCTTATGCTCGCCCTTCCATTGATGTTTTATTTGAGTCGGCGGCAGAGTCCTACGCAGAGCAAACCATTGGGGTCATTTTGACTGGCGCAAACCAAGATGGAGCACTCGGAGCGTCCGCCATTAAAGCACAGGGCGGCACAATCATTGTCCAGGAACCCACAACGGCGACAAGCGCGGTGATGCCAACAGCGGCTCTCAACCAAACCACCGCAGACTGGGTACTGCCTCCGACCCAAATTGCCAGACGGCTAAACGCGCTGTGTTCTGTATCCTCCTTGACTTGAGTGATGCCCTAAATCCCACGCTCAGACAGATTTTTATCCAGATTTTTAGTAGCGATCTATCCTACGGATGGCGTCAAAAAATTAGCCTGACCCAAGAAACTACTTGGAAACAACGACCGTAGGAACTTATTATGGAAGAAGAGGTACATACCGCTGCCGATCGCTCACGGCTATATTTAGCTGCTGTTCCAACGCTGCTGTTCCAACAAGGATTGAGACAACAGGACACTCTATCTGTATGGTCAAAACGATTGAGATTCAGGGATTTCCCCACGCATACGAGCTTTCCGCTCCTACTGATTCTCCTATTGTTTTAGTCTTTGTGCACGGTTGGTTGCTGAGCCACGCCTACTGGCAGCCAGTGATTGAGCACTTATCATCAACTTATCAATGCCTCACCTACGATCTGCGCGGTTTTGGTCGTTCTCAGCCGCCTGTCTCCACAAGTTCAGCCGCTCTTGAGGTCGGCGCTCCGGCTGTTTCGCCAATGCCAACTGCCGTTGCAGAAACCGTTGCCGAGAAAACAATTGTCGGAGTCACACCTGCTAAAACTGCCGCCAATTTAAATTGGAGATGCCAACCTCTCTCGTGGCTCCCCCAACTGCCCTCTACACACCTGCTGCCTACGCCAAAGACTTGAGCTTACTGCTGCAACAGCTTGGGATTCGTCAAGCTTGGCTGATTGGGCATTCTTTAGGAGGTAGTATTGCACTCTGGGCGGCTGACCAATCACCGCAAACAGTTGAGGGCGTTATCTGCGTGAATTCGGGCGGCGGCATCTATCTCAAAGAAGAGTTTGAACGCTTCCGCACTGCCGGACGGTTCCTTGTCAAGTTCCGCCCGCGCTGGTTGACTTACTTACCCTTGCTCGATCTGCCCCTTAGCCGCATGAGCGTGGCTCGTCCGCTAGATGCCGTTTGGGGAAAACAGCGTTTGATGGATCTGGTTGCGGCTCAACAAGAAGCGGCTTTGGGCGCTCTGCTCGATTCCACCACTGAAGCAGAAGTCCATCAGTTGCCGCAGGTGGTGGCACGCTTACAGCAACCCGTTCATTTCATTGCTGGGGAAAACGATATGATGATGGAGCCGAAGTATGTTCACCATCTTGCCAGCTTCCATCCCTCTTTCGAGTATTGCGGCAACAACGTCAGCGAAATTCCTAACTGTGGACACCTCTCAATGGTGGAACAACCAGAAGCCGTTGCCAACGAAATTTTGTCTGTCTTAGCAAAACATCGGGCTTAGCAAAACATCGGGTTTCTGTGTAGCTTTGGGCAGCTAATCCGCTAGCAAAATTTGACAGACCACAAGTGATGAGTCAATGGACAAAATGAACGGTCAGATGCGTTTCGGCTCCGCTCAACGCGCCAACCTTCAGCATTCAGTGGGTTGAGCGCAGTCAGACGGCAGGTTGAGCGCAGTCAAACAGTGGGTTGAGCGCAGCGAAACCCGAAGGCAAAGTGGCAGGAGGGAGAGAAAAAAGTCCTCCGCTCCATTTCCCATTGCTTTAACCAAAACGGCAGGCGATCCACAATTCCGA
>JAAUQT010000071.1 GCA_012033495.1 Cyanobacteria bacterium RM1_2_2 | reverse complement strand
GGTTGCTGATAAGAAACTGTTTGTAAACAAAGATTTAGATCCCCCTAAATCCCCCCTTCAAAAGGGGGACTTCAGACTTTTGGCTCGGTTCCCTCCTTTCTAAGGAGGGTTAGGAAGGATCAAGTCTTGAAGCCTGTTTCAGCCTCTTCAAATTCATTTACAAACAGTCTCTAAAGGGTTGCTGAATGAATTGACCCGTTCTTTTACCCTAACAAAAGTCCAGAATTCGGTATGCTAGCTGCATGAATACGTTCTATCTACACGGATTTGCTTCCAGCCCCCAATCTGCCAAAGCGCAGTACTTTAGTGCGTGCTTTCGGTCACTTGGTTTGCCGTTACAGATTCCCGATCTGAATCAAAACGACTTCTACCATCTGACATTAAGCCGCCAGCTTCAGCAAGTTGAGCAACTGCTGCCCAAATCACCTGTTACGGTTATTGGCTCCAGTTTCGGGGGGCTAACGGCTGCTTGGTTAGGCGAACGGTCTCCGCAAGTTGAGCGGCTGGTGCTGTTGGCTCCTGCTTTTCAGTTTTTGAGCCACTGGCAGCCCCGAATCGGCACAGAGCAGATGCAGCGCTGGCAAACTGAAGGCTCGATGCCGGTTTACCATTACGGCGCGAACCAAATGCTGCCGCTCGGCTATCAATTGATTACAGATATGGCTCAGTACAACGAAGCCGATCTGAAACGCCCCGTACCCACTCTCATTTTGCACGGACTCTACGACGACGTGATCCCGATTCAAGCCAGCCGCGACTATGCTGCTAACCGAAACTGGATTGACCTAATCGAGCTAAACAGCGATCATGCCCTTATCGGTGTCCAGTCCGATATTTGGCAAACTATCCGAGCTTTTTGCTGTTTGTAACGCGATGTGCAACTATAACCAGCCTGCGACAAGCTGCTCGAACCCCAAGAGGTCAGGGCTGGGACAATTGAGCCAGCGACAAACGGTGTAGTTAGGTTGTACTTCTAGCATGATCGGGTAGGACTTCCCTGATGAAAACTTAGTCGCACATCGCGTATCGTTACTTGCATTCAGTTCCCCTTTCAACCGCATTCATTGTGTTCGCATCCTGAGAATCTGGGTTTAAGATTTGCTTCAACTGCATCCATCGGGTTCGCAACTTCCAAAACTTACTGCTCTCCATCGCAGCAATTTTTTCTTTTAAGGCTGCTATCTCACTATCGGAATTTTCCAGCCTTGACTTTAAGCGATTCACTTTCTTGCGAAGCTGCTTCACTTTCTCCTGTGAGGCTGGTGGTTGAGCCGCTATAGACTGACGAGATAAAGAAGGATTGGAAATCCTTTCCTTGGGCTTTCCCAACTGCATTTGGGCTGGTGCAGGATAGTGGGTGCTTGACCCCAAAATTTCTTCAACTGTTGCATTCCAATTAAATCTACCAGGAACAACATCAGCAACTTTCTTAGCAAGGACAGCAACGCCTCCAAAAGCGGGCACTGTTGGCAACAATTCAAATCCAGCATGTAGCGAATCGAGATAAATCCGGGCAGGGTCAAAATAGCCCGCTGCTATCACTTCAAACCCTAGAGCAGGAGAAAATAATACTTTTAAGGCTTCGTCTGAGAAACGCCAAAAGTCCCAAGGAACTTCATGAATTGGCCAAGCATTATGAGTTGCATGTAGCGTGATGCCACCAACTTCTAGAAGCTGATTGATTTCCTTTGCAACGATCCAAGGCATTGCTAAATGTTCAAAAACCGAGATTGAAAAAATAGCATCAAACCGTTGATCGCCAAAATAACTTGAAAGTTTGTGGGCATCCCCAACCACATCTGTATTATCGTCTGGATAGTAATCGAAGCCAGTATAGGAAGCAGCATTTGGAAAGAGTAATCGCTTACTTGTACTTCCAGGAGAGACGATCCGCGAACCAATCTCTAAAACCCTAAGCTGGTTATCATTAACAATTTGAATAAATTCATTAAATAAATTGCCGCCTTCAGCAAATCCTTGTGGTGGAATAGGACTTGAGCCATCAAAAGAAACAGTTTTGAGTAATTGGCGTTCTTTTGTTGCAATGTTAAATCCTGCTTGATGTTTGACAAGACGAGGAATTTGAACTGCAAAACCGTAGGCTTCATTACAGTAATTTGGATGCTCAGCAGTGATATCGGGACGTGGATGCCAAGATGCTGTCACACGAGTATCATCAACGCAAATCTCCATTTTTTCTAACGCAGCGCCCTTACTCAGAACCCATCCTGCAATTCCGAGTCCGTGATCTGTTGACCATGAGTTTTCAATAGCAATGATTAAATCATCATCTTCATGAACTCTGGCTTGCCGAGTGATCATATACAACTGCTGCCGGAAGGTTGAACTTCGGTCTCAGAACATCACCAGAGATAGTACCATGCTGACTGATGGTTAGATCATGGAACTGAAGCCAAGTTTGATTCAGCCTGACTGAAGCATCATTACACTGGCAAGTTGGCTCGCGGGTCGAAGTCTTCGAGTTGGCGCAGCTTTTCGTAAAGTTCGCGTTCTTGGGTTGTAATATCGCGTGGGCTAATAATTTGGATTTCGACAATCTGGTCGCCGCGCTCATCCTCGATCGGGTAGCCTTTGCCACCAAGCCGCAGCTTTTGACCAGAGCGCACCCCCGGCGGAATCATCATTTTCACCAGTCCATCTAGAGTCGGCACTTCGATTGGGCCGCCCAGCACCGCTTCTACGGGCGTAATTGGCAACTGGCAGAAAATATCGGCTCCGTCGATTTGGAAGAACGGATGCGGCGGCACTTCAATATTGAGCAGCAGATCGCCACCCGAAACGCCCTGCCCGCGCAGCCGGATTCTTTGCCCTGTCACCATTCCGGGCGGCATGTTGACCTCAATCGTGCGGCCGTCTTCGAGACGAATGCGTTCCCGTCCACCCGTGTAGGCTCGTTCTAGGGGAACCGTGAGATTGGCTTCTGCGTTGCGCGGGCTGGCGCTATTGCGAGGCACAGTGTAAGCCGTTTTGGTGGTTCCCGGACGGTAAGGGTCACGGACTGCATCACGAGAACTGCCTGCCGCTTCCTGTTCGCGTCGGTTCAATAGCTGATCGACAAACGAGTTGAAGTCGCGGAACTGCCCGAAGTCCATATTTTCGTCGGCGCGTTCGGTCGAGCGATTGCCCCAGTTTTTCGCCCAATTGGAGGCATTCTGGAATCCGGTTTGCTTCCAAAAGCGGCTGTACTGATCATATTGGGCCCGCTTACTCTCATCCGACAGAACTTCGTAAGCTTCGCCGATGTCCTTAAATTTTTCCTCTGCTTCTTTGTTGCCCGGATTCACATCCGGATGATATTGACGCGCTAGCTTCCGAAAGGTCTGCTTGATTTCAGCGATCGTCGCGTCTCTAGATACTCCTAAAATTGCGTAGTAATTCCGAAAGTTTTGCATGGAGACAAGAGCAAGAAGTCAAGGATGGAATAAAGACACTGAGTTTAAGGTTTTAGAAAACGCCGCTTAAGAGCGGGCCCACTTCACAACCATTCATCCTCGTCGCCCCACTCATCGTCAGGGAGACTGTAGCGATCGCGGGGAGGAGCCGAACGGCGGTCGCGGGTGTCGCGGGAATAGGGATCGCGGTTCTCAGCAGGTGGACGATCGCGGGAATAGGGATCAGGGTCTGGCGAATTGCGCTCTGGGGACTCAATATCCCGATTTTGTCGAGATAAAAACTCCTGTCTTGGATTACGACGGCGAGGGCTAGGGACATCTTCAGGATCACGAGGCTCAGCATCACGAGGGTAGGCATCTCGGATTTCAGGCTCCCGCTCAGAGCGGGGGTAAGCATCCCGGCTGCTATTGCGAGTCTTACGCTCATCGCGGCTTAGGCGATCACTTGCACCATTTGAGTCAGAGCGGGGAACCTCTCGGCTGTTGGGATATTCTTCCCGGTAAGAGGCATCACGGCTCGCATACTCGTCACGACGGGAGCGGTCGGCTGTAGAACCTCCTGAACCGTAGGTATCCCAATCATTGCGATCATAGCTGTCACGATTCTCACGATTCTCACGATCGTCTCGCCTATAGCCCCGGTCGTCGTTCTGGTCATAATCTGGGTAGGAATTGCGCCCATAATCATTGCCGTAGCTGCCGCGCCCATAGGTATCACGCCCATAGGCGTCTCGATTGTAGCTGTCGCGGCTGTAGGAGTCGCGCCCATAGGAATCACGGCTACCGAAAGTATCCCGGCTGTAGGAGTCGCGCCGATCGTCGTAGAAGTCATCGTCATCCCCGAAGAATTCTTCGCCCAAGTTGGAGAGAGTACGCCGGATGGAACCAAAAAAGTCGGTGTCGTCTTCGTCTTCTTTGGTGATTTGGTAAACCTCGCGCTGGAGTTCATAGAGAGCATCGCGCAAATCTGCCTGAGCCGTGTCAATGCGGCGATCGTTGTTTTGCTTCAGGGCGTCGCGCAATTCCTGCACCAGATTTTCGATCCGGCGGCGGTAGGAACTCGCAAACTGCATTCCAAAATCGAGTGCCACTTCGCGTAGCTGCCGTTCTGCCTCGAAGGTGAGGGCTTCGGCTTTGGTGCGTTTTTCGATCCGGTCGCGCTTTTGGCGATCTTCGTCAGCAAACCGTTCGGCTTCTTCGATCATTTGATCAATTTCGGCATCGCTGAGGTTGGATGCGCCTTGAATCGTAATGCCCTGCTCGCGGCCGGTGGTGCGATCTAATGCGGTGACTTGCAGAATGCCGTTCGCGTCGATGTCAAACGAAACCGTGATTTGCGGAATCCCTCTGGGCGCAGGCGGAATTCCCATCAGCTTAAAGCGGCCCAGCGACTTGTTATCAGACGCCATTTCGCGCTCGCCCTGCACCACATGCACTTCCACCATCGTTTGGTTATTTTCGGAGGTTGAAAACACATCCGATCGCCGGACTGGAATCGTAGTGTTGCGCGGAATCAGCTTTTTCATTACACCGCCAATCGTCTCCAGCCCGACCGAAAGCGGCGTCACGTCCAGCAGCAGAATGTCCTGCACTTCCTGAGTCAGAATGCCTGCCTGAATCGCTGCACCAATCGCCACCACCTCGTCAGGATTGACATTTTCGTTCGGCTCCCGGTCAATCAGAGCGCGCACCAACTGCCTCACCATCGGCATCCGACTCGCGCCCCCCACCAGCACCACTTCGTCAATCCGATTCGGATTCAGCCCCGCATCGCCCAAAGCCTGCTTCACGGGTTGCCGCATTCGGTTGATCAAATCCACGCAAAGTTCTTCAAACTGATCGCGGGTGAGGCGGGTTTCCAGGTGCAGCGGCCCTTCTGCACTGGCGGCAATGAAAGGCAAATTTACTTCCGTCGAAGTCACACCCGAAAGCTCAATTTTGGCTTTCTCGGCGGCTTCCATGAGTCGTTGTAAAGCTTGCCGATCGCGCCGCAAATCGACACCTTCTTTTTCCTGAAACTGGTCAGCCAGCCAGTCTACGATTCGTTTGTCGAAATCATTGCCGCCCAACTGAGTGTCGCCGCTGGTGGCTTTTACTTCAAACACACCATCGCCGATGTCCAAAATTGAGACATCAAACGTGCCGCCGCCCAAGTCAAACACCAAAATGGTCTGGTTATCGCGCCGCTCCAGTCCATAAGCCAAGGATGCGGCAGTAGGTTCGTTTAAGATGCGGAGCACATCGAGTCCGGCGATTCGTCCGGCGTCGCGGGTGGATTGGCGCTGGGCGTCATTAAAATAAGCGGGAACCGTGATCACCGCAGCCGTGATCGGTTCACCAAGATAGCGAGCGGCTTCTTCGGTCAATTTTTTCAGCACCATTGCCGAAATTTCTTCGGGGGCAAAGTCTTTTTGCAAGCGTGGGCATTTGATCTGAATGCCGCCATTGGTTTCGTCACGGCGAATTGTGTAGGGAACCCGCTTCGATTCGCTGCTTAGCTCGCTGTACTTGCGCCCCATAAAGCGCTTAATGCCATAGAAGGTATTTTGAGGATTGAGCACCGACTGCCGCCGCGCCATCTGCCCCACTAGCCGTTCGCCATCCTTGGTAAATGCCACCACAGAGGGGGTCGTCCGCATACCCTCAGCATTAGCAATGACAATCGGTTTGCCGCCTTCCATCACGGCAACCACGGAATTGGTTGTTCCAAGGTCAATGCCAACTACTTTTCCCATTCGTTGCGGATCTCCTCGCTGGTGTACTGCTACTTGTCAGTTAGGCGTAACCTGTCAGTTAGGCGTAACCTGTCACTCAGGCGTAACCTATCATTCAGCCGTGACTGAGTGAATTGTGACTCAAATTGATTACGCAACGTGAAACTTTCAATTCCTCTCATTCCCCAGCCCTTCTCCCACGCGGGGCGAAGAGGAGCAACCCTCGTTCAAGATTCCCCACTCGCTCCAGGAGAGGGATTTAGAGTGAGGGGGTTCGGAGAAGTTGCACATTGCGTCTGATCTTTCTGATCTTATGTAATACGGCAGAGTGGCTGCCTTCATTGTATCTTGCTACCCATAATGGACAGGGTGGGGATTCCCGTCAAGTCTGGGAACCGCGATCAATTAGTTCGGTTGAGACCTTGATACCATTTTGGATTTTGGATTGGCGTTCGCGCAGCGTTGCGCTAGCAACTTTTGGATTGGGGAGCTTCGCGCAGCCATGGTTTCAGTCTGCAAACTGCCGCGTCCTCTGTTTAAATCGGTATGAGAACTTCAGCGCTTCGATCGCCGCAGCCAAATCGGTAAACTTGACAACAGCGCTAGAACCAACAGTGCGCCTGCCAACTCTCGCCAGCCTTCTCCGTGAAACACTTTCATGCCAGAAGCTCCGAGCCAAGTGTAGGCTGCCGTTCCGGGGATGATGCCTAAAAAAGTGCCAATAGCATAAGGCTTCAGCGAAATTGGGGTGAGTCCAAACCAAAAATTGACCACATTGAAGGGGGAAATCGGCGCGAACCGAACTGCCAACACGCAGCTTAAATTGTGACATTGCACCATCTGATTGAGTCGCTGCAAGGCTCTGTGATGCCCAAACCGCCGTTCCACCCAATCTCGCATTAGGCAACGAGCCACATAAAAAGCGGCAATTGCCCCCAACGTCGCCCCAATTGTTGACCAAAGCGTGCCCCAAATGACGCCAAAGGCGGCTCCTCCAGCAATCACCAAAACCGTCCCCGGTAGTCCAATTGCGGTTGCCGCTACATGGGCGAGGACAAACAGACCAATTGCCACAAAGCCTGCCATTTGCAGGTAGTTTACCAAAGCAGACTGATCAAATATCACAATTGAAATATTGGGGTTTAGGGTATGCGTCCAGCTTATCGAACCTCAGCAGGAAAGCCTAGTTTTAATTAACTTTTAGTTTTACGGCTCACTCCAGCGGCTGGATTGCCGGCGCTGAAACTTCTGTAATGTCTGAATCTGGCGGCAACTCTGGAGCAGGATTGGGGTTTGGCGGCGCTGGCGAATTCGGGTCTTGATACCAGTCGGGAACATCGGCTGGCGGCATCGGTTGAGAATGGGGCGGGCGAGAATGGGGCGGCATTGGCGGCATTGGCGGCATTGGGGCAGGATAAGCGTCCGAATTCCAGTCTGGATGCGGAGGATAGGGCGGGCGAGCGATGGGAGGATGACGGATTGGGAGGATACGGATAAGGCGGCTGAGCGTAAGGCGGTGGTACAGGATAGGGAGCCGGGATGCCGATCGGAGGTTCTTCGTATGGCGGCTCGTATGGCGGCTCGTATGGCGGCTCGTATGGCGGCTCGTATGGTTCTTCGTAGGATGGATCGTACAGATCTGGAGCGGCTATAAAGTCTTCTGCTGGTGAATTGGGCAGCGGAGCAGGCTTACTGTTGTTCAGAACTGCTAGAGCGCTCCAATCATTAGGGGCGAGTCGCTCGCCGGCAAATTTGATGTAGACCTCGCGGTTGAAGGCATAGTCGCCGGCAATCTCACCTTGGTAAAGCGCATCAAAGCGAGCTTGAACGCTCCAATAGTCGGCTTCAGACTGCAACCACTCTGCAATTTGACGCGCAATGGCTAGCCGTTCCGCATCACTGAGGCGATCATGCTCGATGGGCTGCAATGCCTGCGTCAGGTCATACAAAAAATCGTTTTCTGCCTGACTGAAGGCGGGCTGAGAGGTTGAGTGGGTTGGCGTAAAAACCGCTTGAGTAGAAGCCGCCTGTGGGGATTGAACGGGCTGCGTCTGGGGCGGGGCAGATTTCGTAACGGATGCCGTAACGGATGCCCTGGGTTGCCCTGATTCAATCTCCGCTCCAGACAAACTCTTCCATGCCAAATAGCCCGTTACACCTGCTGTAGTGACGGCTGAACCGAGTAATCCAATCGATATTAACGCAATAGATTTCATCGCTTTTGAACTATCTAAGTTAGGGGCAGGGAAAGTGCAATAGATAAAACACCCTCAGTGAACCCAAAGCCAATAGGTGAATGAAGCGGAATTAACCGTAGCGTCGGGTGTCAGTTTGATCTTTTACGGCAACGCAGTCGAGGGATCAGGAAAAAGCCAAATTGACCTCAGCCTGCTCAGGCTGTAATCTATCAGGCTGTAATCTCTACGCTACACTGACTTGGAAGATACAAACTCACCGTGATTGATCGAGAACGTGATTGATCGAGAAGAGGATATTCGTACCCAAATCGAAGCTTGGCTGAAGCAACAAGGCGTTTCAGTAGAGCGAGAAGTCGTTTGCGGTAACGGCATCCGCGCCGATCTCGTCACATCGGATACGGTGATTGAAGTCAAAAAGTATCTAAATCGAGGCGCACTCTATCAAGCTTACGGGCAAGGAGCCGCCTACCAAAAGCTGTTGAAAAAGCCTAATCTACTGATTGTCGGTCTAGCGCCTGCCACAGAAGCCAAATATCAGGAAGCTCAACGGATTGCAGAAAATATTCGCACTGATGCAGTCAAAGTCGTTTTCTTAGAAAAAGATCTGAAACTAACCCAAACTGCTCTCGCTGCGTCTCTGGGTCAGGGAATTGTTCAGAGTAATTCCCAGTCTTCTCCCTCGCCAGCCGTCAAGCTACCGTTTGAGCCAGCGGCTACCCCAGCTAAAGCAAATCCAACTCAAGCAAATCCAGCCAAAGATGCATCAACCTCGTCTGCTCCAGACAAACAATCAAAAGACGCTGCCCAACCGTCTCCTTCTAGCCAGCCGATGCTGCTCAGTAAAGATTTTTTGCCGCTGCTGTTGCTCATTTTGCTATTTTTGTTGATTAAAGCCGCCTTTTGGCAACAGGAACAGTTTGAGCCTGATCAACCCTTGCCTGACCCAGAACTAATTTCACCTTCGCAAAACTGATCGCAAAACCTGATCACTAAGAATCGTGGATTGAATCAATCCGTAAACTGGACGGGCGAGTTGAGCAGATCAATCGGCATCCGGCAACCGATTTGACCGCAAATATCCGCCCCTACCCACGATCAAACTGATTTAATTCCTATTCCCAACACTGCTCGTAAGGAGTGCCGATCTGCCCAGCAGACGTTCCCACATTGCTGCGTCCGCTGTGCCAAAATCAATGATTAACGAGAGGAGGCTCATGCTGGAGTCATTGCTGAGAAAGCGCTACAAACTCATCTCAGTGTTAGGCATCGGTGGGTTTGGCCAAACCTACCTCGCAGAAGATGCTGACCATGCCGAGCGTCCCAAATGTGTGGTGAAGCAGTTTAAGCCTGCCAAAACTGAAGCGCCATTTCTTGAAATTGCCCGCCGCCTCTTCGATACAGAAGTCAAAACTCTAGAAAGACTGGGACAACATCCGCAAATTCCTACTTTTCTGGATTTTTTTGAGGAGGATGGCGAATTCTACCTTGTTCAGGAGTTTATCGACGGACAATCGCTCAATGAAGTTTTTTTGCAGAAACGCCTGTCCACCGCAGAGGCAATCAACTTGCTGCGAGAAGTGCTGGAAGTGCTGAGCTTCGTTCATTCCCAGCAGGTCATCCACCGCGACATTAAACCCAGCAACTTGATCCAGCGTCAGTCAGACGGCAAGATTGTGCTGATCGATTTTGGGGCAGTTAAAGAAATTCGGACGCAGTTACTTAGCGAAACCGAGCAGAAATTTACAGTTGGCATCGGCACTCAAGGCTATACACCCAGCGAACAATTGGCTGGTCAGCCCCGCTATAACAGCGACCTCTATGCCCTTGGTGTCACCATCATTCAGGGCATCACGCAAGTTCAACCCACCCAGCTTTTGGTGGAGCCAGAATCCGGCGAACTGATTTGGCAAACGCAGGCCGCGATTAGCCCAGGATTGCGCGATATCCTCAAAAAAATGGTGCGCTATCACTTCAGTCAGCGCTATCAGTCGGCCCAAGAAGTGCTGCAAGCAATTGATCGCCTCTCTGACCCAGCCCAGGAATCGACGTTGATCCCCTCAGCGTTGGTGATGCCATCGGCGTTGCTGCACCATGCAATTAGCGATGAAACGATCGCTGATGCCCCCGTGCGCTCTACTGGTAAGTCGCACAACCACCTTCGTAAAGGCATACAAATTATTGCCATTGCTGCACTCAGCGTTACAGGTCTGCTGACTGGCTTGCGGCAACTGAACTGGCTACAGGCTCCCGAACTCGCCGTATATGACCAAATGATGCGGCTCCGTCCTGATCCGGGCATCGATCCCCGGTTGCTGATTGTGGAAATCACCGAAGCCGATTTGCAAACGCTACAGCGCGGCACCCCATCCGATCGGGATGTTGCTGAGGTCATCGCCGTATTAAAAGAACATCAGCCTCGCGCTATTGGACTCGACCTGCACCGAGACCTTCCCCAAGCACCGGGACACGCAGCCCTAATCGAGCAGTTGCAGTCTCCTGAAGTGATCACGATCATGAAACTAGGAAATGGCCAATCCACTTTCGATATTCCGCCGCCCGCAGGAGTGCCCGCCGAACAGCTTGGCTTTAATGATTTCCCCATTGATCCAGATGGAGTCGTGCGCCGCAATTTGCTCTATGCCACCACGTCTGGACAAAGTTTTGCGTCGTTTTCGCTGAAGCTGGCTCTGCAATATCTGGAAGCAGAAGGAAAAAACTTGCAAGAAAGCCCTAACCATCCAGGCATAATGCAAATCGGCGAAGCTGTTTTTCCACCGCTCAAACCTGATTCGGGTGGTTATCAACAAATCGACGCAGCAGGCTATCAAATTCTGCTAGATTACCGCTCGGCAAAGCAACCCGCCCGCCTTGTTTCATTTGTAGAAGTGCTGAATGGAAACCTTGATCCAGCTTGGGTTAAAGACAAAATCGTGCTAATCGGCACAACTGCCCCTAGCGGCAAAGACTTGTTTTACACGCCTTTCAGCAGGGGAGCACTAGGAGAACATTTGATGGCAGGAGTCACTGTCCATGCTCAAATGGTGAGCCAAATGCTCAACATCACCCTCAACCAAAGAACCCTCACTTGGGCACTGCCAGAATGGATGGAATTAATTTGGATTGGCGGCTGGGCAATTGCGGGCGGCAGTTTAGTTTGGTTTGTTCGACACCCGCTTCTCCTGAGTCTCGGAGCCGTTGTCGTGCTAACTACCTTAGCCGGAACTACCCTTGTCATTTTTATTGCTTACAACGGTTGGATACCCAGCGTCACACCCGCTGTTGCGTTAATCCTAACGGGGGCAACTGTGATGTCTTGGCGCTCGTATCAGCTACCTCCGTGAGGGCAAAGCATTGGGCAAATCATTCCTACCAATAACAGAAAATCTCTGCCCGAATGCTTCGCCTCGCCTGATCTGTAGGTTTTCCGATCGACGCCAAAGTGGTTTGCACCTAGCTAGCCTTAAAGTCTCGCGGCCCTTGATAGCCAGAATATTCGGCTAGCTGCTGCAAGGTTTGAGTACCCGAATAAAACTGACCATTAATTTCCCAGGTTGGATAGCCTTTCACCTGTGTTTTAGACTTACACAACGCTGTCTGAGAATTTTGTCCGGTGGGGTCACATTCTACGTAGGGAATTTGGGCAGCGGCTTCTGCGCCAAACAACTGCTTCTGGTCGTGACAGTGCGGGCACCAGAAAGCGCTGTACATTTTGGCTCCAATACTAGTCAAGTGCTGCGCCAGCGCAATTTCCGACGGGCCAGAAGCGGTTGTCACAGCCGGGCCAACTTCTCCTGCTGTATTTTCAGGCGCATTTGCAACTGAGTTTGGATTGCTCCAACTGTAGAGCACCCCTGTACCCACTAACGTAATCATCGCCACAATGACGCCGCTGAAAACAAGTTGCCCAATGTCTTCCCAAGCACGACCAATCAAGGTGAGGATGAAAATTGTTAAGGCAAATAGAGCAGAAGCAATGCAGTAGAAGCAAAGACCACCTGTTCCATAAACGGCAACAAACTTGGTTGCCATAATGAACATCAAATAGCCGCTAAAAATCAGCATCGCGGTTGCTCCTAGAAACAGAAGCAGCCACGTCCAGTTTTCTAGCTCGTTGCGGAGGGGTTTGTTTTTGTCGGGGTTAACTGCTAGTGGTGCTAGTGCCAGAGCCAGGATGCCAGCATAGGCTAGGAACCCAAACAGAGAGAGTGGCAGCCCAAATACTTGAGCATACTGACTCGATAACACCTGCTGACACCCTGAGGTGGGGCAAGCGGCATCTCCACCAAACAGTTTCGTCACGGTCAGGTATCCAGTGTTGAGCATCCCTAGACCTGCGACTGCGCCAATGATCGGACGCGACCAGCGATGAATCCAGGGCGTAGGTTTACGACGGCTACTCATACGGCTTGTTGTCCTTGTGCGGCTACTCATGGGCTTCAATTTAGCAAAGCATTAAAGAGCATTGAATCGGTTATTAAATGTTATCAAAACAGGCAAATTTCATCTGCATCAGCAATTGCCGCCTTCTTTACATTAATGTTCACGAATGTTCATGCGCTGTGCCACTTTCCTCATCAAAGTTCCCATTTTGAAGGACACCGTAGACACACTAGCCCGCTTCGCCATCCAAGTTCCTAAAATAGGGAATTTAGAGGGCGTTTTTTCTCGAAGTCTATCAAACTTGAGGAATTTGGGGATCTGAAAAGCCTCAAACGGTCGCCGATCCAACGGGTACTTTTCCGATAGCTTTTTTAAGGCTAGGGGAATCAGCCGGTCTTGCAAGGCACAGCAAATAACTTTTCGACTTTCCCCCCTAGGGGCTGTGATCCATTCCAGCGAGAACCCTGATGATAGCAAGGCAACGGCCCCTAGCCTGTTTTTGGACGCGGGCGCAATCCGGCTGATGCCGTCAGCGGTTGACCATCCTATGGATGACGTGCCCTAGGACGGAACGGCGACAGAAGATGACATCGTGGATTGTTCCTTGAGCGACAGGCTGCGGCGCATGGCTTCCACAAACTGGCTCACCCGAATTGGGTCGATGGGCTGCTCAACTTGCCCGCGTCGCTTCAACGAACTAGAAACAATCACTCCGTCGGCAGCCTGAATCAACTGAGGAATATTATCCCAGTTAGCCCCACTGCCAATAAAAACCGGCGTACCGTTGGCGGCAGCACTAGCAAGCTCCAAGTCTTCCAGACTAGGCGGGCTACCTGTGGCCCAACCAGAGAGAATTACGCCATCGGCTAAACCTCGCTCAATCGTCTCCTGAACGGCTGTCGTTAAATTCGGTGCTCCTAGCGGACGGGCATGTTTCACCAGCACATCTGCCAGAATTTTGACATCGCTTCCCAACTCCCGACGGTAGCGCAAAAGCTGATGAGCCTGACCTTCAATTAAGCCCTGATCAGTTGCCATTACCCCAGTCAACACATTCACCCGGATGAAGTGAGCCTGCACGCAGGTTGCAATGGCCATCGCGCTGCGGGCATCATTTCGTAGCACATTGATCCCCACTGGCAGCGTAACGAGATGCATCAACCGTTGCACCACCAAACTCATGGCGCTGACCACAGCCGGATCAACCTGATCCTTAGGAAAAGGAGCATCGAAGAAGTTTTCAACAATAACGCCATCGACGCCGCCCGATGCCAACGCGGTAGCCTCCTGCTCAGCGCGGTCAATCACCGATTTGAGGCTCCCCCCCCAACGGGGAGACGTAGGTAGCGGCAGCAAATGAACGACTCCAATCACTGGATTTGCCGTCTTGAAAATCTGTTTTAAGTCCACAGGTCGCTTACTATATTGGACTCATTCATAGTGTGAACAAGCAAGGGAACCGACGCACGCCGTTTCTAATGCAATCCCCACTATAGATGTAAATGTAACAGGAATGCACCCCTCAGCCGAACTTCGCCCGCTTCACCCTTAACGTTTTCAATGACAAACCCAAGGAAAGATGTAGAGATGTGATGTAGAGGCATGAGGCTGTGTTAAGATTGTTATAGATCGTTTCGAGTGATGCGATTGCAGTTAACGGTGTCCACCAAGCTCAATCTCCTTTGAGTCCACTATGGGTGTGAGACAGGGTTTAGTCCGTTGATGACGCGATCGCTACAATTTCGCTAAATTAGGCTACCTATTCGTCTCATTATAGAAAGTAACTGCATGGGCAACAAACCAACGATTGCCATCTCTCATTTAGGTTGCGAAAAGAACCGAATTGACACTGAGCATATGCTGGGGCTGCTGGTGCGGGCAGGCTATCAGGTTGATTCCAATGAGGAACTGGCGGATTATGTTATTGTAAATACTTGCAGTTTCATTCAGGCGGCGCGGGAGGAATCGGTGCGCACGCTGGTGGAACTGGCAGAAGACAACAAGAAAATTGTGATTACTGGCTGCATGGCGCAGCACTTTCAGCAAGAACTGCTGGAAGCAATCCCCGAAGCTGTCGCAGTGGTTGGCACAGGGGATTATCACAAGATTGTGGATGTGATTCAGCGGACAGAAACGGGTGAGCGAGTTCAAGAAATTTCGCAGGAGCCTGTCTACATCGCAGACGAAACGACCCCTCGCTACCGAACGACCACTGAAGGAGTGGCTTATTTGCGGGTGGCTGAAGGCTGTGACTATCGCTGTGCGTTTTGCATCATTCCACATTTGCGCGGCAATCAGAGATCCCGTTCGATCGAATCGATTGTTGCAGAAGCCGAACAGCTTGCGGCTGAAGGGGTTCAAGAAATTATCTTAATCTCTCAAATTACAACCAATTACGGCTTAGATCGATACGGCGAACCCAAGCTGTCCGAACTGCTGCGGGCCCTCGGCAAAGTCAAAATCCCTTGGATTCGGATGCACTATGCCTATCCAACTGGATTGACGCCTAAAGTGATCGAAGCGATTCAGGAGACTCCAAACGTTCTGCCTTATCTAGATCTGCCCCTCCAGCACTCCCATCCTGAAGTACTGCGTTCGATGAATCGTCCCTGGCAAGGGCACGTGAATGACAGCATCATCGAGCGAATTAAACAAGCGCTTCCCAATGCTGTGTTGCGAACCACCTTTATCGTTGGCTTTCCGGGCGAAACGGAAGAACATTTCCAGCATCTGCTGCAATTTGTGCAACGACACGAGTTTGACCATGTAGGTGTCTTCACCTTTTCACGGGAAGAGGGAACCCCTGCTTTTGATCTGCCGCATCAGTTGCCCCAAGCGGTCATGGATGAGCGTCAAGCTGCCCTAATGACTGTGCAGCAGCCCATTTCATTGCGCAAAAACCGCGCTGAGATTGGCAAAGTGGCTGATGTTTTGATTGAGCAGGAGAACCCGGAAACCGGGGAATTAATCGGCCGCTCTGCCCGATTTGCTCCTGAAGTCGATGGTTTGGTCTACGTTCAAGGCGACGCTCGACTGGGATCAATTGTCCCGGTGGAAATTTTGGACGCAGATGTTTACGACCTTTACGGTCAAATTGCAGACACCCCCACTCAACTGAAAGGCGCGCTCAGACGTGCCGCTATTCATTCTGTTTAAGGAGCTTAAATGACTCTCTCTTTTCATAGTCTCGGTCTGTCTGAAGCGCGCGTGCGTTACTTAGAAAAGGCAGGCTTCGCTAGCCCGACTGCGATTCAAGCGCAAGCTATTCCTCACCTGCTCTCAGGTCGGGATGTGGTTGGGTTAGCCCAAACTGGAACAGGCAAAACGGCAGCCTTTTCCCTGCCCATTCTAGAACGCATTGATCTCAACAGTAATGCGGTGCAAGCCCTTGTCTTGACGCCAACCCGCGAGCTAGCGATTCAGGTTTACCAGGCAATTCGCAACTTCAGCAGCGAAGAACGCCGTTTGCATGTCCTGCCTATCTATGGCGGGCAGTCGATCGATATCCAAATCCGTCGCCTTCAGAAAGGGGTGCAGGTGGTCGTGGGAACTCCTGGTCGGGTGCTCGATTTGCTTAGCCGGGGCGACCTGAAGCTGAACAAGCTAAGTTGGCTGGTGCTCGATGAAGCCGACGAAATGCTGAACATGGGCTTCATTCAAGATGTGGAAAAAATTCTGGCTCAGGCTCCGGCTGAACGCCAAACGGCTTTCTTTTCCGCCACGATGGAACCTTCGATTCGAGAGCTTGCTGCTAAGTTCCTGCGGTCTCCGATCACGATTAATGTTGAGCAGCCAAAAGCAGCTCCTGCCAAAATTAATCAGGTCGTTTACATCGTGCCGCGCGGCTGGACGAAGGCTCGTTCTTTGCAGCCCATCCTCGAAATGGAAGACCCAGAATCGGCGCTGATTTTTGTGCGAACCCGTAAGGCGGCAGCAGAACTAACTCGTCAGTTGCAAGCGGCCGGTCATAGCGTCGATGAATATCACGGCGATCTCAGCCAATCTCAGCGGGAGCGTCTCTTGCTGCGCTTCCGTCAACGGCAAGTGCGCTGGGTGGTGGCAACCGACATTGCGGCTCGCGGTCTGCATGTGGATGACTTGACCCACGTGATCAACTACGACATGCCCGATAGCATTGACAGCTACGTTCACCGCATCGGACGGACAGGGCGCGCTGGCAAAGAAGGTACAGCAATTTCGCTGATTCACCCGCTCGACAAACGCAAATTGCGCGACATTGAGCGTCACATCCGTCAGCGTTTGGAAATTGGCACGATCCCGACTCGCGCTGAAATTGAAGCTCGTCACCTTCGCAAGCTGCAAAACCAACTGCGGGAAGCCATTGCAGGCGAACGGATTGCGTCCTTCCTGCCCATCGTGGCCCAACTCAGCGAAGAGTTTGAACCTCACACGATTGCGGCAGCGGCACTGCAAATGGCCTATGACCAAACGCGCCCAAGCTGGATGCGGGTTGAGCAAGGCTTCCAGGATGATCCGATGGATGACTCTAAGCCTCGGATCTCAGGGAATAAGTCGAAGCCTGTGAAGCGCTCGAAGTCGCCAGTATCGTCTCAACAGTAACCTCAAGAAAGCAGAGTGAAGAGTGAAGAGTGAGTTTTGCTCTTCACTTTTTTGTATGATTTTGTAATTTGTTTGTAGCAGCTACTCAAGATTAAAGCCGTGCTCTCAACTGAACTTCTTGCCCACTATCGCACCCTCAGTCAGCAACCGTTCACCGTTGTGGATGTGGAGACCACCGGACGTTATGCTTGGGAGAGCCGAGTCACGGAGCTATCGGTCTTGCAGGCAACGCTAGCCGACGGGGTACACCAGCAGCAGACCCATTTGATCAATCCTGAAACTTCGATTCCGCTGAAGATTGTGCAGTTCACGGGCATCACTCAGCAATGGTAGATGCGGCTCCTCCGGCAGCAGAGATTTTTCCGACGTATTTGCCGATTCTAGATCAGGGCATTTTGACCGCGCACAATCTAGAGTTTGACTACCCCTTTTTGCAGGCAGAGTTTGCTCGTTTGGGGACAAAATTTGTGCGTTCTGAAACGGAGCAACTGTGTACCGTCAAGCTTTCCCGATTGATGTTGCCTGACTTGCCGTCGCGTAGCTTACCGGATTTAGTGCGGCATTTTCAGTTCAAAGTCGGCAAATCCCATCGGGCTGAGGCAGATACACTCGCCTGCTGGCTGTTGGCAGAAAAGTTGCTGACTGAAATTCTAAATGAAGCTGATATCGTGCTGCTGTCCCGATTTGCTCGCCAATGGATTCCTCTGCGAGAAGCGGCCAAGTTGTTAGGCTGTGCACCAGCGGTTGGGCAGTCGCGGCTAGATGCGGCAAACGTAGCCAGCCGATTTGTGGGGCGAGGACGAGGTGGAACCTGGATGTATCGACGGGGCGAAGTTGAACAGGTGGTGCTCAACGGAAGTTGAAATCAAATTTCTCAGACCTGAATCGGCGTTAATCAGCGTTTGCTCAGGCAGGCTTCAGCGAAATCCCATGAATCAGTGGAATGATGGGAGACGGGCGAGCTTAAGGAAGACAAAACGTTGACTATCACCGAGCCTAGCATCACCGAACGCCTCATTATCTTTACGCGCTATCCGTTGCCAGGGCAAGCAAAAACTCGTTTAATTCCGGCATTGGGTGCAGAAGCGGCTGCCAATCTTCAGCGTCAGATGACTCAGCATACGCTCAGCCAGGTCGCAGCGCTCAGCCAAGCCTGGACAGGTTCCGTCGAAATTCGGTTTGCCGGTAGCTCGTCCGATTTAGAAACCGATCGCCAACTGATGCAAGATTGGTTGGGGCAGCAATGGAACTATCAGCCGCAGGCTCAGGGAGATTTGGGAGCACGGTTAAGCCAAGCCAAACAAGCTGCCTTTGCTGCCGGAATCGAGCGAGTTGTCACGATTGGGACAGACTGCCCTGGCTTAGATGCCGCTCGAATGCAGCAAGCATTTCAACTTTTAAAGACCCACGATGTCGTTTTGGGCCCTGCCACCGATGGCGGCTATTATCTGATTGGGCTACGGCAATTTGTACCCGATTTTTTCACCAATATTGCCTGGAGCACCGATGCCGTCTTGCCGCAAACCGTTGAAATTGCCCATCGGCTAGGTTACTCGGTGGCTTTTCTTGATTCGCTCACCGATGTCGATCGACCCGAAGATTTGCCGGCCTGGCAGGCAGTCCAAAGCGCGACAGCCCCTCCAGCTAATCCGCCTCAGATTTCGATTATTATTCCAACCCTGAATGAAGCAACGGTTATTTCGCCCTTGCTGAAATCGCTTCAGAGCGCCGAGGTTGAACGGATTGTTGTAGACGGCGGCAGCCACGATCAAACTGTGGAACTCGCAGCGGCGATGGGCATTACGGTGCTAAAAACAACGGCGGGAAGGGCAATCCAGATGAACGCTGGAGCGCAAGTTGCCCAAGGCGAAATTCTGCTATTTCTTCATGCCGACACTCGCTTACCGCCAGAATTTGCCAGTTTAGTGACGCAAACCTTAGCCCAACCCGGAACAGTTGCAGGCGCTTTTGATTTGCAAATTGAAGGGCAAGCAGGCGGATTGCGTTGGGTGGAATGGGGCGTCAAATGGCGCTCGCATGGGTTACAGCTTCCCTATGGCGATCAGGCGCTTTTCCTCAAAGCCGATACTTTTCGGGCGGTGGGTGGCTTCGCAGCGTTGCCCATTATGGAAGACTTTGAGCTAATTCGTCGCTTACAACCCCACGGCAAAATTGCGATTGCTCCTGCTGCTGTGATTACATCTGGACGCCGATGGCAAAAAGTCGGCGTGCTTCAAACCACTTTAATCAACCAACTGATCATTGCGGCCTATTTTTTGGGCGTCCCCATTGAGCGAATCGCCCGCTGGTATCGCGGTAAATTAGCCTAACGTGAGTTCGGGATAAGGAAAGGACGAGCGGGTAGGCTAAGAGTGTTGAAATTCCAAGCCACCGATACTCGTCCTATGCTGAGTTTAGAAGACCTCTTTTACGCTGTGGATGATTTACTGCCCACAGTTTGAACCGCTCTGGCAGCAGCAGTTGCTCGGTAATGGTCTCTCTTCAACGCGATCGTAGCCGCAGCCTCTGCCTGAGCGAAATCATGACGATCCTGGTTGCCTTCCATCAATCTTTCTAGCGCAACTTTAAGGCGTACTACCTTGAAAAGGTGCAAGCTCAGTGGCGCACCGCCTGTCCAGGTTTGCTCAGCTAGGGTTGCTTTGTCGAGTGGATGCCGAGTACCCTGTTGCCGCTATGTGCCTATTGGCGCTCTTGCTTTGGCACTTGCAGCAGTATGAGTTTCCTCGACTCAACCAGTCTCAAAGTCTGCCCTAACCGCCGCATCCGTCAGCACAAAGGGTTCAAAAACCTGGCGGCAAGGGGTAAACCCTCGGTGGACTGGTTGTTTGGCTTGAAGCTGCATTGAGGGGTCAATGACCAAGGCGAACAGTTAAAGCATATTTCGCAGGTAGAACATTCTCGGCACCGTTCCCCGGTCAACTGTCTGGTTAACGTTGTCTGTGGTCTAATTGCCTACTGCCACCGGCCCAAGAAGCCGTCTATTGCGATTGACATCATCTGCTCCAATCTGCTTGCCCGAACTCATGCGATTGAAGAAGAGAGACAGCGTGAAGAGCAACATGAAAAGAAGGAAGAAACCAATCAGACTCATCTGTCAGCGTTTCTCAATGTACGATAACTGCCATCTGTCAGATTAAGTTTGATCTATTACATTTTAGAAGACTATTACGCCTTAGAAGACAATTACATCTTAGAAGATATGTCGAGCAATGGCACGTCCCATCTCATCCAGTAAATCGCAATCTGAGCAAGACTCTCATCGTTTTCTTAACTTGCCCTTCTAACCTGGAAATTAGCCAACACTACAGCCTTTTTCAGTTGAGTTGAGACCCCTTATATCTCACCAAAACGAAAACGGCTGGCTCTATATCCGTTACTCGTTGATTAGTAATATTCGGGAGATCAATGATGAAAGCTAGTCGGCAGTTTATGGTTGTGATCGGGGCAGGCGTTGTATTGCTTAGCGCTGTCCTTTGGGGCAAGATAAGAGCAAAAGATTTTTGGGATGGAGCGACTCCTGCGATCAGCCTAAACGAAGCGGTAGAGACCGTGCTGGCCGCAAACCCTGGCACTGCTGCTATGGATGCAACATTGAAGCGGGAAAGCAACAATTTGGCATGGGAAGTCAAACTGAATAATGATTTAGAAGTGTACATTGATGCCAATACCAATCAAATCATCAAAACTGAGCAGGGTTGGGATTTGGGAGATATTCCATTGTTGTCGAGTCTACTGCTTGCACGTTGAGCCATTGATATAACGTCTTGAAGCTTCCAACTCCCCAAAGCACTTCTCTAGGCAGTTAGAAGCCACCCGAAATGCAGCCATGAAGATTCTTAAGCAGAGAGTCCGTTACCTATGGGGAATTCTTCTATTGGTTGTGGCTCTGCCTATATTAGGGGCTATTCTTCCCAGAAGATGGTATTCTTCCCCACAACAAAGTTGTGTCTATCAAGTTTGTGTTGCTCGGTTTGGGTATCATTCCCAAATTGTAGTACCAGTTCAAACCCCAATTTATGATTGGCGCAATTACCTGAATTTATACGACTCTGATGATGCTTCTACAGATGACTATTTAAGCTTTGGTTGGGGAGAACGAACGTGGTATGTGAATCCTCCTACCTATCCTCGCCAAAAGTTCTCTGGTGCTTTGAGAGCATTGTTGTGGCCTAATGCATCGGCATTGAGGGTACAAAAGTATGCCAATTTTCCTCACTATGATGAAATTAAGTGTGTTGGAGTGAGTCCAGAAAATTATCTAACTCTCATGGATTTTGTTCAGGATTCCTTTCAGAGAAACTCGCAGAACGAAAAGATTAAATTCGCCAATGATGCGCAATCTCAAAGCATTTTTTATGAGGCAAAAGGAACCTATTCTTTACTGAATAATAGCAATCATTGGACAGCAAGAGGATTGGAGACTGCTGAGATCAACACACCGGTTTGGGCAAGCCATGCTATTGCAATTATGTTTCATCTAGTAGACACTTGTTAGACCATTTTTTTCAGATAAGTGAACTACAAGTTAGTGGGGCGCAAAAGTGGCACCCCGCTGCGTTTCATTGGAATAAAAACGGCTGTATCTTCCTCAAACAGATGACTAAAAAACTTCATAAGTTCGTCATATATCTGGCAAAAATATCTGAAATACTCAGATTGAGATCAGGATTGAAACCGAGCAGAAATTTTTCTGTTTAGAGTTCTTTTGGTCTTCATTAATCATTAGTTTCGATGGATCTTTAGGCTCTTAAAGTAATGCTTGAAAGCATTTGAGATAGAAGTTACAACTTCATGTTTTTATTGGCTAAAAAAGAAGTAATTGTAGTCTCTTCCATCTCAAAATCTCATTCTTTCAAGTGAACAAAATGAACGATCGAACACAGTCGTAATAACCAGTTCGCAATTGCTGATCTAAATCTGATCTAAATTCCAAATCGTGTTACTTTCGTTGCCCTTTTATCGAATTCACTCGGAGAATTATGCTGTCCCAACGATTCAAGCGGTTCAAACAGTTCAAACAGTTCAAGCCACAGATATTTTTTGCAATCATGGTGATTGTGGCAGTAGGAATCAAAGCCTGTGCGCCTGCTCAACCTCCAGCAGATCAAGCCGCCTCTCCAACGGATCAAGCCGCTCAACCTCCTGCCGAAACACCTGTGGCAGATTTACAGGGAGATGTCGTGATCGATGGTTCCAGTACGGTATTTCCAATTACTGAGGCGATGGCAGAAGAGTTTCAGCAAGCAAATCCCAATGTTCGAGTCACAGTAGGAACCTCTGGAACTGGCGGTGGCTTTGAGAAATTCTGTGCTGGAGAGACGGCAATCGCCAATGCATCTCGACCGATCGAAGCCGACGAAAAAGCACTGTGTCAAAACAGCGGCATCGAGTTTGTTGAGCTACCTGTTGCGTTTGATGCACTCACCGTCGTCGTTCATCCCGACAATACTTGGGCAAGAGAACTGACAACGGCTGAACTCAGGCAAATGTGGGAGCCTGCGGCCCAAGGTGAGATTACCAACTGGAATCAAATTCGTCCTGATTTTCCCGATGCGCCCTTGAGTCTATTCGGTCCGGGCACCGATTCTGGCACATTTGATTACTTTACAGAGGCTGTCAACGGTGAGGAAGGAGCCAGCCGAGGTGATTTTACCGCCAGCGAAGATGACAATGTGTTGGTTCAGGGCGTTGCTGAAGCCGAAAATGCTCTAGGCTACTTCGGGCTTGCCTACTATGAAGCGAATCAAGATCGGTTGGAACGAGTTGCAATTGATGATGGTGATAACGCAAACGGGACAGGATTCGTACTTCCTAGTCCAGAGACCGTATTAGATGGAACCTATCAGCCTCTGGCTCGCCCGCTCTTTGTTTACGTCAATGCTGAGAAGCTCGATCGCCCTGAAGTGAGAGCCTTTGTGGACTTCTATCTCAACCCAGCGAATCAAGGTCTAGTCAGTGAGGCGGGCTACATTGCCATGTCTGAGCCGATTTATCAGAAGGTTCAGGCCCGCCTTTCGGAGCGCACCACAGGTTCTCTGTTTGAAGGCGTTGCGGTCGGCGTCAATCTCGAAGAGATTTTGGCCAGCCAGTAACTGAATAATTCAATCCCCGGTTTCCTGGCTACGGTGTACACACAAGTCGAACGACCCTACCCCCTCCAAACGGGGAAAGGCCACGAACCCGAAAATGGCTTCGAAAGTCCCCCTTCTAAGGGGGATTTAGGGGGATCGCAGCCCAT
>JAAUQT010000070.1 GCA_012033495.1 Cyanobacteria bacterium RM1_2_2 | reverse complement strand
CAGCTAAAACCCTGATGATAGCAAGGCGACAGCCCCTAGCCTGTTTTGGGGAACGGGCGATCCTCCTGATGCGGCAAGCATTTGACCATCCATGGATGACGTGCCCTGAGGATCGTGGATTGAATCAATCCGTAAACTGTACGGGCGGGTTGAGCAGATCAATCGGTATCCGGCAATCGATTTGCCTGCAAAACTCGCCCTTACCCACGATCGAACTGATTTAATATTCCATTTCTAAGACTCTTGTTTGAAACTACTCTGATTTGAAATTAGGCCACTCGAAATCGACGTAGAGCCCATCAGACATTGAACACCTCTCTTCTAGTTGTTAAGCACAGCAGAGAGGTGTTTTCATAGCTCAGAGATCAGCGGTTTTCTTTAGGGATTAAATCGCACTTTGTAAAGTTGAAATAGCGTTCCGGGTTGCTGTTTCACAATTTGCCCACCGCTACTCTGAATCGCCTTTTTCCAATCAGAAAGGGATTCTAAAAAAACTTCTGCGCCTAAGTAGGTTTCCAAAATGGCCCAGTTTTCGGCTAGCTCGGTTTCTGGATCAAGTAGATCGAACACAAAAAAACCGTCGGGTTTCAGAACTCGTTTCACCGCCGCCATCACCTCTTGCCAATAGGCGATGGGGTAATAGCAACTGAACCCTGTTGCAATCACCAAATCAAACTGGGATGACTCATACTTAAGCTCGTGAGCCGCCACAAGCTGCACTCCTTTGAACAGCTTTGAGTTTAACTGAGAACCTCTGGCATTCAGCGAATCACGAGCAACAACGCTAATATCCTGCCCGTAGAAAACGGCTTCCCACTCGATCCAGGGATAGATCAAAAAACTAACGCCACAGCCTAAATCGAGGCATTTTTGCTGCTTTTTTGGTTTAGCAACCTCCCAAAACGGCGACGTGATGCGGCTGGTCAATAGACCGGACTGCCATTCTTGGTAAAGCGGCATTTCTTTAATTTCGTCGGGTAGATCAAACGGCTCACGGCGGTACTCTCGATTAAACCGCAGAGCCACTGCATCTAGCTGAGTTTGCCAGTCAGGGGAAGACCCACCCAAAAAGGCTGAAAGGTCTTGCTGCTGAGAGCGATTGCGTTTTTGCGCCATGTCGAAAAAAATGAGCTTTGAGCTTTGCATTATCTCATTGCAGAACTCAAAACTCACAACTTAAAACTCAAAACTTTATCCTTTCAAGGCGCGTTGGAAATTTTGTCGATAGGAGCCGGAAACCATAAAGACGGGCCATAGCAACGCCAGGTAAACCCGCCCTTGCGTGAAGTTGGTGCGGTGAAATCCCCGCCAAAATTTCCAGACGCCGCCTGCATAAACGACAATCGCCGCAAACAGAAGCAACTTGACCATGAAGGTTGACCTCCTAAATCGTTATCCTAGTGATGTTGAGAGTTGGGTTGAGATGAGTGGCGTTCATCAGCTACTTCGTAGATGCAGAAGATTCCAAAAATCTTACTTAGTCTAGAAGCCAAAGCTTTTCTTCAAGTGTAGGGTAGCCGACCGAACTCCTGCTACAGGTCAAAGTATGGTCAGTAGAAAGCTCAACTAAATTTGCCAAAGTTGACTGCGCGGCTCGCTCAGGTAGGCAATAAAAGATAAATTTCTTTAATTTTCGTTAAGAATATTTGGCATTCCCCAACTTGTATTCATTTCTAAGCCCAGTATTCCTGAGCAAAGAACTTATTTTTTTACATAATTGCAACATTTGGCAACTATTTTTTAATCTTGTTATTTCTAGAGAGGGATAACAGCAAACTTCCTTCCCGGAGGAGACTAGAGGTAGGCTCTAACGACGAAGCGAAGGGGGATAAATCAGTCGCTACATGAGAAACGGCAGATTAGAAGGAGAAATTATGAGAGCAGTGCTGATGGCAGGCGGGTCAGGAACGCGGTTACGTCCCCTGACTTGCGATCTTCCCAAACCAATGGTGCCGATTTTGAATCGTCCGATTGCTGAGCATATTATCAATCTACTCAAGCGACATCGCATCACTGAAATTATCGCTACGCTTCACTATTTGCCCGACATCATGCGGGATTACTTCCAAGATGGTCACGATTTTGGCGTGCAGATGACCTACGCCGTTGAGGAAGACCAACCCCTAGGCACGGCCGGCTGCGTTAAAAATGTGGCAGAACTGCTCGACGATACCTTTTTGGTGATTAGCGGCGATTGCATTACCGATTTTGATCTGTCTGCCGCCATCCGCTTTCACCGAGAGCGCCAGTCGAAAGCCACCCTAATTTTAGCCAGCGTGCCCAACCCAATCGAATTTGGGGTGGTGATTACAGACGAAAACCAGCGGATCAAGCGATTTTTGGAGAAACCTTCGAGCAGCGAAATCTTCTCGGATACGGTAAACACAGGCACTTACATCTTGGAACCGGAAGTGCTGGACTATTTGCCCTTCGATCAAGAAGCTGATTTCTCGAAAGATCTGTTTCCGCTGCTGCTCGACAAGGGCGAACCGATGTATGGCTATGTGGCGCAGGGGTACTGGTGCGATGTGGGTCACTTGGATGCCTACCGCGAAGCCCAATATGCCGCCCTCTATCAGCGCGTGAAGCTGGAATTTGACTATGTCGAACGATCGCCGGGGCTGTGGATCGGGCAGAATACCTACGTTGATGCTTCGGCGCATATTGACACGCCAGCCCTGATTGGGCACAACTGCCGCATCGGAGCCAGAGCGCAAATTACTGCCGGAACGGTGATCGGGGATAACGTTTTGATTGGAGCAGATGCCGACCTGAAACGCCCAATTATCTGGAATGGCGTGATTGTCGGAGAAGAAGCGCATCTGCGAGCTTGTGTCACGGCACGAGGAACGCGGGTCGATCGGCGGGCCCATGTGCTGGAAGGAGCCGTGGTGGGTTCTCTGTCAACGGTGGGCGAAGAGGCACAAATTAGTCCGAATGTGCGGGTTTGGCCCAGCAAAAAGGTGGAACCGGGCGCGACTCTGAACATGAACCTGATTTGGGGACAGGCAGCTCACCGCAATTTGTTTGGGCTGCGGGGCGTGTCGGGCTTAGCCAACGTGGATATCACGCCAGAGTTTGCAGTGCGGCTCGGTGCGGCTTTTGGTTCAACGCTGAAATGTCACTCTTATGTGGCAGTATCGCGGGATCAGCGTCCCATCTCGCGGATGGTGTCTCGTTCGCTGATTGCGGGGCTGATGTCGGTGGGAATTAACGTTAAAAATATGGAGTCTACGGCGATTCCGGTGGCTCGGTCGGCGGCTCCAACCCTAGCAGTGGCAGGTGGCATCCATGTGCGTGTCCATCCCGATCGTCCCGACCACATTTTGATTGAATTTTTCGACCACAAAGGCATTAACTTATCCAAAGGGCGCGAGAAGAAAATTGAAGGCGCTTACTTTAAAGAAGACTTCCGCCGCGCTCAAATTCAGGAAATTGGCAATGTCTCGAATATTTCGCAAGCCACCGAAATCTACAGCGCCAGCTTCGAGCGCCACCTCAACAGCGAAGTGATTCGCAGCAGCAATTCCAAAGTGGTCATTGATTATGTCTACGCCGTATCGGGAGCAGTGCTGCCGCAAATTCTCGGTAAGTTTGGCTGCGATGCCGTGGTGCTGAATGCTAGCCTCAGCCAAAATATTCCATCGGTTGCCGATCGAGAGGTGTTGCTGAGTCAGTTGGGGCATGTGGTAGAGGCGCTGAAGGCTAACTTAGGTGTGCAAGTGTCGGCAAATGGCGAGCAATTTATTTTGGTCGATGAGGCGGGCAGCCCGATCCGTAGTGAAATGCTGACAGCGCTGATGGTACACATGATTTTGACCGATCATCCCCGCAGTACGGTGGTGGTTCCAGTTACGGCCTCCAGCATGGTCGAACAAATTGCCCGGCGGCACGATGGCAAAGTGCTGCGAACCAAAGCAAACCCCACCGCTCTGATGGAAGCCTGCCATTCTAATGCCAATGTGGTGCTGGGCGGCAGCGGCGAAATGGGCTTTATTTTTCCCCAGTTGCATCCCGGCTTTGATGCCATGTTCTGCATTGCTAAACTGATTGAGCTTCTGTCGATCCAGCAGCAGCAATCGTTTGGCAGCACCCCCAGAACACTGGGTCAACTGCGAGCCGAATTGCCGCGCGTCTCCCATCGCAGCATTACGGTTCGCTGTCCATGGGCGGTCAAAGGAGCACTCATGCGTCATTTAGTGGAAACCCATCCTGCCGAGCATCTCGACCTCACCGATGGCGTGAAAATCTTTAATCCTCAACACGATAGCTGGGTGCTGGTGCTGCCTGATGCCGGAGAACCGCTCGTCCACCTCTACGCTGACAGCCACAATCGCGGTTGGGTAGACGAGACGCTGCGGGAATACCGCACCTACGTGCAAGAATTTGTCGATCAAGACCATGTGATGGAAGACTCTCAACCAGAGGAGGTCGAGTAGAAGAGTGGATTGGGAGAAGACGGAGAGGAAACTTTACCCATTCATTCATCCTCATCATCCATCCTTAAAAGTGGCAGATTTTCCCATCAAATAGATGCCGATCTTGCTCGGTTTGCAGTAAAGTTAAAGAACAAGTTTTAGTAATACATTTGTACGTCCAGGAGATGGTGCATGAATAGCTGCATTTTGATGGCAGAGGTTATTCAAGACCCCCAATTGCGCTTCACACCCGACAACCAAACCCCGATTGCTGAAATGTGGGTACAATTTGCAGGTCTGCGAGAAGACGAACCGCCCGCTAAGCTAAAAGTTGTGGGCTGGGGCAATTTGGCGCAAGAAATTCAAGAGCGTTACCATGTGGGGGATCGAGTGATCATCGAAGGCCGTTTGCACATGAATACAGTAGAGCGGCAAGAAGGCTTCAAAGAAAAGCGAGCCGAACTCACTGCTCAAAAAGTTTATTTGCTTGGTGCGGATGCCAGCGTGTCGATGATCGCTTCAACACCAGCAGTCCCAGCGGCATCCTCAGCCACAAAACCTGCTGTAGCCAGTGAAGCACCCGCCTCAAAGCCTCCTAGTAACAAGCCTCCTGCTGCCTCGAAACCGCCTGCTGCTAAAGTGCCTGCCTATTCGGCTCCTCCTGCCGCAGATCCAGTTGACTATGACGAAATTCCGTTTTAGAGAAACCGTTTTGGGGAAACAAGCAGTTTAGAGATTGGAGAAGCAAGTAGCTTTCTAGGCAAAGCTACCCTGCTGGGTTAGGGCAGGTTTTGCAAGCAAATTGTCGGCACGATGCCGGCTTTAGGCAAAGCTGCCCCCAACCCAACGGTATTTCTACTTTTCACAAGTTCTTTAAAAACGCGAAAAGCCCTACTCGCTAAGGCTTTTCCCAATTTCTTCCTTCTGTGATTTTGCTCTATCTGCCTACTAGCTTCTACCACAGCTAGACGGCACGTTTGGGTCACAGGTAGACTGGCTCAGCAAAACTGGGTGACTGGATGTGCCTACCTCTGTCTGGGCAGGCTTGACCAGCAGAACTGCCTGAAACAGAACCACTCCACAAACTAGACCTGAAACCAAAAGCTTAGCCAAAACAGATCACCCCCTTGAAAATACCAATGCAGTATGTCAACCCTTGCCCCAATTCTACTGCTCTCTCTCCTAGGTGTCTAGAGCTTAGTCAGTTCAGGCAGATTAACGAGAATTAGGCTCCTTTTCGGGCTTGTCTCTGTTGCCGCCCTCTTGCCGCTCATCTCGCCGACAGGTCGATGGATCGGCTGGATCGCAGCCCTCCGGAGGCTTGCTAGACCATTCAGTAGGTAGGCTCTGAGCGAAGACCAATGAGCTATTGCTGGAATGCCCTTCTAGATTGAGCGGATTTGCTATCAGGGGCAGTATGAGAGCAGCAGAGAAACCTAAGCGAAACAGGTTCTGAAACATCAGTGCCATTCCTTGCCCAACGAGGTTCGCAGTTGCACACTTGATCCTGCCACATCCTACATCACTTCAGTATCAAATTGCGGATTTGTTACCCACTCATTTCGCTCTTGGCATTCAGTTTTTGGCATGACTTGAGGGGTTGGCAAAGCAGGTTCTTCACCTCAGAAATTCACAACCGTAGATGGTTAGGAATGGGAATTAAATGAGTTCGATCGTGAGTAGAGGCGGGTTTTGCGGTCAAATCGATTGCCGGATGCCGATTGATCTGCTCAACCCGCCCGTGCAGGTTACAGATTGATTCAATCCACAATCCTGAGGGGGATTGGATAGCTGAGATGGTGCGGCAGGAGATTGCTACTGGGAATATCACTCCTCTAGCGGAAGTTTTTTCCTCTCAGCCTGAATTGCCAACCCATCTATTCGGCTTGTATGAGTCTCAATGATCACATTTGCTGGTTTTGGATTGGTGGACATTTGGTGGATATGCAGAAGACTACGAGTTGCTTCAGCGATTGTAGCGGCTGCCAGCAACTCACAAAATTCCTGTAGATTGCAGCACTGACTTGGGGTTTCTATAGAGGGATTCCGTATAATGAGGGGACTTAATTCTACGATCCAGTTAAACCCTACAAACCCAACTCAACGCCGTGACTCCGATTTCTTCTCTCATCCAAACCAGCGCGACTAGCCAACGCCCCGATGCTCTCGGACGGTTCGGTCAATTTGGCGGTAAGTATGTGCCTGAAACCTTGATGCCTGCCCTTGCAGAACTGGAAACCGCTTTTCACCAATACCGCAACGATCCGGCGTTTCAGCAAGAACTTGACGGGCTGCTCAAAGACTATGTGGGCAGAGCCACTCCGCTCTATTTTGCCGAGCGGCTGACCCAGCACCATGCTCGACCTGACGGCACAGGCGCCCAAATTTACCTGAAGCGAGAAGACCTCAACCACACTGGCGCACACAAAATCAATAACGCACTCGGACAGGTCTTGCTGGCAAAACGGATGGGCAAACAGCGGATCATTGCCGAAACCGGAGCCGGGCAGCATGGCGTAGCGACTGCAACGGTCTGCGCTCGCTTTGGCTTGGAGTGCATTATCTATATGGGCGTGCATGACATGGAGCGGCAATCGTTGAATGTGTTTCGGATGCGGCTGATGGGAGCAGAAGTCCGTCCGGTGGCAGCAGGCACAGGCACGCTGAAAGACGCTACTTCTGAAGCGATTCGAGATTGGGTGACAAACGTAGAAACCACCCACTACATTCTCGGTTCTGTGGCTGGCCCACACCCCTACCCGATGATTGTGCGCGATTTCCAAGCGATTATTGGCCGCGAAACCCGGTCGCAGTGCCTGGAAAAGTGGGGCGGCTTACCCGATATTTTGCTGGCGTGCGTCGGCGGTGGTTCCAACGCGATGGGGCTGTTTCATGAGTTTGTGAATGAATCCAGCGTGCGGCTGATTGGCGTTGAAGCGGCGGGCGAAGGCGTAGACTCGGAGAAACATGCAGCAACCCTAACTCGCGGACGGGTCGGCGTGCTGCATGGCGCGATGAGCTACCTGCTGCAAGACGAAGATGGGCAAGTGATTGAACCCTACTCGATTAGCGCGGGCTTAGACTATCCGGGCGTCGGGCCAGAACACAGCTACCTGAAAGATGCAGGCCGCGCCGAATACTACAGCATTACCGATCAGCAAGCCCTCGACGGCTTCCAGCGGTTGTCTCGCCTCGAAGGAATTATTCCTGCCCTCGAAACGGCTCACGCCATTGCCTACCTCGATTTTCTCTGTCCTCAACTGTCTGGCTCTCCCAAAATTGTGATTAACTGCTCTGGGCGGGGCGACAAAGATGTGCAAACTGTGATTAGGGTGCTCGATCACCTATCCTAGGCAGCGAGTCGCACTTATAACAAGAGTAAAATCTGAGCGCAGGTTCGGTAAATTCACGATTTCAAATCGGCCGAAACCCTTGCTATCGATGCTTGCCCCGGTTCTCGCCAAATTTGTCATCGATCGAGATCACACCTGATCCTGAATCTCTTCTACTACCTTAAAGGCTGGCAATCAAGACATGCTTGAGGGAGTTTTCATGGATTCAAACTCGTTACGGGAAGCAACTCGCGTTGCTTTAAAGGCAACTCACTCGAACGGTAAAGATGCACCACTAACCAGGCAATCTCAACGGCAAACTCGCGCCAGTGCCATCACGACGTTAGAACGCACCGTTTTTCAGAAAATCAACCAATACCGTAAGCAGCAAGGTTTGGCTGCCCTCAGCCGCAATAGCACCATTACAACGCAAGCCCGTAAACATAGCCAAAACATGGCCAACATTCGGCAGTTGAGCCATAACGGATTTGACGGTCGGGTGCAAGTGATTGGCAAAACCATCCGCTGGCAAGGAGCCGCCGAAAATGTGGCCTACAATGCCGGCTTCAGTAATCCAGCAGTGCAGGCGGTGAATGGGTGGCTCAAAAGTCCGGGACACCTACAAAACATTGTCGGTAACTTCAATTTGACGGGAATTGGCGCGGCTCAAAACAGCCGAGGCGAATATTACTTCACCCAAATTTTCATTCGTCGTTGATGTATGCCTATGATGTACGCAGGTCTGTATTGGTGATCAGTTAACTGGAGGCAAGTGTGGAAGACTTTCAAGTGTGTGATGGCGATTTGTCTGAAGCACTTCTGGCAATGTATCTCCAGGTAGATGCCATTGCCGTTGATACTGAAACAATGGGGCTTTTGCCTCAGCGCGATCGGCTTTGCCTCGTTCAACTCTGCGATCCATCCGGTCACGTTGCGGCTCTGCGAATTCAACGTGGACAAACTGCCGCCCCAAATCTGAAACGCCTGATGGAGGCTCCATCAATTCTGAAAGTCTTTCACTTTGCTCGCTTTGACATTGCCACACTGCGCTATCACCTCGATATTCACGTTAACCCGCTGTTTTGTACTAAACTTGCGAGCAAGCTCGCTCGCACCTACAGCCCCAAACATGGACTCAAGGACGTAGTGCAGGAGTTAGCCCAAGTTGAACTCGATAAGTCGGCTCAAAGTTCGGATTGGGGAAATGCGGCAAATCTCTCCGATGAACAATTGCGCTATGCTGCCAATGACGTGCGCTATCTGCTGACGATCTGCCACAAGCTAACCGACATGCTGAAGCGCGAAGAACGCTGGGAACTTGCGCAGAAGTGCTTTCAGTGTTTGCCCACCATCGTTTCCTTGGATCTATTACAGTATCAAGGTATTTTTGAACATTAGCGTACCATCAACTAGAAGCACTCGTATAAAAGCGCAGCGCAAACCGCCAGAACCAGCGAGAAACGGCTAAGAGTACAACAGCGAGAACGCCTGCGCCAACGATCCAACTCTCCTCGACACGATTGAGCATCGTTTCTGCGGGAACTGTGGTCAGAAATGCCACCGGAATCACAAAGGTGAAGAAAAAGCGATAGGCAATGGGGTAAGCCGCCATGGGATAACGCCCCGCCTCTAGTAAGCCACGCAGCACTTCCGTGACGTTATAGATTTTGACAAACCAAATGCTGGTTGCTCCTAACATAAACCACAGGCTATAAAGGCTCAGCAAGCCAAACAGCAGCGGCACAGCACTTAAGGCATAGGCACTGCTCTCAATTCCCAATTGTGTCCCGGCATAGCCAATCAAAATGCAGCCAAAAATTAAGTCAGGCAAACCCCACGGCGAAACTGTCCGCATCGACAGCCAAAACTGAGAGCTAATCGGTTTCAGCAGCACAAAATCTAAAGTGCCTTGCTGCACCTGTTTCACAATTTGATTTAAGTTAGGCGCTAAAAACGTTGCAGAGAACCTTGCAGCAGTGTGAAAACCCCTAACACAATCAGCGCTTCTTCCCAACTCCAGCCTTGAAACGTGTAGTCGCCTTGATAGAACAAAAACAAGCTGAACAAGCTGCCGGCTAAGGAACCCAGGCTGCCCAAGGTGGCAAACGCAAAATTAACGCGATATTCTAGCTCGGCTGAGATTGCCGTTGACCAAAACAATTTTAGAACAGTTAAATATCGATTCATTTCAATATACAATCTAAAGTCATCTAAGCTGTGCGGCGTTCAATCACATCACGTGTCGTTTTATAGGCTTCCACAAATGTGCGGAAAGATTCCTGTGACATCGTATCACTGACCAAATCCGCAGAGGCTTTTTCTAGAATTTGATCTAAATCACGTTGCACCGACTGTTTACCTCGCTGTTGATCTTGCATTAACCGCAGCAATTCTTTAATGTAATCAGCCGACACTTCTCTCTGAGCTTGCAAAGAAAGCTGCTTTTCGCGCTCAATGGACTCCCGTGCGGTTTTGTAGGCTTCGTTGAAGGTTCGGAAAGACTCCTGCGAAATTTTTTCTTCCACCAAATTTGTGGCAGCTTCGCGGAAGATCTGATCGAGGGAGCGCTGCCGAATGGCCGGATCATCGCCTTCCTTCATCAGATATACCGCTTTCTCAATGTAGCGATCGGCAAAATCTTTCTTGCGCCGCTCGATCCATTTTTTGAATTCCCACAGCCACGACCCGCCCAACAGTGCCACCGTCAGCAACAGCGCCAGAAAGTCGGCGTTTTCCTGCACAAAAGAAGGTTCGTTCCGCTCGTAGTAGTTGAGCGCACCTTGATGAATGGGCACATCAGCATCACCAGACTGACGCGGATCTCGAATGCTAGACACCAACGGCTTCACCGACTCCACCTGAATCTGCCCTGCAAGCTCTTGACGATGCTCGTTAATCACCGCCGTAATCTCACGAATCACCGCATCCGGAACCGTGTGGTTTGCCAGCAGCAGCCGATTGACCCCTACCGTATTCAAGTTAGCTGCCGGAACCGGCGGATTGCCCTGATAAGCACCTTGCGGAATCTCGTCTGCTTGAAACGCCGGATACTTGATCCGCATCGCGTTGGCTTGCTCAATCGCCACTAACTGACCGCGATATTGTTGCACCAGATCAGCCACCGACTGGTTTCCCGGTGCTCGAACCCGAAACACAGCCTGAACCCGATTTTCCCGGAACGCCTCGTCTGCCTCCTGGTCAGAATTTCCGATAAACGAAAAATCAGTGGGCTGCAAGCCATAATGCGCCGCCACCTCCAAAAACGAGCGAAACTGCCCTCCTGACTGCTGTAAACCGATAGGTTTCCCCCTCAAGTCGGTGAATTGGTTGATGCCAGAATTTTCTTTGACCACCAGTTGAAACAAATCTCGATACAGCACAGCCACTGAGCGGGCGGAAGCTCCGGGCGGCACATCGGCTTGGGCGGTTGCTAAATCGACTTCTCCCTTTTCCAGCTTCTCAAGATTCTCAGAGGTTCCACCTGTTTCAACTAACTCGATCTGAATTTTGGGATGGCGAGCCTCTACCGTTTTTTCGATGGCTTCACTGAGAATATAGCTTTCTCCAAGCTGGTCGCCTGCTGCCAACTTCAGCCTGTAGGACCTAGTGCCGTTGATCGTGCCCAAAATTAGACCTAGCAGGAGTCCGAGGCTGGCTCCACCCAACAGCAGAAACATCAGCTTAGCCAACGGATCAAGATTAAAAAAGTAGTTGAGCACTGATTTCGGGGACTGCTTCGCTTGACTCATACAGTAGTTGGGTTTCCGTAAGGGTTGATCCGAGCATTGCCGTCTCTTTGCTCTATTTTCTAATATTCCTTCCTTCAAGTAGCGCCAAATGAGATCAGAAAAGATCTCACCTCTGGTGGGTGTATCCCAGTCTTGTAAGTCTCAATTTGAGACAAATTTCCAAAACCGCTTGGCTAGTGGTGCTTTGACAAATAAGCATTCTTGCTCATTGCAAAAGTGGGATGCACCCGCTCAGCACTCAGGAACCCAGTGGGTTAAGCGCAACCGAAACCCGATCTGCATGGTGGGTATTTTGTTGCCGGTTTGATAGGATCATTGCATTTCCTGCCGCCCGTACCGCAACACAGATGACATCCAAATTAACTCCTGCATAAACCGATCGAGGCGGCGAATCTGAGGTTCGGGTTCCAGTAGTTGACCTGACTCATCAAACAGGGTTTTCACATTGCTGAAATTTAGGTCGTAAAAAATTGTGACTAAGCCCAACTCCCGCATCACGGGCAGCAAGTTTTGAATCACCCGCGTTCCGCCAAATGAGCCGGCTGAAACGCCGCAAATGCCAACGGCTTTGTGAATATATTCTTTGAGGCAAGTATCCAACACATGCTTAAGCATACCGGGATAGCCGTGATTGTATTCAGGAGCCACGATGATCAATCCATCTGCTCGTTCCATTTGGGCCGCAAAACCCGGATCTTTGATCGCTTCTCCCGCATCATCGGTGGCAATGGGCAGCGTTCGGACATCGATTAACTCGGTTTCAATATCCTCTCGCCTGCCAATCTGCTCTACGATGAATTTGGCAACAGCCTCGCTTTGTCGTCCTTGCCGAGGAGTTCCCAGAATAACGGGAATGAACAGCGGTAATTGAGCCATCGTTAACTTTCCTATCACTTGAGAACCTAAACTTTAATTTCCGATCATTCCATAATCGTGACTTCTGATAAAGAAACTGGAATACTGAGCTTGTCAAATTGCGTTTCTCTATCGCTGCACCGTGCTTTTCAGAATGCATTGATTCTCTGAGAATGACCTGAATAGACTCTGACTCCTTCCTGAGAATAAGCAAGAACTCTAGGAAGTTCATGAATGGAGGAGATTCCCAGCTTCTCAATCGGTGTCACCTAGCTCGTCAAGTTTTCAATTACAGCAGCCGGAGATCGGTTCCGCTCAATGCCACACCAGCTTTGCATCACCCAACTGCATAACTCCGCTGAGGTCAAACCTATAGATATCCAGAAGCACAAAATTCTGTAGGGCAGATAGAGCTATGAAAGCTTGGATTTACATTTTGATTGGTGTCGTGCTTTTGAAATTTTCGTTGGTCGGCAGTGACACCTATCAAGTTGAACAAAAACTGGCGGATGTTCAATCGCAGTGGAGTCACCCGCTACCAGCTACCAACCGTTAACTCGATAGCAACCATCACCAAAATCACGGGGATCAACAGGATGAGCAGAATTATGGGCAGACAAAGAAGTGCATCGGACTGGCATCAATTCGTGCAGATCAGTTCCTCAATTGGGTTGGTGATAGCTGGAGTGATGGCTCCTATCTCGGTTAGTGCTCAGTCCCTACAATCGCAAGCCGAGGAGTTTAGTCGAAACTGTGTGCAGCGAGTAACCCAACCAGAAATCGCACAGCCTGAAAGATTACAGCCTGAGATCGCCCAAGCTCTGTCTGTTTGCCAGCAAGCAGTTGCCCTCACGCAGATTACAGACGATCGAAGGCTAGAGGCTTACAGCCTCGGTAATTTAGGCACATTGTACTTAGAGCAACAGAATTACCAGCAAGCACAAACGTTTTATCAGCAAGCTTTAGCGATTTCTGAAACAATGGGTGATTTAGAATTGAGAACAAAAGTGTTAGTCGCTTTAGGAACAACTTATTTGCAGTCTGGACAACATCAGCAAGCATTCATTTTTTATCAACAGGCATTAGCAAACGCTAGTGCTAGCGATGACCTAACCGGAACGGCAATCGCCCATTACAATCTTGGTTTAACCTACGACACTATAGGACAGTATCAAGAGTCAGTGAACGCTTACCAAAATGCGGCTCTGATGGCTCAAAAGATAGGCGATCCGATTTTGGAAACCTACGCACTGAATAAACTGAAACTCGCGCAAGCATTGATCGAGGACAACGAACAAGCAGCTAAATTGTGATTGAGAGATAAAGAGAGTAAGATTGGGGTTGAATTAGCCTGCAATTACTCGAATTCGTTGACTTACATGGTTGCTATTCAAGATCAAATCGTTCTAATCACTGGCGCGAGCAGCGGCATTGGCTCAGCCTGTGCGCATGTGTTTGCCCAAGCAGGTGCAAAGCTGATTTTAGCAGCGCGGCGGCTTGATCGACTTGAAGCACTGGCAACGGAGCTACATCAAGAGTTTAAAAGTCAGATCCACCTCCTGCATCTGGATGTTTGCAGTCAAGATCAGGTAGAAACAGCGATTGCCACATTGCCTGAACCGTGGGTAGCGGTAGATATTTTGATTAATAATGCCGGGCTGAGCCGAGGACTCGACAAGCTCTATGCTGCCAACGTGCAAGATTGGGAAGAGATGATCGACACCAACGTTAAAGGGCTGCTCTACATGACTCGCGCCATCGTGCCGGGAATGGTGAGCCGCGAACGAGGGCAGGTGATCAACATCGGCTCGATTGCCGGACACCAAACCTATCCGGGCGGCAGTGTCTACTGCGCCACCAAAGCCGCCGTGCGGGCCCTTTCAGAAGGGCTGAAGCTCGATTTGTTGGGAACCCCCGTGCGCGTCAGTTCTGTCGATCCGGGCATGGTGGAAACCGAGTTCAGTCAGGTGCGGTTTCATGGAGACACAGTCCGCGCCGAGCAAGTTTACCAAGGACTCAAACCGCTCACCTCGCTTGACGTTGCCGAAATTGTTTTGTTTTGCGCCACTCGCCCGTCCCACGTCAACATCAGCAATGTGGTTGTCTTCCCCACTGACCAAGCCAGCGCCACGATGGTGAACCGCCATTTGGATCGCTAAGGATCGTGGATTGAATCAATCCGTAACTGGACGGGCGGGTGTAGCAGATTAGGTTTAGCAGATCAATGGGCATCCTGTCATGGAGTTGACCGCAAAACCCGCCCCTACCCACCATCGAACTGATTGAATTCCCATTCCTGAGGCATTTCCACCTCTTGTCTTTTTATTGTCTTTTTACTGAATGAAGAGCAAGTGCATCGGATGTTTTTGGATGCATTGAGGGAGACCAAGCACCAATGGTCATAGACGGGTACTTTCACTCTCAAATTCTGGTGACACTCACAATCTGAAAAGTTCAGCCACACCCTAAGAGATAACTCCATACTACGACAGTATCCACGACCTATAGCCTCTGGTACTCCTGTCAACTACTCAAAATCATTAAGAACGAGATGGTCAAGTTGAGGTTGGGATGTTTGTTCGTGCAGTTCATTTCAGTCAGCTTGGGTGAGAATAAGCATTATGGTGGGGCTAAATTCCCCTCCCTTGCGGGAAGCTGCTTCGCGTTTAAAAAGGGGTGGAGGAGTAGCAAGCTTTACCACCCATCCACCCACAGCAGGCCACTAGCTAGCAATGGCTTGCTCTTGCTTTTGCTTTTGCTTTTGCCGTTCTTCCTCAGCTAAGAACACCTGCAACTGAGATTCAATTTGCTGCTCCACAATTTGGCGAAATTCGATGAAATGTTCCGCGTAGGCGCAGGTAGACAGATAGCGGTTCCAAACGCCCGGATTGTTTTTGAGCAAACTAAACAAATAGCGCCAGAACTTCCAGCGGGTTTTGCGAACGACACCTTGCCGCCACGACAGCAAACAGAGCGCCTTTAGCTCCCCTAACTGAGGCATCCGGAAAGGCGATTGGCAGTGGGGCGCACCCATGTGAATAAAGTGGCGGTAGGTGCGGTCGAGATATTGCTCGGCATCATAAAGCGTCGAGAAAGCCGTCAAATACTCCCTTGCAATCTCTTCTACCGGGCGAGTGGGGACAAAGTTCAGCAAGCTGGTTTGGTTGCCTGCCACGTTGTCATCGCGCAGCCGCCCTTCTTTCTTCAACCGATGCCAGAGTGCCGTATCGGGGAGAGCTTGCAACATGCTGAATAGGGCTGCCGGAATCGCGGTCTGCTCGACAAAGCGGACAATCCGATCGCCTGCACCGGCCTTTTCGCCGTCAAACCCAATAATAAATCCGGCCAGAACGCGCAGTCCGGCTCGGTTGATCCGCTCTACGGCTTCGGTCAACGGGCTGCGGGTATTTTGAAACTTTTTGGTTAAGGAAAGACTATCTTCATCGGGCGTTTCGATGCCCAAAAACACACTGCCAAAGTTGCAATCCAGCATCAAGTCCATCAGTTCTGCATCATCCGCCAGATCGACCGACGCTTCGGTAAAGAAGCCAAACGGGTAACGGTGTTCCTTCTGCCAAACTTTCAGTTCTTTCAGCATCAGTTTGACGTTGCGTTTGTTGCCGATAAAGTTATCATCGACCATGAAAATGCCGCCGCGCCAGCCCAATTTGTAAAGCGCATCCAGTTCTGCCAGTATTTGTTCCGGCGCTTTGGTGCGAGGCTTTCGCCCATAGAGCACAATAATGTCGCAAAACTCGCACTGAAAGGGGCAGCCCCGCGAGAACTGCACCGACATATTATCGTAAGCCGAAAATTTCAGCAGGTCGAAGCGCGGGACAGGAGTGATCGTCACGTCGGGTTTTTCAGTGGCGCGGAACGTGCCTTGCTTGTCGCCCCGCTGAATCGCTTCCACAAATTGAGGTAGCGTAATTTCGCCTTCGTCCAAAATCAAGAAATCGGCTCCGGCGGCTGTGGCTTCGTGGGGTAGGGCTGTGGCGTAGGGCCCCCCGACAGCAACCTGCTTGCCCCGTCGCTTCGCCTCCCGAATTTGGGTTAGGAAGTCATCCTTCTGCACAATCATGGCGGACAAAATCACCAGCTCTGCCCATTCCCAGTCGGCTTCGGTCAACGGTTCAACATTGCGATCAACTAATCTAAATTCCCATTCCTGAGGCAAAATCGCCGCTACTGTGATAATCCCCAAAGGCGGAATCAGCGCCTTCCGATTCGCTAACTCTAGGGCTTTTTCAAACGACCAAAAACTTTTTGGAAAAACGGGATAGAGCAGTAGCACTCGCATCAGCAAACCTCACACCTAAATGGATAATGATTTGGTTATTCTAGTTCTCATGAGTGAAGACATCCTGACACACAAAACCTGGTTCTCGTTAGGGTAGTATGCCACTAGCCTCTATAGAGCATAAGGGATAAACCGAGGCTGGCATAGCTGAAAGGCGAATTGAGGGCAAAATTATAGGCGGCTTGCCCAACATTCAACTAACATCATTGAAAAAAATCTATTCATCTCTGGTAGACAAAAGCAAAAATCGGGCTTTCGCGGCTCCATTTGCTACAGAAATCTCTATAAAAAACTGTGCATCCAGATCAAAGTGCGCTTCGTACCTAAGCAGACGCCAACCGATTCATTCGTGATTTGCGAAGAGGAAGGAGAAACGATGACCATAACTGCATACGCACTCAGCAACAATAGCATCATTCCCTTAAGCACCGATAATCCTGATCAGCCTAATGCGGCGATTCCCATTGTGGGTCTCGACATTGGTGAAACCCTGGTTGGAATTGATGTTCGTCCTCAAAACGGCAAACTTTACGGACTGACAAGCAACGGCTCCGGCGGCGTTCGGCTGTATGTGATCAGTCCTCAAACAGGAGTGGCAACCGCTCTGACGGCTGCCCCTGTTCAGTTTACAGACAGCAACGGTAACGCCGTTCCGATTCGAGGCACGAATTTTGGTATCGACTTTAACCCCACCGTCGATCGCCTACGGATTGTCACCGATGCAGGCGAAAACTTCCGCCTCAACCCCAACACTGGCACGTTAATAGATGGCAACAACGGCGGCGCAGACACGCCCGGCATCAACCCGGATGGGGCGGTGAGCGGCAGTGCAACCACCGTCGATGCCACGGCTTACACCAACAACACCCCCAACGCCACGGCAACCACGCAATACACGCTGGATGCCAGCACCAATAGCTTACTGATTCAAAACCCGCCCAATAACGGCGTTCAAACTGAAAGGCGAACCATCACCCTCAACGGCAACCCCTTAGATTTCACTGCGGTCAATGGCTTTGATATTCCGGCAGGCGTGAATGTCAGCGCCTCGAACACCGTCGCCGCAGGCAGAGGCTTTGCTGCCCTCACGGTTGGCGGCAGCACTGGGCTGTATGCCATTGAACTTTCGACGGGCACAGCCACGCTGATCGGGCCCATTGGCACAGGCACAGCGCCCGTTCAGGGATTTGCGACCCAAAGCGCGTTAATTGGCAACGGCACGCCCGTGATCGGGTTAAGCGGCACGAATTTAGTTCGCTTCAATAGTGCCCTGCCCGCTACGGCTGCTAGCGAAGGCATTGTCGCCATTACAGGTGTGCCGACCGGAGAAACCCTAGTCGGGATCGATTTTCGTCCGGCGACAGGGCAACTGTTTGGCTTCAGCGTTAACGACACCACCAACACAGGCACACTGCTGATTCTCGATCCGCAAACTGGCGTCGCAACTTCGGTTGGCACTCCCGGACAGGTGGCGCTAGTGGATGGAAACGGCAGTCCGGTTGATCTGCCCGCCAGCGGCTACGGCTTCGACTTCAACCCCACTGTTGATCGGATTCGAGTCGTCACCAGCAGCGGTCTTAACTTCCGCCTCAACCCCCTGACGGGCGCGGCAGTGGATGGCGATAACGGTGGAACCGCTGGCAGCGTGGCGGGCATCAATCCAGATGGGGCGGTGAAGGGCGCAACGACCAGCGTAGACGCAACCGCCTACACCAATAGCTTTAGCCAACTGACTGGGGCCACCATCACGACGCAATATACGCTCGATGCCGCTACCAATTCGCTGTTGATTCAAAACCCACCCAACAGCGGCACTCAAACATCCCAATTGGCAGTCACGCTCAACGGCGCACCTCTCAATTTTGATGCCGTCAACGGGTTTGATATTCCCGCCAACGTGCGGGCGGCTGCCTCAAATGTGCCGGTTACAGGGCGTGGATTTGCCGCATTGCAGGTTGGTAGTTCCACCAATTTGTATGCGATTGAGTTGTCTACAGGAGCCGCGACGTTAATTGGCCCCGTTGGCACTGGAGCCACACCTCTCGCCGGGCTAGCGGTTGGAGATGCCCCCGCAGGTGCGATTGGATTCAGGGAAGCAACTTACACGGTTTCTGAAGATGGCGGCACCATTGACCTGAATTTGGTGCGTGCTGATGGTTCAACCGGCGCCCTTACCGTCAGCCTAGCCGCAACAGCCGGAACCGCCAATAACAGCGATTTTACGGGTGCTCCAGTGGTTGTAACGTTTGCGGATGGGCAAACCACCGCCACGGCCACTATCAGCATCACAGATGACGATGTTGCTGAACCCACTGAAACAGTCACTTTTGCGCTCAGTAACCCCACCAACGGAGCGGTGCTATCGGCTCAAAATACAGCCATCCTCACCATTACGGATGACGAACCGATTCGCGGCACTTCCAGAAACGAAACTCTACGCGGCACTCCGGGCAACGATTTGCTGTTGGGATTGGGCGGCAACGATCGGCTGTTGGGGTTAGAGGGAGACGATACACTCGACGGTGGAGCAGGGCGCGATCGACTGGTGGGCGGGGCTGGAGCCGATCGGTTTGTCTACTCTGGGCGGAACCAGCGGGCAGCCTTCAGCCAATCCCAACTGATCCTGCGTTCTCGTGACCGCATAGTAGACTTCAACTTCGATCAAGGCGACCGAATTCTGCTCGACTTTGACAACAACTTATCGAGCCGAAACCGTCCCCGTCGCTTGTTTAACGCGGGGGAGCAGGATGCAGACAACCTGCGCCTTGCTGCTCGTGCTGCTTATGCCGACAAAAACCAGCGTCAGCGCGGCGATCAAAGCCTGCAAGCCAACGAAGCGGTGTTTTTTAGATTGGGGAGCAGAACTTTCCTGTCTGTCAACGATGGTGAGGAAGCGTTCTCCAACACGAACGATCTGCTGATCAACGTCACCGGAATTGACTTCCGAGGCAATGATGCAAACCGAGGCAGTCTACGAGTTGCAAACTACTTTGCGTAGGATTTGCAGCATCCGCCGGATCGCGCCCGTTCCCCAAAACAGGCTGGGGGCTGTCGCCTTGCCAGGGTCAGGGTTCTCGCTGGAATGATGGCAGCCCCTAGAGGGCGTTGCTGAATCGGAGATGCATCAGGAAGATCTCCGGCTTCTCAATGTGTATGACCCAGTTATCGTTGAGGGTTCATCGCAAAAGCCGGAGATTTTTGCTGTCTGTTCATCGCTCTGACCAGCAACATCCATTTCTTCGGGGGTGCTGCGGCTACAAAGCATTACGGATCGGGAATCCCGTTAAAAAAAACGTCATTTACTTTGCCTTTCAGAGAAAATCTGCTACTTTGTGTTAGTTCTGCGTACTCAATCAGGTATCGTTGCTAACACTCTAGATTGAAGCTATTAGATTGAAGTTGCAAAGATGGAGAAATGTAGCCGTCTAGAACAATGCAGTTTGCTTCTACTACATAACCGAGCCGGACTGCGGAGAACCGAAAGGACTAGGGCAAAGACAATGACAATGAGACGCTTATGGATGCAAGTTTTAGCAACTGCTGGACTCGAATTGCTGCAATTGCCTTTGCCTTACCCGTCTCAGCGCAAATTGAGGCTGACAATACGCTAGGGGCTGAACGGTCGCGGCTGACCCCTAATGCAATCCTGCGGAGACGAGCTAACCGAGCCGGCATACGAGCCGACCTGATTGAAGGCGGAGCGCAGCGTGCAGGCAATCTGTTTCATAGTTTTGCTCAATTTAACGTCAACGATGGGCAAAGCGTCTACTTTGACAACCCAGATGGCGTTAACAATATTTTCGGGCGAGTTACAGGAACGAATCTTTCTAACATTCTGGGAACGTTGGGAGTCGATGGGAACGCTAATTTGTTTCTGCTCAACCCCAACGGCATTCTGTTTGGCCCCAACGCCCGCTTGGATGTCAACGGCTCGTTTGTAGGCAGCACCGCAAACGCAATTCAGTTCGGCAATCAGGGCTTTTTCAGCACAGCAGACTCGTCTACGCCTCCCCTCCTTACGGTCAATCCTTCCGCGTTTCTGTTTAATCAGATTAACCCGAATGCGCGAATCGTCAATCAATCCATTACGCCGCTGGGGTTGAATAACTTAGGTGGCATTGCGTTTGGGCTAGAAGTGCCGCTAGGTCGCAGCTTACTGTTGCTGGGCGGCGATGTGGCTCTAGAAAATGGCAGTGGAGTCAATGCGTTTGGGGGACGAGTTGAGTTGGGTGGGTTGGCAAGTCCGGGAACCGTGGGGCTAACGGCAGGCGATCAGTTTCGGCTCACTTTCCGGAAAATGCAGTGAAGGCAGATGTGGCTTTACGAGATGGAGCCAGCATTGATGTTGTGGCAGACAACGGCGGTGATGTAGCTGTGAATGCTCGCAATATCGATCTACTCAACGGCAGCAATATTTTTGCTGGAATTGGTCTTGACTTGGGGTTTGCGGGCGCTCAGGCAGGCGATGTCGAGATCAATGCCTCTGGCATTTTCACCTTGTCTGATTCTAGTTTTATTCAAAGCAGCATCTTCGGCGGCGCTTTGGGGGATGGCGGCAATGTGAGCATCACGGGCCAGTCGGTAAACCTTTTGAATGGCTCTGGTTTGGGGAGCGCTGTCGTCGGACAAGGAAAGTCTGGAGAAGTGCGGGTTCAGGCGGCCGACACGATTACGCTAGCAGGACAAAACGCTGAGGGGACAGGCAGCGCGATTCTCAGCTTAGTGGGGGCACTAGATGGGTTCATTGGCAGCGGCGAAGGGAGTAATATCAACTTACAGGCTCGCTCGCTGGTCATGACAGATGGGGCTCAGATTGGCACAACCAACTTGAATGCAATCGGTGATGCAGGTGATATCCAAATCAATTTGACCGACTCTCTGTTCATGCAGGGCGACCGCACGGCAATTCAGGCAGGAACGGCAGGTGAAGGCAACGGCGGCAATGTTGTGGTCACGGCTGGCAACACCGTCGATCTTAGGGGCGGGGCCCGATTTTTAACGATCACCGGAGGAACTGGAGATGCCGGAAATGTGACGATTACGGCTGGCAATTCGGTTGTATTCGATGGTGTTAGCACCGATTACGATTTTGATGGTTTTAATGATCGCAGCGGCATTAACAGTTCGGTTCAACTAGGAGGCAGCAATAGCCGCCGAGCAGGAGCCATCACCATCAACACCGATCGTTTTACAATCAGCAACAGCGCTGGCATTCTGAGCAACATTGAAGCCGGGGCAATTGGCATCGGCGCAGGGGTGACAATCAACGCTGACTCGATGCAAATGCTGAACGGGGCGCAGATTCAATCCCTGTTACGGCGCTCTGAGGTAGCGGCTGATGGTACGTCCCTCGCTGCTGCTCAAGGTAGGGCAGGGAATATTACTATCAACCTAACTGGAGATTTTATTGCGAATCCGTTTGTTGATAATAATCCGAATACTTTGGGTAGCAGAAGCGAAATCTTTACGTCTGCTGGAGATGGCACCGCTGGAGATGCCGGGAATATTGCCCTGAGAGCGCGGAATATCACGCTGCAAAACGGCTCACGGATTGTTTCTGACACGTCTGGAACAGGCAACTCAGGCAGCGTGACGCTTCAAGCTACCGAACAGATTTTATTTGATGGAACCTTTCCTAACCCTGATGGGAATGATCCGTTTCGCAGTGGCGTTTTTAGTTCGATCAACCGCAATCCCGATTTAGCTCCAGGTGTGCCTAACCAGCGGATTGCTGGAGAGGTCAACGTGAATGCAAACTCGTTTGTGTTGCGGAGAGGCGGCTCGCTTTATGCCAATGTGGAGCAAGGGGCAACCGGACAAGGCGGAGATATAAACATCACGGGCGGGTCGGTGTTGATTCAGGATGGATCACAAATTCAGTCGATTCTGCGGGGTGAAGGGCAAAACGCTGGGGCACGGGGCAGAACGGGAGATGTGAACGTCACGTTGACGGGCAGCTATACGGCAGAGGGAGAAGAAAATAATCGGTTTTCGAGCGGCATCTTAACCTCGGTTGAAACTGGAACGGTGGGCGATGCGGGGAACATTACCGTACAAGCGGGATCGATCGAATTAAGGAACGGGGCGCGATTGGTGACGGAAACGCAAGGGCAAGGCAACGCGGGTCGAGTCACGATTGGGGCAACTGACTTCATTCGGTTTGATGGCTTTGGTCGAGAGCGTAGCGGCATCGCCAGTTCTGTGAAACCTGCAAATGGTGATCCGGTTGGACGAATTGCGGGCGATGTTGTCATTACGAGGGGCAATTTCACCATCAGCAATGGCGGGGCAATCCTCACAAATGTGGAAGCAGGCGCCAACGGCACAGGCGGCAATATTGTGATCAATGCTAATAATTTGTCGATGATTAACAGCGCTTTTATTCAATCTTTGTTGCGCAATGCTGAAGGTGAAACTGCGGGTGCAACTGGCGCAACTGGAAATGTAGACATCAATCTGACAGGCGATTTTGTGGCGCGGGGGATCAATCCGCTGGAACCGGACTCCAACGAAATCACCACTTCTGTGGGGCGGGGCACAAGCGGCAATGCTGGAAATATCTCAATCGAGGCTCGCTCAGTTCGCTTGTTGGACGGTTCGCGGTTGGTGACGGAAACAGCAGGACAGGGTAATGCAGGCGCAGTCACGATTACAGCCGGAACGATCTTGTTTGACGGCGCGAATCTGGATGATCCGGGCAATGCTCCGGGTGGCAGAACGCCGAGTGGCATCTCTAGCTCTGTGTTTGCGGCTCTGGGGGCGCAAGGGCGGCGGGCAGGGGACATCCGCATCAATCGGGGAGCCGTGCGGGTGAGCAATAGCGCGACGATTTTCACCAACGTATAGCGCTACGCAATGACGTTAGGACAGTTTTTGAAAGCAGCATCGACACAATCGCGAAAGTTCTCAAACTCATCCCGTTGCTGTCGCATCCAGTTCTTCAGGCAAACCACCAATGCTCAATCTCATTGAGGTCTGGAGAATAGGGGGTAAA
>JAAUQT010000069.1 GCA_012033495.1 Cyanobacteria bacterium RM1_2_2 | reverse complement strand
ACCCCTATCTCCTGAGCGCCTTGCAACCCCACCACTAGCCTCAAAGGACGGTCACAACCATAGCCTCCTGAGCGCTCTGGCACTCACCCTCAACCTCCAAGAACGAGTGCAAGGTCTCTGTGCGGAGACAGCTAACGTTCCGGCTGAGCGGCTGCAAGCCACCTTTGCAACACCACCAAGATCTCTCAACAGTCCGCTCCAGCCGGGTTGTTAGCCCTCGCCTACATCATAGCAATCCTCGTTTTTTCAACTTAGCTATAGCATCTTCAGCAGCCTGTTTTTCTGCATCCTTTTTACTACGTCCTTTACCTTCGCCGTAGAGTTTATCGTCTACATAAACCCTAGAAAAAAACTCTGGAGCATGATCTGCCCCACCTAATTTTTCGGTGACATACTTCGGAGGAGCCTTTGCCCCATTTGCCTGCGCAAGTTCCTGAAACTTATTTTTTGAATCTATATTTGAACGAACTACCATAACTCCTTCAGGCACAGAGTCAAATAGTTGCTCTACTAAAGGACGCAGTGCTTCAATGTCACGCTTGTTATCTAAATAGTAAGCCCCAATGACTGCTTCAAAAGTGCTGCTAAGGAGATTTGGATTTTGATAACCACCCTCACGGATTGCACCTTGCCCTAGTCGCATCCTGAAATCTAATCCAACTTCAATAGCAAATCTAGCGAGTTGTTTTTCGTCTACAAGTGCTGCTCGTCGTCGTGTCATTTCATCTTCTCCCATTTCAGGATGAACCCGATAAAGGTATTCGCCACTGATGAAATTGAGAATTGCATCACCAAGAAACTCCAGGCGCTCGTTATCTCCACCTTCCCCAGGATTTTCATTGATATATGAGCGGTGAGTTAGAGATCGGCGTAAAAGCTTCTCATCATTAAACATCAAGAGTTTGTGCATTTTTCCCTCACTACGTCAACGGAAAACTGATTTAGGTGCGAACGAACGTCGAGGCGGATAGAGGCTGTTCCCGCGAGAGTTATTGCATGGGAAACAAGCAAGCCGTAGATTTTCTAGGGAGTTTGAACCACCGTGACTTTTGGGTTTTAGATGGTCTAGAGTCAGTTTTTCTGCGGGCAAGCAACACTCGCACCACCAACAATGCGAACCATAGTCACCGATGAGTTGAGCCTTTTTAGCTCGTTTTTGCTTGGGAGTCATGTCGGATTTCCTTTGCTACAGGTTTAGTAGCATCGGAATATCAAGGATAAGCAGCAAAATTCCCGCTCATGAGGGAATTTACTAACTTGGCACCTGCTGGTAAACGTCTCAAGCTCACTATCTCCAAACCTCACACCAGCGCATATCTAATATGCTGAACCAGCGTTCGCCTGAAATGAAATCCCTCATCTCAAATAAACGCTAGACCAGAATACTGGGTATGCATTGACTTGAGGACTAGACATAGTGCCCATGAGACGAAAATCTAGGTATTGATATTCGTCTGCCTGGTTAAATCGAAACACAGCTAACTCTGATTGTCAAGATCGAAAACGCAAGATTATCTTCGATCTCATTCCTATCAATATTTTTCGCTTGCGTCCTCACAGATAATTTAGAGGGCTAACGTTCCCGGTCAGTGGTTGCTGAGGTCTCTGTATCTAACCAAGGCGGCTTCGGTCAATCCGCTGCACTGGGGTTGTTAGCTGAGCAACGCCTCCATCATCTCGCAATACCCCCTCATCAACAACCTCCTGGGACTTTTCGCAATCACCGATCGCCTCTCACTACCGCCCCACCCCTATCTCCTGAGCGCCTTGCCACACCACCACCAGCCTCAAACTACGGTCACAACCAACATCTCCTGGGCGCTCTGACACTCACCATCAACCTCCAAGAACGAGTGCAAAAGACTCTGTGCGGAGCCAGCTAACGACCCCGTTCACCCGCCGCTAGCAACCTTTCGGATTTACCGATCAACTTGATACGGTCGGTGTGCAACGGGATTGTTAGACCTTGCCGAAGCCGTAATTAGTTGCTGCGAATAATAACATTTGCCAGCATAGAGAACATATCAACACAGGTTTGCATGAGAGGAATATGCATTTCACTAAAAGCATTTTCTTTGTCAGCACAGACCCCTATAATCCAAGCAAGCTTTCGATTTGACCAGTCGCCTCTTTGATCATCCCAAGATTTTGTTAGAACTGCTCCAATCATTACAGACTTATCTTCTCCATATCCATCATTCTTTTGTCCCTCCCACATGTGTGGACCCATGCTAGAACCAGTTATTACAACGCAAACCCCATTAAACCTCATATTATCTTTGAGTCGCTGGATTGTTTGTGATTGATCCTTATGCATTGGGGCTGATGTTGCAGAGCGGTTGGCGTTATACCGTCCAGCACGCGCAAATGTGTGATAGCAGTCATCAGCACGACGATCACGAATACAAGCCCATACTCTTGTTCCTGGGGGCACGAAAAGCTGAAAGAGTTGAGCAATTCTTTCAAGCAAACTGATGATTTTATCTCGATTTTTCTGAAGTGAGGGATGAGGACTCGGAGACCTCCCCTGCTCTAGGCTTGGAGGGCTATAAATTGCTTCTGGCATCATTTCAAGGCACATATCACGAACTTGATGAATCAAATGATGCTGGATATGACTCTGTTCATGAAATTTTCTGGAAAATTCCAAAGATGTATAAGAACGCACAAGAGAACGAATTTTCGGAATCAGCAAAATTGCAAGGATAGTCAGCAGACAGCATACAACAACAAATGTGCGAAGATTTTCGTTGGGAATGAAGTGCCCTGCAATAACTGCCACTAATCCAATCATCGTGTTTACGATTACAGATTCAATTAGCTCCTTTCGCGCTGTTGATAGCATGCTTTTGTTGAGAGAGACAATACATCAAGTTGTAACAAATTGAACCTATGCTGTGTTATTGCTTTCCAAAAGCTACCGATTAAGCATACTCTTAAGCACTTCGAGGGTTCTGAATAGAAGAGGTCTAACGTTCCCGGTCAGCGGTTGCGACTACTTTTGCACCCCCAAGGCGACTTTGGTCAATCCGCTGCACTGGGGTTGTTAGCTGAGCAACGCCTCCATCATCTCGAAATACCGCATCACCAACAACCTCCTGGAACCTCTCGCCACCCACCGATCGCCTCTCACTACCGCCTCCACCCCTATCTCCTGAGCGCTTTGCAACACCACCACCAGCCTCAAACTACGGTCACAACCACAGTCTCCTGGGCGCTTTGGCACTCACCCTCAACCTTCAAGAACGAGTGCAAGGTCTCTGTGCGGTGCCAGCTAACGTTCCGGTTGAGCGGTTGCCAGTAACCTTTGCATCTACACCAGGGATTTTCGGCAGTCCGCTCCAACCGGGTTGTTATGCGACGGCTTTACTTACCACGCTACTGTTTGCAAGTTTTCTACCTCTTGAAAATGAGCATCGCGTGTTATGAGGATCAGAGCGTGTTGTAGTGCAAGGGCTGCAATCCAGATATCATTTTCAGGCAACGGACGACCTTTAAGTCTTAACTTGTTTTTGACCTCACCGTATTGCTGCGCGGTTTCAGCGTCACATCCCAATATCGTGCTGTCAGCAACTAGCTCATCAACTCTTGCTAGGTTTGCTTCAACTCGCCCTGACTTTCTGGCTCCATAACACAGTTCACCAATCACAAAACTTGGGATGAAAACTTCGTTGGCTTGGGCAAGATTGCTTTTGACGATCGCTTCATCTGCAAAAAGCGCAATAACGATGTTGGTATCAAGCAAAAACCTACCACTCATCAGTATCTACTCGTTCACAATCTTGCTTGATCGCCTCATGCATCAATTGAAGGTCATCAGCAGGAATTGAGCCAGCAAAGCGTAACAAATGCTGCCCTGGTGTGCCTCGAACTTCCGCTTTTACCAATGATCGAACGAATTCAAGCACCTGCCTTTGCAAAGGCTGAGGCATGACTTTCAACTGTTCAATGACCTCATCAATGATAGGAATATTCATACTGCCCTCCTTGCTAACATCCTACATCGCTTACCCAGAGAGCGGTAGAAGAGTGGTCTTTAATGCTGACAGAGGGTTACAGGAATTGTCTTCACCCAAGACTCCAGCCGCATAACAAGTCGATGAAGCGGACGGACGGAAGCTGATTGTGGAGTGATCAAGATTATCTGCCGCCGCTCACTTTAGCCTTCAGGCAGCGACTTCGATATAGGCTGACGAAGTTGTAGGCTGTGGAATCTCTAGCCCCTCCAGTTTCAAACCATCCCAATGAAACTCTACTGCCTCGCGCATCTTTTGTTCAATCTCTTCACGGGTTGTTCCAGCCGAGACACATCCTGGTAGGTCTGGAGAATAGGCAAAATATCCGGTTTCTAGTCTCTTCAATCACGACACGATTTCAATTAAGATACTGCATCATTTCAGACCTGCTTGCTTCAATGTGCTATCCAACGTTACCTAAATTTCAAACACCCATTCTTCAGTGGCGATTTTGATTTTGTCTCCTGCTGACAGCAAAACGGGTTGTTGAGGCGCGAGTTTTTGGTCGTTGAGATAGGTGCCGTTCGAGCTTCCCACGTCGATTAGCTGATAGCCGAATTGTCCTTGTGCGTCTTGAACTCGTTCGATTCGGGCATGATTGCGAGAACAAAGATCGTTTGCTAAAACGAGTGTGTTGTAGGTTTCCCGACCGATTGTAAATGGATTGGCTGTGAGTGGCACAGTGACTTCAGACTGGCAGTTGACCAGCCGAGCTGTTGGGTTGTCGGAAGTGGCAAGCGTGGTCGGTGGCAGGGGTTTGCGCGACGGTTCGGGTTTGCTAGCTGCGCGATCAGGTGGCAACACGAAGGTCTCTGGTTTCGGGGTCTCTGGTTTTGGTTCAGCGGGGGTCAAGTTCACAGTGCGCTCGGCGTTAATGATCGACTGCAAGTTCGCCTCGTGAGCAGACTCTTCCCGCGCCGTCAACCCTTCCAACTGACGCACAACGCCATGCTTCTGCGGAAAGCTAATATCGCTGACCCGCACATCATCTAGGTTGAAGCCCAACGTATAAAAGCTATCTGGATTGCTAATCAGATAATCTCGAATTTTGACTCTGCCAATTTGAGTGAGTTGATCAAACCGCATCAAGTTCACGATCACGCCCAGATTGTCTTTCACGGCACTGGTGAGGGCGGCAATTGGGTCAGAAAGCTCCAGCGCCACGCGTTTGGGTTCAATGACTTGGTACATAACGCTGAGGGAAACATTCACCAAATACTGATCGCGGGAAACAAAATCGCCCTGAGACACCACCTCTAGGCTGCGAATTTTGCCGTCTACCAAAACGATTTGGCACTGCTCTAAGTAAGGCAAAGCGAAACTAAAATGCCTGCCCGGTTCCAGCTTGCGTACCAACTGACCGTTTTTGACCAGCAGCCCGATATATCCCGCATCAATAAAATTCATGCTGAGACCGGCCCAGCGTTCAGGGGTAATGGTTTGAATCAGAGGAGGAGCATCGTTGACCATGCTGCAATCAAAATCAAGCTATCTCGCTACAATCCTAACTTTCAGACTGGGGACTCAGCGCAAACAAATGTTTTGATTTTGCTACCCCGGATAGCCGTTCCCTCAATTCGCCTGCTCAAGCAAGAGTTACTGTAGCCTGGATTAATCCCGATAAAATTAGTCGGGTATATTTGACGGTCGTTTTGGGCTGTGATACTATCGATTCTCAATTGGGTGAAAAAAAATCAAATCCTCGCCCAGACTGAATCTTGTTTGATATCACTCAGCAAACCCACCGAGCGCGCATACCTAACCTGAAGGACTAACCCATGACTCAAGCCATCACTCCCACTTGCTCCCGCACCACCGCAGCCACCTTTACTGGGCTGAAGTGCAAAGAATGCGGTGCAGAATACGAAGCCAAAGCCATTCACGTTTGCGAAGAGTGCTTCGGCCCGTTGGAAGTTGTCTATGACTATGAGACATTGCGGCGAACTGTCACACGGGAGAGCATTCAGGCAGGGCCCCACTCAATCTGGCGCTATCGGGCTTTCTTGCCAGTTGAAACTGATACGCCAATCGATGTGGGAACGGGTTTAACCCCTTTGTTGCAGGCAAATCGTCTGGCTCGTCGTTTGGGCTTGAAGCGGCTCTACATCAAAAACGATGCGGTCAACATGCCGAGCCTCAGCTTCAAAGATCGGGTGGTGTCTGTGGCGTTGACTCGTGCGCGTGAGCTAGGTTTCACGACTGTCTCTTGCGCCAGCACCGGAAATTTGGCCAACTCCACGGCAGCAATTGCGGCTCACGCTGGGTTGGAGTGCTGTGTTTTCATTCCTTCTGATTTAGAAGCGGGCAAAGTGCTCGGAACCTTGATCTACGCGCCAACGGTGATGGCAGTTCACGGCAACTATGATCAGGTGAATCGTCTGTGCTCGGAAGTGGCAAACACTCATGGCTGGGGCTTCGTTAACATCAACCTCCGACCCTACTATTCGGAAGGCTCTAAAACATTGGGCTACGAAGTGGCGGAACAGCTAGGCTGGCAACTGCCTGATCACATCGTCGCACCGCTGGCTTCTGGCTCGCTGTTCACCAAAATCTACAAGGGCTTCCAAGAATTTGTGAAGGTGGGCTTGGTAGACGAGAAGCCGGTTCGCTTCAGTGGCGCTCAGGCAGAAGGCTGCTCGCCGATTGCTCAAGCATTTAGAGAAGGACGCGACTTTATTGCGCCAGTCAAGCCGAATACGATCGCTAAATCCATTGCGATTGGCAATCCTGCTGATGGCATTTATGCGGTAGACATCGCCAAGAAAACCAACGGCAACATTGAATCTGTCACCGATCAGGAAATTATCGAAGGCATCAAGCTCCTCGCCGAAACTGAAGGCATCTTCACCGAAACGGCTGGCGGAACCACAATTGCGGTGCTGAAAAAATTGGTGGAAGCAGGCAAGATCAACCCAGACGAAACCACGGTTGCCTACATCACGGGCAATGGATTGAAGACTCAAGAAGCAGTGCAGGGCTACATTGGTGAGACGTTGACCATCGAACCGAAACTCGACAGCTTCGAGCGAGCTTGGGAACGCGCCCAGACACTGGAACGCCTGGAATGGCAAGAAGTCACTGTGTAAGACCATCGGAACCTAACAGTTTTTTGTTGGATCTCTCAAATTGCCATTTCAAACTCAAAAGATAGATTTCTGACTTCGATCTATCCTCTCTGTTCATCTTTACATCACTGTCGATTATGTCTATCAAAGTTCTCATTCCCACTCCACTGCAAAAGTTCACCCGCGATCAGGCTACGATTGACGGTGAAGGCAGCAACATTTTAGAACTGCTTGATTCGCTCGAAAAAGACTTTCCTGGCATCAAAGCCCGCCTCTGCGATGACCAAGGCGAACTGCGCCGCTTCATTAACTTCTACGTCAACAGCGAAGACATCCGCTTTTTAGACGGCAAAAACACTGCCTTAAATTCGGGCGATGAAGTGAGCATTGTTCCAGCCGTTGCAGGCGGTTGAGCGGAGTTGAGGTTTTGATAGATGCCTAGTAGACTGCAAACAGGACTGCAAAGATTGCGAGTAAGAATTCATGTCAGACGAAACAACCCAAAAACCGACTGAAACGGAACCCACCTCGACACCTGAAGCGCCCTCCGAAGCTGCTAGCCCTTCTAAGCCAACGTCTGAGGCAACTGAGACAAAATCGGAGGCAAAACCGGCTAGAGCAGCGAAGCCAAAACCAGAAGCAGCAGACGGGGAGAAACCTGCTAAACCTCCCAAAAAAGAAAAACCGCCTGCCCTGGAAGATAAGCCCTTCCCAGACTTTATCAATCAAGACTTTTTACCCGCGCTGAAACAAACGCTCGCCAAAGCAGGGCTTCCTGAAGTCGCTCTAAAATTTGAGAAGCACAAGCTGCCCATTGCTGCTCTAGGAGACACCGAATGCTGGCAGGTAATTGGCACTTGGCAGCGGGGCAACCGTCAGTTCAACATCATCTTCTCGAAGGAAGACATCCAGGCCGCTAAATTCTTTACGTGGGCAGATAATGGTGCTCAACCGACGATCATTGAGTCCTTCATGATCGATGAGCGTAAGGTCAACCTTGATCTCATGCTGCTCTACACCGTTCAGCGCTTAAACGGACAGAAGTGGCTGGTGATGAATTGAATAGGAGGGCAGAGGGCAAAGCAAAGCGCTATTTCTGCTCTCTATTTTGGCGTTGCTAAATCATGGGATGAATTTGCCGCTTAAAGTCCCCAGAATGAGGAATTTAGGGGGCGATCAGAGAAATAGCATCTCAAGAATTCATCCTTCTATTCAGCAACGCCTCTATGTCTTTCCACTTCATTTAATGCACTTGAAATCTCCGCCCACATCCTCTTCTACAGGTTGCAGCTTGGCTGACTTATCTCAACTCTCTACTGACGCACCGTAGCGCCCCCTGTGGCAACGCGCAGATTATAGCGCCCTGTTTCTCCGGGCCCATAGGAGTTTGCCAGCACGGTGTAAGTTCCATCAGCGGGTAGGGCAGGGACGACGAGACGAGCGTTAGAACTGCCACCACCATCATCATCTTGGGCCAGATTGCGTCCATCGGGGGCAAGTAGAATCAAGAAAGCATCCACTTCGCTGCTACTCATTTCAATCACGACCTGCTGGCCTGCTTTACCTTCAAACGTGTAGGCGTCGAAGTAGCTGTTGTCAGACTCTAGGGTGCTACTTTCAGTGGTTAACTGCCCTTCTACTGCGGGGCTATTGGGCGCAATTTGCTTCGCTTCCTGCCCATCCCGGAGCAACTGTGGCGGTTGAGCAACCCTGGGAGCCGTTCCATCCCTCACGGCAGTTAAAAACGGCTCAACCCGATCAATGGCAATCGCAAACCCAATGCCAATATTTCCTGCTGAACCTCTTGGCGCGTAAATAGCGCTATTGATGCCAATCAGTTCACCTCGATTATTCAGCAGCGGGCCGCCCGAGTTTCCAGGATTAATTGCTGTATCGGTTTGAATTAATCCCTGGTTGCTATCAATTCGGCTAACGATACCCGTTGTAAAAGTACCTTGAAACTGTCCAAACGGGTTGCCAATTGCAAAAGCCCGCTGCCCTACCGCAACCGACGCCGGATCTGCCAACTGAATCGTCGGTAGATTATTCTGTCCGCTCACTTGGATCGCCGCTAAATCTAACCCTGGTTCGCCAAAGGCGATCACCTCTCCCTGTAGCTTTGATCCATCTGCCAAAACAACCTGAACGGTTCGAGACCCACTCACGACATGGGCGTTGGTCAAAATTAAACCATCTGTGCTGATAATGCTGCCACTTCCGTTGCCATCTTTTGTTTTGATGGAAACAACCGCAGGATTAGCCGTTTGATAAACTCGCACACTGACATCTTCTTCAGCATCTTGAGCAAAGGCTTGACGAGATGAAAAACGACCGAAATTAGCAAAATCCAGTAGTTCAATCGGAGAGGTGGCATTGAGGAAAGCCATTCCAAGTGACGTTCCAACAACAGCCAACCCAGAAGTTGTGAGACGGACGAGATTGATTTTCATGCTGTAACCGTGACTTGAGTGGGGTGTGTGAGGATGGAAGGAAGGCGACTGCCGTCAATTTATGGCAATCTGTCGCTATTTATAGATTAAAGACTCATATACTTATTACGGCTAAGCGCATCCGTAACTGTCAATACTCAGCCTACTTAATCATCCTAGAATATTAATTTTTTCTCGGTTGCCCATCTCACCAAACTGACGACAGCGACAGGTCAAAAATTGGACAAAAAAAGCGGCTTCAAGTTTACTGCCATAGCAGGAATCCTCGAAGCTCGCTGGTGATGGTATGGAACTTGGCAGTTGATCAAAATGGAGTTAAACCTAAGGAGTAAACCTAACGCCACTCATCTCTAGGCGAATTGGTGCCATCTTCAGTGTAATCAATCGGTTTATAGTCTACATAGTCTGAATCTGAACCCCTTCGACGTCTTGGAGAAGGAGCAGGGCGAGAACTCTTTCTCGATCTTGAGGATGAAGACGAGATGCTGCTATCTCGGATCGATTCCCGCATTCCAGACCGGGAAGAGCCAACGTCATCACTGCGGTTATCTCCCCACTCACCTGCATCCGAACGAGAGCGATCTGAGCGATCGGGTGGCAAAGGTCGAGAAGTGCGCCGACGAGAGCGAGCGTCAGACTCGTAGCCATTATCACGACTGGAAGCGCGCCGACGAGAACCTTCTTCATACTCATCATCTGGCCGGCTATCACGAGTTCCTTGAATGCGGCGAGTAACGGTACGCTGCTCATCTAGTGGAGTTAAATCATCAAGTTCTGCACGATATCGGCGGCTAACGGGGCGTTCATCATCCACTAATGGAGTGGCTCGTTTCGCCTGTTCGGTGGTGATTCCTCTTAAGCGAATCGCTTCATAAGCGAACCAAACCGCAGAGCCAATCGACAAAAATTGGGCAAATTGCAAAATTGGGTCTAATCGCCAGCTTTGAAAAACTAGAATCCCACCGCAAAGCAGCGCGACTGCTGCGAAAAAAATGTCGTGATCGCGGGCTAAATTGGGGCGCATTGTGCGCAGGAAATACAGCGCTACGCCAGATAAAGCAATTGCAACACCCAATACACCGCCAAGTCCAAGACTCCAATTTAACATTGCTGTTCTCCGTTGATATGTCCCTATGTTAACGAGTTGAGCCGTATAATCTCCACAGTAAACTGACCGAAAGATACTGCAAATCATCCGACCGAGAAGTCTATGGCTTAGGTTTCGAGGCTAAGCGGTTCGCTGCTTCCTTCAAGGACTTTAAGCCACTTCGCTGGTACATCCAAGTTGGTTACGATCAAGGAGGGCAAATCAGAAAAGCAAAACTGCCTCCCAAACTCAACAAAATAGTTCAGGCAAGGCAGTTATGTACTATGGCAGCGTCCAATATTGAGTTTTGGTGCAAATTGAGGACTAGGCTTACCAATATGCACGACGAAAGCTCTAAGCCACTCAGGAACGCTCTCGCATCAATTTTGGCAATCTCACGCTTCTCAGTGTTGCTTCTCCAATAGGATAACTCTTTAAGGAGATTTCTAGGAAACCCTCTACCCCAGTACGGGCAGGTTTTGCAGATCAATCCTCTGGGCGACGCGAGACTGAGTCCAAACCTGCCCCAACATGGCAACAACTTTTTCCTAGAAATCTCCTAAGAAGATATTTTCAAAGTCCAACTGTCGGTCGCAAAACGTTTTAGATTCCCCTAAATTTCCCTAGGATTAAGTCAAGTTGCGCGCGGCGTTTATGTTAGGACTGACGCAGAAGAGATCCCCCAACCCTGCGGGAAGCCGCTTCGCGTTTACAAGAAGGGGGCTTTAGAAGTTCACTCCTCGAAAAGGGGTTAGGGAAAATTGAGATTTCCAGCTTCAAGGGCGTCAGTCCTAGTTAGATGCATTGATTTCGGTTTCATTGCCATCCCAGAGAGATTAGATATCCCAGAGAGATTAAGGCTGATACACTTCTGCCTCAATGCCTTGATTTTCCAACTCCTGCAAGAGTTCTTGCGCCTTTGCCTGATCGCTAAACGCACCCAACTGCACTTTTGCCCCTTCCGAAGGCAAATTTCGCACATAGGCATCGGGCACTGCACCGCGAGCCTCCTGCAAACTAGAGTCGCCGCTGTAGTCTGTCACCACATAGTAATAGTTCTGCGGATTCGCAGGAGCAGCATGGGTTGGTGCAGTTGCCGTCACAGCAGGGAGCGGCTCAAGGGGTGGCGGAGTCTCAGGAATGGGTTCTGGCGACACCGCAGAAATTTCCGGGAGAGGAGCAGGTTCAGCAGGCTCATAGACTGGTTCTGGAGCAGGAGCGGAAATCGGTGGGGCTGCCGGAACAATCACCGTAGACAAGCTAGGCTGAGGCACTGGCGCAACGGGAATGCTGTCGAACGTCACTGGAGGCTCGGCTGAACGAGACGGCGATCCAGTCGATGTTCCGTTGGCTGATGGAGATGCTGTGCTAGAAGCGCTCGGTTTCGCTGATGCCGTTTTGGGTTTGGCTGGGGTTGAACTGGCTCGCACCGCAGGCTTTGGCAAAGTGCTGAGTGTGCCTAAACCCAAGTCAACAAACTCCTCGGAGGCTAAGTTGGGCGAAGGAGCCTCCCCATCTTGTTCTGCGGATGTCGGCGCTTCAGTCCCAGAAGATTCAGGTTGAGCAGCCGTTCCCCAACCGATGCTTGACGGGTTCATGATCACATAGCCTAACGACGTGCTCGCCATCAAGAGCAGCAGCATTGACCCGACGCCCAACGGAGTGAGCAGCGTTTCCAGCATCGAATTTGGCTCTCGCTCAGCGCGAAGCTCTAGATCTTCTTCAGCAATGCTGCGCAGCAATTCTTCTGAGGAGGCTAAATAATCTTCCGGGACGCTCTCAGACTGGGCTTCTGCCTGCTGCATGAGTTTTTGTAACGTCTCATTTGGCGCATAAACTGAGAGATCATTCTGCTCGGCATAGCTACTAATGCGGCTTGACGACTCAAACGGTGAAACGGGCGCTGCTGAGGTAGTTGCCGCCTTAACGGGTTGATTGACTTCAACGGGTCGAGGCACAGTGTTTAACACAGCCGCCTGACTCGATAGTTTGGCGAACGCTGGCTCAGCAGAATTTGCTTCAGAAAACCTAGCCTGCTCGGACAGCGGTTCGGCATAAATCGACGAGCGGGGCGTAGGAAGCTGAATGGAGCGATTCAAAATGCCAATCGCAGTTGAACTAGGAGAAGCATCCCTGGATTTAGGGTCAGCAAACTTTAGATCAAACGATTTGGCGCTTCCGTTAGCTTGGGCTGCTGGATTGGTCGATCCTCTCGATGGCAGTGATTGGGATGATGGCGAGGATGGAGATAGCGATCGGCGGGCTCTGCTTCCTCCCTCTGGATACCGCCGCTGCCGCCGATAGCGAGTCAATTCCTCATCGATTTGAACATCCAAGTTATCCAAAACGGACTGCAACAACGGATGGAGCGTCACGCTTGGAGAGGGGGTAAAGGGTTCGATTGAGGATGGTCGGTGCATTGAAGTACTCCTGCCCAAAGGAAAAAAATGAAGATATGTAAAGCAGCCCGTTAAGAGAGTTTCAGTGTTAAGTAAAGATCAGTGCTATCTAAAAGCATCAAGTTCCCTAAACGAACCCGATTGCCTATCTATTACCAGCCTTAATTTCGGTCGATTACTCTACCTGTAGCAGTTAGATCAACTTTTAGGGAACAAGTACGCCATAGGTAGCGTTGCACTGGATTTTTATGATTCTAATAATGGGTAATCATAACGAATTTTTGGAAAAAACATCGTTTGTCCCAAAGTTTTGATCTCAGCCGGTGAACCCGATTTGGTTAAGCATCGAGTTTGGGCATGGAAAAGTCACCCCTCGCTATTGCGCCAAAGGCGACCATCCTGCGCACCTACGCTAACTGGAGCTAACTGGAGAAAAATTGCGATAGAAATCATGACCAAAATCAAGATCTTGCTGACAGTGTAGTTCAAGGCTAGAGTTAAGCGTCAATCTTAGAAATAACTTTTCGTTCTTAGAAATAACTTTCGCTGTTCTGTGTTGGGTCTGATGTCTTTCGCTGTTCTGTGTCATCTTTGATGTCTACGTCATCCTACGCCATGAGCTTTCAATCTTTGCCTCATTTACTCAACGCCGTTACCCATCAAGAAAATTGGCGGGGTCGCCAGCAGTTTCAGCAGTTAGTAGCTTGCTGGTTTGAGGTTGTAGGCTCAGTGGTGGCCGCCCAAACCCGACCAATTGCCATCCAGCGTCAGGTCTTGCAGGTTGCAACTTCTAGCTCGGTTTGGGCCCAGAATTTAGCGTTTGAGCGCCACCGAATTTTAGACAAGCTCAACGCCCGCCTTCAGCTAAATTTGACCGACATCCGCTTTTCGTCGGCTCAGTGGCAGTCAGATTTTTACCGAAATGGGGTTGAGAATTCCTCAGAAACGGTTATCCTATGGCGGGAACACCCCAGCCGAGTGTCTCAGCCTCCGTCGGCGCGTCTGGCTGCTTCGTTGCCTATTGCCCGCGATCCGCAAACAGCCTTCCGTAATTGGGCTAGAACTGTGCGTGCTCAGTCTCACCACCTGCCGCTTTGCCCAACTTGCCATAGCCCAACCCCTGAAGGAGAGTTGCGTCGTTGGTCGGTTTGCGGGCTTTGTGCGGCGCAGCAATTTGGACAACAGTTCGGATACCAAAACAGTTCGGACACCAACAGTTCGGACACCAACAGTTCGGACACCAACAGTTCGGACACCAACAGTTCAGACACCAACAGTTCAGACCCACTGAGCAGCACCAAAGTGACAAGACAGGACAACATCCAGGAGACACAGACAACAAAAATGGCTCAGTCCCAGCTTCGGATCATGCCTCAGTCATCCCTAAAACATCACCAGCACCCAGCCCTTGAGTTATGACTTTTCTTTCGATTACCTACGGCTTGTTTTTGCTTAGTACCCTCGGCATTTTTTGGACAGTGGAAAGCCGCTCACTTCGGTTGGGCATCTTGCTGATGGCAAGCCTGGTTTTTTATAGCTCGCTGCAAATTCAGTATGTGCCGCTGCTGCTCGTGATGACGCTGATTACCTTTTATGTGGGGCAAGCGATCGGCGCACCGATGGATTGGCGAGTCGAAGAACACGAGTGGCAGTTTGCCCAGCAGGACTGGAACCGTCGCCGCCTCACGCTACTGTGGATTGGGATTGGGTTAAACCTACTGCTGCTGCTGGGGTTCAAATATGTGCCGTTTTTGCTGGAGTCGTTTGGGGGCATCGCTGGACTCACAGACACCCCAGAGCAAGCCGACTGGATTCGAGCGCATGTGTTAGCCCCGCTCGGCATCAGCTTTTTTAGCTTCGAGTGCATTGCCTATTTGGTCGATGTCTACCGAGGGGCGCCAGCCACCCATGACCTGCTGAAGTTTTTCTCGTACAAACTGTTTTTTCCGAAGCTGCTGTCGGGGCCCATTACGCGGTTTCATCCTTTTGCTGCCCAACTCCAAACGCTGCGGTTTCCAGCATCGAGCCAAATCATTGAAGGACTATGGCTAATTGCCTGCGGTGCGGTGAAAAAGCTGCTGCTTGCCGATCATCTAGGAACAGTAGTGCGGCTGATTTTCGACAACGCAGAGCGAGCAGGCAGCGGTGATTTGTGGCTGGCTACGTTTGCCTATGGGCTACAGCTTTACCTCGATTTCAGCGGCTATGTTGATGTGGCTCGCGGTGGCGCAATTTTACTCGGCTTCGAGCTACCGCAAAACTTTGACTTTCCTTACTTCTGCACCAGCATTGCTGACTTTTGGCGACGCTGGCACATGACCCTCGGCGAATGGCTGCGCAACTATCTTTATTTTCCGCTCGGCGGCTCTCGACGCGGCTTACTCCGAACTTGCCTAAATCTGCTAATCGTGATGTTGATTGCTGGTATTTGGCATGGCGCAGCCTGGGGATTTGTGGTTTGGGGCGGCTTACACGGACTAGCGCTGGTGATTCATCGCCTCACGGCAGCCCTCTCAGACCGTTGGCAGGTTCTACAAAACTGGTGGAGCAGCCTGCCAGGAACCTTGATGGCTTGGGCACTCACCCAACTGATGGTGTTTACCACCTGGATCGTCTTCCGATTGCCTGACTTAAGTGATTCTGCCCTCGTATTTCAGCGACTATTTGGACACCAAGCCGATATTCAGTTTGCTCAAAAAGTTTATGTTGAAAGTTTGCAAATCGAGCGCTTTCACCTCACCGGCTGGCTATGGCTACTCGTTGCAGGCATGGGACTTGCTTACAGCTTAAATCGCGGACTCAAGCTTCAGCTAGCCTGGACAATCAAACTGATGCTTGTGCCCCTCTGTTTGTTTGCGGCTTGGCTGCTGGCTCCGAACGAAACGCCGCCCTACATTTATTTTGATTTCTGATATTTTGATTTCTGATCCCGGATCAATCTGTACGGGCGGGTTTAGCAGGAGATCTGCGGCTTCTAGGATGGCATATCACCAAAACCCGCCCCTACCCAAACCACCATTGTACGGGCAGGTTTAGCGAAAGATCTGCGGTTTGGCAGGATGGCATTTTTGGCAGGATGGCATTATCAACACAAAATCTGTACGGGCGGGTTTAGCAAGAGATCTGCGGCTTCTAGGATGGCATATCGCCAAAACCCGCCCCTACGACCATCGATTGATTTCTGCTTGCAGCCATTCATCCACGGGTTGCCCGTCGCGCCGCTGCAATCCGATTTCAATCACCATCACCTGATGAGAACCTGGTGGGGCAGGTTTTCGCTGAAAGGTAATGTCGTAGGCGTTGGGATCTTCGTTGTGCTCTCGGAGCCAATCCTGGACGCGAGTGGTGGCAAAGAAAGATTGCCCCTGCTCGAACATCCGAGTCACTTGCATCTGCAACGAGAACGGGTTCAGTTTGGGCATAGGACAGGCAAATGCTTAATAATCTGTTTCTTCTTCGTACTCAACAACTCGCTTGCGTTCGGGAATGTTAACTTGCGGCGCACGGTAGGGCTTAGGATTCTCGTCGTCTGCCCAGGCGTCTTTGGTGACATCTTCATCCGCATATTCCACCTTCACCTCTTCGTAGGGCACGGTTTCATAGTTGTCGCTGTCACCACCCCAGTTCGATTCTTCGTAAACTGGCTCCTCTGCCCGCATGGCTCGTAGTTGCTGCTTGGGCTGGGCGGTTTCCCAGTTGTCTTCATCCCAGGTTTCTTGAACCACCGGGACTCGGCGCTGCTGTTGGATGGGTTCGACAGGGACGCGCTCACCCGAAGACAGTTGGTTGGGCGTCGGAATGGCAGTGACGTAGTCATCGTCTTCGCCTCGATCCCAGGGAGGTTTGCCGATGCCGATCCGTTCCAGTAAACCCACAGTAAGCTGACTCAGTTTTTCTTCAGCGCCTTCAAAGACGATCAGCCGGTCGGGGCCACTGCTGACGACTTCTTCCATCGATAGTTCGTAGGTGCTGATCAGCTGATCAGGGATTTGCGGCAAACCAATCGAAGCGATGGTAATCGATTCTACCCGCCCGTCTTGGCTGTCAAACTTGAAGCCGCGCACTTTCCCTAACAGTTCCCCGGTCTCTGTAATCACTTCGCTGTTGATCAGGCTGCTGTAGGCTTCTGCATTAAAGTCGTCTTCTAGAACCGTGTCGTCTTCTACTAAGATCACATCGCCAATTTGACGAACACTGGTTAGCAGCATGGTTTGCTGGGTGCTAGACAGTACCCCAGACAGCATACTTTCACGCATCCCAATCGCAATTACTTCTCGACGATCGACATCTACCCAAATTTGGCTCACCACCCCCAAGCGCTTCCCACCTGCACGAGTGATGATTTGGGTTCCCATTAAATCAGAACGTTGGCAATACTGTTGTTCAAAAGTCATGTTCGAGTCCTAATCTCGAAGCGGTCTTAAAAGCCAGCAATCATTGGTAACTAATAGCGATACCGTAAATATCAATATTAATCAAGATTACATTAAACTACACAGAAGCACTTTGCGCCTGTAAGTTCAGCCCCAACACCTGGGTATAGGCTCCGCGAGCTTGAGTCACGCCAATGGTGCGCTCTGAGGCTTCAATCATCGGTCGCCGCAAGCTGACGACAATAAACTGGGCTTGCTGGGCTTGATGCTTAATCATTTTAGCTAATCGCTCCACATTTGCCCCGTCCAGGAACATATCCACTTCGTCGAAGGCGTAGAACGGCGACGGGCGGTAGCGTTGCAGCGCGAAAATAAAACTCAGCGCCGTCAAAGATTTTTCGCCTCCCGACATGGAAGCCAACCGCCGCACGGGCTTGCCCTTGGGGTGCGCCACCAAATTTAGACCGCCCGCAAACGGATCTTGGGGATCGTCTAATTGCAGGTAGCCATCACCATCCGACAGTTCCGCAAAGATAGTCTGGAAGTTTTTGTTCACGGCGTCAAAGGCTTCCTTAAAGGCGCGTTGGCGCAGCGTCGTAAAGTTTTCAATTCGCAGCAGTAGCTCGGTGCGCTCTTCGTCGAGGGTGGCGAGTTTTTGACTCAGTTCTTCTAGACGTGCCTGCGTGCGCTCATGTTCTTCCAGCGCCAGCATGTTGACGGGTTCCATCGCCTGAAGCCGTTTTTGCAGCGAGCGCAACTCATGCTGAAGGGCAGCCAGATCAGTACTTTCGGGGATTTCGGGCAGCGGATCGGGCAGTTCGGTACGCTGGGCTTCTAGCTGCTCTTGCAGGGTGGCTAACTCCTGACGGCGGGTTTGCTGCGTATCGAGCAACTTTTGCCGCTGCCACTCTAGCTGCTGATAGGCGGTTTGCTGTTCGCGAAGCTGGCGTTCGGCCCGGTCGCGGGCTTGCTTTTCGGCGGCGAGGGTCTGGTCAATGGCGGCGAGGGCAGCTTGGGTTTCGCGGATTTGTTCCGTCAGGTCAGCAGCCTGAGCGCTGAGGATAGAGACTTGGTTTAGCTGCTCGGTTTGCTGCGTTCGGTACTCTTGGAGGCGCTGCTGCTGCTGTTCGATTTTTCTTGGAGCCGCTGCTGCTGCCCATCCAGATCGCGGAGGCGCTGTTCTGCGGTTTGGAGCGCCAACTGCTGCTGATTCAGGTGGGCTTCCTGCTGCCGAATTGCCGCCTGAATTTGCTGCCATTCGCTGTGGGTTTGGGATTGTTCCAAATCGAGTAGCGCCTGCCGCTGGGTTTGCAGAGTGGCTTCCTGACGCGGCACTTCTCTTTCTAGGGCAAATAATCGTGTTTCGGCGGTGTTGAGTTCCTGCGAATTTTGGGCTAGCTGTGTCCGCACCTGCCCTTCCTGCGCGATCAAGCTCACCAACTGATTTTGTAACTGCTCGACCTGAAGCTGCACGGTGCGCTGAGTTTGGCGGGCTTCGTTCAGGGCTTGCGTCCGGTCTTTGACGGCTTGCACCGCTTCGGCAATCGCTTTTTGGCAGCGCAGTAAGATGTGCGTAATTTCTTGCAGCCGTTCGCGTAAAGCCACTGCCTCAGCCGATTCCGCCGATTCTACGCGCCCAAAATGCAGCGTGCCTTGCCGCGTGTTGATGCTGCCGCCCGTCATGGCGCCGCTGGTTTCTAGCAGTTCGCCGTCGAGCGTCACGATCCGGTATTGCCCCATCTGGCGGCGGGCGGCTTCGAGGGCGCTAAACACGACCGTATTGCCAAACACATAGGCGAACACATCCCGGTAGCGGTCGTCACAGTCGATCAGGTTGCTGGCAAAGTCGATGAAGCCATCGGGACGGTTCCACTTCGGCAGATTCAATCCACCCGGCGCCTTAATTTTGTTCAACGGCAGGAAAGTGGCGCGTCCGGCTCGCTGGCGTTTCAGTAGTTCGATTCCGGCAGCGGCAATCGAGTCATCTTCCACCACCAAAAAGCTCAACCGCCCCCCAGCCGCAATTTCCAGCGCCAATTGATACTGAGCATCGACGCGCCCCAACTCAGCCACCAGTCCGCAGATTCCCGGCAGCCCAGCATCCGAGAGAATTTGGCTCAGCCCAGTTCCTTGAGATTCCCGGATGACCTGGGCTTGGGCTTCCAGTTTGTCTAACTGCCGCTGTTTGTCGCGCTGTTCGTTCAGCAGGCGATCTTGGGTGTCTTGCTGAAGCTTGAGTTCCCGCTCGGCCGACCGCACCGACTCTTCCAGGGCGTTCATGTCCTGAATCGAAATAATTAGCTGCGCTTCGGTCTGGGATCGCTGGGTTTGTTTGGCGTCGATTTCTTGCGTGAAGGCATCGAGAGCGGCGGTTTGCTCCCGGATTTTCAGGCGTAGCTGTTCGGTGCGTTCTTGCAGGCGAGCTTGCTCAGTGCGCTGCGGATCGAGACTTTGCTGGAGGGCTTCGATTTGGCGACGCAAAGCAGTTTGTTCCTGCATCCAGGCTTCCGACACCGAGGCGATCGTGCTGGCGGCTTCGCGCTGCTGATCTAACTCCTGCTGAGCTTGGTCGCGGTTGGCTCGCAGCATCACCAAATCTTCGGTTTCGGCTTTGTGCTTGGCTGCTGCCAGTTGCTCTAGGTTTCGCACCTGCTCCTGGATTTCGCGCTGAGTTCGTTCGAGAGCCTGCGCGTTTTCCTGCCGAGCCTTAGCCAAATCCTGCTGTTGACGCTGCAACTGCCGCAGTTCTGCCTCACGAGTCGCCAAAGTCGCCTGAAGCGCCAGCAACTCATCTTCACCCAAGGCTTTGACCCGCGTGTTGAGTTGATCCAGCCCAATCATCGCCTGCCGGATTTCCTCGCCCATGCCCGTCAGCCGTTCCGCCAGTTCGATCGCCGCCTGATCGCCTGCCGTAATTTGCGAGCGAATTTGATCTGCCTGCTTTGCCTGCGACTGCCAAGCCAGAACCGCTTCCCACTGGGATTTGTTTTGCAGTTCCGCCTTCAGTTTCTGGTATTTCTCCGCCTTGATCCGGTCTTGCGCCAGCCGATCGCGTTGGGCAATTAGCTCGCGCTCCACGATGCGAAACTTTTCCTCGCGCTCTTTCACAGCATCGAGCTTGTCTTTGGCTTGATCGATTTTGCGGTCAAACGCGGCTACTCCTGCCAACTCGTCAATGATTTCGCGGCGCTCGCGGGAGTTCATCGAAATAATGCTGGTGACATCCCCCTGCAACACAACGTTGTAGCCTTCCGGGTAGACATGAAACTTTTGAAGCTGTTCGTGCAGTTCGGTCAGTGTACAGGGCTGATTGTTGATGTAGTAATTGGAAGTGTAGCTGCCTTGCTGGCTGACCCGCAGTTTCCGGGTGACGCTCCACTCCGTCAGAACATCAGCAGAGGTGAGGGAAAGCGCTTCAGAGGCAGCCTGCCCGTTGCCGTTTTGCTGATGCCCGTTTTGATGCCCGTTGCCGTTTGCCTCAGTGCTTCCCCCCTCCTCGTCATCTTCCAGCCCGATTACATCCCCCTCCTCAAGGGCAAAAGTTGCCGTGACGCTGGCTTCCACCGTCGAACGACCTCGGCTCGCCTGAGTCTGGTTAACCAAATCTGGCAACCGTTCTGCCCGCATCCCTTTCGAGCTAGAAAGACCCAGGGCAAACAGCAGTGCATCTAAAATGTTGGATTTTCCCGATCCGTTTGGGCCAGAAATGACGGTAAATCCTGGCAGCAAAGGAACCGCCGTTGTGCCGCCAAAGGATTTGAAGTTCGTTAGTTCAACACGTTTGATGTACACAAGATGCCTGCGAGAGGATTAGTACAAATATACTGAGTTGGTAGAAAATTGCAAGGGGTTGGCAGTGTAATGGGGTTAACTGGTTAGTAACGGGTGAGTAATTCTCAGCAACAGGTCAAGACGCTCTTCACTTTACTGAAAAAAATCGAAGATGGGGCACTTCATCCGCAAAATCTTTTGATTTAGATGGATTGAACTAATTTTCTGAATGAACTAATTTTCTGAATTAGGACGATACGCACATCCCTTGTGAGGGCGGTTTGCAAATCGTTCCCTACAGATTGAGTCTCAACAGATTGGATCTCAACAGATTGGATCTCACGTTCTGACTTTCGCCTGTAACAGCGCCTCAACCGCTTGCACAATCGCAGATTCTGTTAAAAACTCGGCGTTGTCGATCTGCAAATCCCACGGTAGTTCGACTTGCTGGGCGATCTGGTTAATTTCTTGTAATCGGTCATCGGAAACTGGGATATGCGCCGCTGTGTCTCTGGTTTTGACCCGTGCTGCACAAGTCTCAAACGGAGCCTGCACCTGAATCAACAACACCTGATAGCCGCGTTGCAAAGCCGCCAGCAATTCCAAAAGCGTCCGGGCGGTTCCAGTAGACTCGATGCAAAGCGCCAAATGCTGCTGCGCCAACTGATCGAGCCTGTCCAGCACCATTTGAAAGCCGCGTTGCTCTAACGGAATACCTGTCAGCGCTGGTGCTTGCCGCATTAGTTCCAGAAAGATCGGTTCGATTCGCAGAAATCTTACATCTAGATGCTTCTCCAGAACAGTGCCGATGAAGGTTTTGCCTGCTCCTTTCAAGCCGACCAGCAACAGCAGCGTACAGGGTTTTGTGTTGGAAGAGGAATACATTTGCGAAGATTAGGGAGATTTGATCAATAATTTTTGCAAAAGCGGTTCAAATAATGCTTTGCCTCTTAGCTGCTGCTGCCAACGGTCTGGGATTGCCTCAATGCCGTCCCGCAGTCCGGCCAGTCCACCTGCGACACAAGCGGTCGTATCCGTATCATTGCCCAACGCCACTGCTGCTTTCACGACCTGCTCGTAGCTGCCCGCCTCCAACGCTAACCGCGCCGAGTGTAAACAATCCACCACATAGCCTGTGCCTGTGCCATGAGGAGGCTGATCGGGACGAATGGTTTCTTCTAAATCAACCGCATAGAGCAAATCAGACAGATAAAGTTGGCGCAACGTAGAAACTGCCGCCTGCCAAGGATTTGCGACCTGTTCGAGAATGCGTTTTGCCCATAGACAGTACAATGCACAGCACACTTGACAAGTGATTTGCCCATGCGTAACTCGTGATTGCAAATGAGCCGCTTCTACTAACTCTGCATCCGTTCCTCGATGCCACAACACCAGCGGCAACACCCGCATCAACGAGCCGTTCCCTTTCGCATTTTTACCCAACATCCCCGCTTCTAAGGGCGGCATTCCGGCTCGAATAGCGTTTAATGCGCGAGAGGTTTGGTTGCCAACATCAAATACATGATTCTCGACCGCCATGTAGCCGTTCTCATACCAATTCAAAAACCGTTGGCTGAGGTCTTTCAGGTTGAGCGAATCACACGCTAGCAGCGATGCCAGCAGACACAGCGCCTGCGCTCCATCATCCGACCAAGTGCCCGCTGGAATGCCTGGATAAGTGCGGTGAAACCCTGCGGGCGGCGTGAATTCAATTGCCTCTAACGGCGGAATTGCTTCGGGTGAATGAAATTCGTAGGGAACGCCCAGCGCATCTCCCACCAGCAGCCCCACCAGTCCGCCTTTAATTTGCTCAGATTTTGTTGGCATTGTTGAATACCGCTAGGCTAGGGGTTGTGATCCATTCCAGCTAGAACCCTGACGATGACAGCGCGACCGCCTCTAGCCTGTTTTGAGGGCGGTCGCGATCAGGCGGAGCCGTCAACGGTTGACCATTAGTTTAACCATTCATTAGTTTGACCATTAATGGATGACGCGCCCTAGCACTGCCCCCTGATCTGCTGCCAAAACGGGCTGATTCGGTTGAATTACCAGCACTGCGCAGTTAGCATGATGCATCACATAATTGCTCACACTGCCCAAAAGCGCTTCTGATAAGCCTTTGCGCCCGCGTCGTCCTAACACAATCAAATCTGCATTCCAGCGTTGCGCCGCCTGACATAGCCCTTGCCCCGGCTCAATCGTGCGATAGTCGCATTCCGTCCCAATGCCTTGCTGCGTTGCGGTTTGATAATACTGATGTAAAAGCAACTGAACTTGGCGGAGTTGCTCATCAAAGCGAAGATAATGACTCTGGTAGGCTTGACTGACCAACTGCGGTGACAGCCCCAACTCGCCCGCAAACGGCGGAGCCGTCGTCACCAAATCTGCTGTGAGACAGTGAAATAGCAATAGCTGCGCCTGATTATCTTTTGCCAAATCCAACGCCTGCTCAAACACCGTTTGACTCAAAGGTGATTGATCAATTGCAGCCAAAATTCTTCGGAAACTCATCGGTTTTTCCCCCAATTGCGACTTGGTGAGGCTAAGTTGAGAGCCCCCTAAATCCCCCTTAATAAAAAGGGGACTTCAAACCCCTGGATCGGTTCCCCCCTCTTGGAAGCTACCGTGTACACACATCTTGCGTAGGAGTCTAAAACTTGGGCTGATCCCCCTAAATCCCCCTTAGAAAGGGGGACTTCAAGCCATTTTGGGTTCGGTTCCCCCCTTTTTGAAGGGGGGGTTGAGGGGGGATCGCTCGACTTGTGTGTACACCGTAGCCTCTTGGAAGGGGGCTAGGGGGGATCAAGCAGATCCCTC
>JAAUQT010000068.1 GCA_012033495.1 Cyanobacteria bacterium RM1_2_2 | reverse complement strand
ATTCTTGTAAGCCTCTATTCAAAGACAGCAATTCCAAATTCGGAACGATTTTGCGTCATTCCAGAGATCAGATGTTTTCCTGTGAAAAGTTAAACCCTTGCTGAGCACGGCTTTTGAGCCATAGAGTTTTCTAATTTGGAATTGCTGATTCAAAGAACGGCATCACGCGGTCGTTGAGCAAATTGGCAGTAGTCAATACGGTTTTGTTCTCACAGAGTTTGACTGATTGCCACTCGTGAGTAAGGGCTAATGGTCGCAAAGCGTTGCCGCAGGCTAGGTTTGCCGATAGATGCACCTCGCTCCTTGAAACGTTCTGACGTAGAAGGTGCCAGATGGAACGCACGCCACCAGATGAAACCAGAATGCTCTGCTTATTCAGTTCGTGAAACACTCGTATTTGCCCATGAGCAGGTTGCTACGATAGCAAAGTCTACTGCTTGTTCAGTGTGAGCTACTCTGCGGAAACCCTGCACGAACAACGTGATTCTTGATGCAAGGCTTTTTTCGACTGCCTTCTCGGAGTGCTGCTCCGCCAGTGTCGTAGAGTGGCTTGGAGCAGTAGAAGCTGTTTGGGGAGACGCTCATCACCTGACTCAAGAGATACCCAGGGGGTAGTATGGTCGCAAACTATAACCTGAAGCACCGCCTGCATGGGTTAACCACTTCATCTCCTTGACTCAAGTAGCAACTTGAGATCCCAATAAAATCCCCGCAGTAGAAAGCCATCGCTAGCCTTACTCCTTTTCTATACCTACCTAGAAAAAGTTTCTAGAAGTAATAACGTTGATAAAACGTTAATTAAAAAAGCACCCTGACTATCTTGGAGTTTCCTATTGATGACTTTCTCCTTCTACTGTTTTACAGCAACAACTGAGAAAAGTAAAATCTTATTCAAGAAATTATTTAACCCTTAATAAAACTAATAAGAGTAAACAGCCTGCTTCTTGTTTATCAAGGCATACAGCCAATCTACTCCTCACTTTTGTCCTGCCCACTTTTCCCACTTTTCCGGTTTTCCTAGCTAAAAGTCAGTGAAAACTTGCTGTTTTTTCTATTTAGAATTATCAATATTTCGGTTATTCAATCATTAGTAAGTTGTTGAATTGATTGGCGTAAAGCTGCATTTTCAAGCAATCGAAGCCTGCTTAAATTGCGATAAACGCAGGAAAAATGTAGTGTTTCTTACAAATCAATCTTGCAGCTTGATTATTTTCTTAAAAGTTCTTGAACAGGCTGATGCAGCGTAAACGTCATAAAGTGTCACGCTGGTTGCATTCCGTGACGTCGAATGGGTACGAGCGACTGAAAAGCGCTAGTGCTGCGTCACATCTAGGAATTAGGGTTGGCAAACTTGTCGAGATGAGCGAAGTTGTATAAAGCGCGAGGGTGCTTTACGCAGAAAAAATACATTGTCCGACTCAGCGAAGATGAACGTCGCCAACTGGGCGAGGTGATTAAGAAGTTGAAAGGCAGTAGCCAAAAAGTTAGACGTGCCCAGATTCTACGAAAAGCAGATATTGAAGGACCTAATTGGACAGATGAGCGGATTGCCGAAGCCTTCGGTTGCCGGACAAAAACAGTGGAAAAAATTCGGCAACGGTTGGTCGAGAAGGGCTTTGAGTATACGCTCAACGGTGCCCCTCGCTTAAGCCCCCCAACCCCAAAGCTCCTGGATGGAGAACAGGAAGCTCGCATCATTGCGATGCGGTTGGCACCACCCCCAAATGGATTTGCCAACTGGTCACTGCGGTTGTTGTCCCGTAAGGTTGTCGAACTGAGGATTGTTGATACCGTCAGCCACGAAACCCTTCGGCGCACGCTGAAAAAAATGGTATGACCAATCGCAAAATTCAGTATTGGGTGATTCCGCCCACTGAAGATGCCGAATTTGTAGCCCACATGGAACAGGTGCTCGACCCCTATGCTCAGCCCCCCAACCCCCAGTATCCCGTCGTCTGCATGGATGAACAACCGGTGCAGTTACAACGGGAGGTTCGCATCCCCATTCCGGCAACAGCCCCACACCCCAAACGAGTCGATTACGAGGATGAGCGTGCGGGAACTGCCAGCATTTTTATGTTTACTGAACCTTTGGTAGGTTGGCGGGAGGTGAGGGTGCGCCAGAGAAGAACTAAAGCCGATTGGGCAACTGAGATCGCCTACTTGCTGGAAGGGCGTTACAGGGATTGTGAAAAGGTGGTTCTGGTATGCGACCAATTAAACACCCATACCAAGGGGGCATTCTATGAGGTCTTTGAGCCTGAGCGAGCGCGTCAGTTGGTTCAGCGCATCGAATTTTGTTACACCCCTAAGCATGGCAGTTGGCTGAACATTGCCGAAAATGAACTCAGTTCACTGACTCGCCAATGTGTCGCGGATGAACGCTTCGGTGACATTGAATCCTTGCGTCAGGCAACGGCAGCTTGGGCAAGCGATGTGAATAGCACTCAACGGGGTGTCGATTGGCAAATGAAGATCGATGATGCCCGATGTAAGCTCACTTCTGTATACCCTAAAATCAAGCTATGACGCAATCCTAGAGCGTCAGTCACCTAATCAAAAGGGCTGAAACGGGGGTACAGTCGAGGTGCTGTAGCGTGAGAGTAACCATGCGTCCTCGATTGTGGAACCTACCGATAGAGTTGTCGGCAACCGAGCAAAAGGTAGTCAAGCGGATTAAACGGGTCAAACGGTTGACATTCCTGCGTCAAGTCCGACACGAATTGTTTGATGAGGCGTTTCAAGGGGAATTAGCAACCCTCTCTGACGACAAAGCCAAAGGGCATCCGCCGGTTGCCCCGGCTCAATTGTGCTTGACATTGATTTTGCAAGCTTACAGTGGAGCCTCAGACCTTACAGTGGAGCCTCAGACGACGAAGCGATTGAAGCGTTGTGCATCGATAGGCGTTGGCAATTGGTGTTGGATTGTCTCGACAGTGAGGAGTCCCCCTTGAGCAAAGGGACGTGGGTAGAATTTCGAGCAGCGTTGATTGCTCAAGGGTGAGACCGACGCTGGGTGGAGCGCACAGTGGAGATGGCTCAAGTTCGCAGTGGGATGAGTCTGCGCACTTTAAGAGCAGCGCTGGATTCAAGTCCGTTGTGGGGTGCGGGTCGGGTAGAAGACACCTACAACCTGCTGGGACACGCTCTGAAGAAGGCATTGAGCGTGATGGCGCGTCAACAGGGGCGGGAGTTGACGGAGGTGGCAACCGCAGCAGGCGCATCGCTGGTCGCTGGCAGTCGCTTGAAAGCAGCACTCGATTTGAACTGGGATGACCCGGATGAGCGCCAGGTCGCTCTGGTGCTGACACTGCAAGCGCTGACGCAAGCGGAAAGTTGGATAGTACAGCAATCGCTGGAGGCGACATCCCCTACTACTGCATCGGTTGCAGACAGCCTGAAGGTCGCCCATCAGGTGCAGGCACAAGACGTGGAAACCACCCCTGTCGGAACGGTGCAACTGCGGCAGGGGGTCGCCAAAGACCGACGCATGAGTGTCGAGGACGGCGACATGCGACATGGGCGCAAAAGCAAATCTACCCGCGTCAATGGCTACAAACGACATTTGCTGCATGACCTCGATAGTGGGTTAGTGCCAGTGGTGGGCATTACCCCAGCCAATGCACCGGAAGCCACGGTCACCGATGCGATTGAGCAGGACTTGCAAAAGCAACAGCGGACGTTGAGCGAACTCCACATTGACCGGGCTTATCTCAGCAGCAATCGAGTCAAACATCGTTGTGATACGTTGGTGATTTATTGCAAAGCCTGGAGCGTCCCGTCCCGTCCAGACCAGTTTGCCAAAACCGCTTTTGTCCTCGACTGGCAACAGCAACAGGTGATTTGTCCTAATCAAGTGTCGGTGCCGTTGCGCCTGGGTAAAACCGTGAAGTTCCCCAGCAAGCGTTGTGATGAGTGTCCCCTCAAAGCCCAATGCACCACCAGCAAATCGGGACGTAGTCTCTCGATTCACACCGATGAACCGCTGCTGGAGGAGTTGCGACAACGGCAAACTACCCCACAAGGACGTGCCCAGTTGCGACAAAGAGTCGCAGTTGAGCATAGTTTGGCGCATGTCGGACGCTGGCAAGGGGAGACGGCTCGCTATCGAGGGCAACGTAAAAATCTGTTTGATTTGCGTCGCATGGCGATCGTCCACAATCTTCATGTCATTGCTAGAACCCTCACCCAGCCTCAACAGCGGGCTACTTGATTAGGGGACCGGCGCTCTAGATGATGCATGAACGCCAGATCCCCAGAATCAGATCCCCAGAATCTTCGAGGTCTAGAAGCTATGCTCAGAGAGGCTTTGCATAGATCCAAACTAAGGATCGTGGATTGAAGCAATCCGCAAACTGGACGGGCGGGATGAGCAGATCAATGGGCATCCGGCAATCGACTTGACCGCAAAACCCGCCCCGACCCCCGATCGAACGGATTGAATTCCCATTCCGAAGAACTTCTGCCCTCTGCCTTCAAGCACACCCTCAACGACGGGCTGCTAAGCTTGCCATCACGGTTGCTAGGCTGGCTGCCATAGCTTCGATGCTGCACTGCTCGATACAGCGGTTTCTGGCTCTGATGCCCTGTTGGGCTGCCGCTGCTGGATTGGCAAAAATTTGGCGAATTTGGGCGGCAATTTGTTCAGGTTCGCCCGGCTCGACCAGATAGCCTGTGTCGCCTAGAATGGCTGGAATGTCACCTACCCGCGACGCTAAGACAGGCTTTGCCATCGCCATGCCGTCGGTTAATTTCAGTGGAAATTGGGCCCGCGTGGCGTCTGTATCACGTTGCGGCACGACGACCACATCAGCGGCGGCCACCATTTCTGGCATCAGGTGGGCAGGCTGTCGGGGCAGTTGAATGATGCGCTCACCCCATTGCTGCATTAGCTGCTGGTCGTAGTCGTCGTAAGGGCTACCGCCCACAATCACCAACCGCAAATCCGGCTCGTCCAGAATTTGTAACGCCGCCAGCACATCTTCCAAGCCTTTGTAAGGGCGCGGCGCTCCGGGGAACATCAGCGTGCGGTAGTGGGTTAACCCATAGCGGGCTTTGAGGACAGGCGTATTGTACTTTTGCGGATCGAACAGCGATACATCTTTGCCATTGGGGACAAACGTGCCGCCAAATCGATTTTGCAGAAAGCTAGTGTGCAGCGTCACCGCATCTGCCTGTTGCACTAATTTTTCCATCCACTGGAGGTAAAGCGGATGATCGGAGCGGCGTAAGGCTCCGGTCGGCTTCACCACATCTCGATACAGTTGTTTCACGCCCCACGGATAGCGAAACTCGTCGCCGCCATGCCAGCTTAATTCCCAATCGTCAATATCCAGAATCACCGGACAACGCGACATCAGTTTTTTTAACAGCGCTACGCCAAAACTGGCGGGTTGGGGTTTAATTGCATAAATCACATCTCCGCTGATTTGAGATAGTAATTGCTGCATCGATCCAAATAGTTTGGGATAGGAATAGCCCTTGACATGCCGCACCGGAAACCGATCCGAAAGGGCAGAATAGAGCGAATCACCAAACAGAAATCCTAAGATCTCGACTTCGTAATTGAGTCGGGTCAAGGCTTCCGCTAACAGCGAGGCTCGAATTGCCCCATCGTTAGTGGAGAGGTTCCAAACTAACAGAGAAACTTTCTTGAAATTGGCTTTAGTGACTGCAACCATGTTCGGATTTCCTGCTCAAGCTCCTGGTGATTTGGCTTTTTGGAGCCGCCAAGGATTGTTGACCTGATTGGGTAAAAACACCTTTGCCAACCGATCAAAAATTCGTAGTGGCAGAGAGCGGGTCACGTTTTTGGCATATTGCGGACGGTAGGGATAGGTGCAGTGCAGCACTTTAATGGGTTCTTGCATTACACCGTAATGATCTTTCCATTTGTCCAGAAAATTATAGCTAGGCGGCAAAATGTGTAGGTTGGGTTGCGTCATTTCAACCGCAGCCGCAAAAGCTCCCTGATCGCGTAATAACAGCACATCTTGATGAGCCAGGATCTTTTCAAAACACTGCTGAAAATGCTGGAATAGTGCAGCGTTCGTTTCACTGCGTCGAAATGCCATCAAGCCTGTGTTGTATTGAATACTATGCTCGTTGAGCGGCAAGCCTACCGACTGAAGGGTGGGCAAAATTGGCTCTTTTACTCTCAGCAAATTAGAGGCAAGAGGAATAGCAGGCTGAATGTCTTCGGTAATCAAAAAATCTACGTGATCTAGCTTCTCAAACAAATCATCAATATCAGTTAGTAAACAGATATCGCAGTCTAGAAATATCGTTTTTTGAAACGGCGAGCGTTCATATAAAGCAATTTTGGCGCGTCGTGATGCTAGAACTGGATTTGGATCAGCCGGGGATTGCTGAAGAATCACATTGCCGAATGATTTCAATAAAGGATGAAAAATAACAGGAACTTGATCGATCAAAATCAGAATTGGCTCTTGGTGGAACTTCCGGACAGAAGCCAAGAAATGGATGCAATCTTGAAAAGAATACAGTCCCGTTAGAATTGTGACAAACCCTTTATCGCGGTTCATATTTGTTTAGATTGCCTGAACGCTTACCCGTAGAGTGCCCCAGAACTACGAGACGGTAACATTGAAAAAACCTCCCAAGCGCTAACCTAGGAGGACTTATCTACAGGAGAATCGGCAAGGGTGGTCGAATGCTGCCCGAAGAGATGCAGCGTCAATGCGTGATCAGTCAAACATTAATTAGCTATTGATCAACCACTAATCAACCACTAATCAACTAAGCGAAGCCGTCCGATTTGCACATAATCAAGCACTCGGCTAATGTGGCGGCGATCTTCATCAGTAATTTTGTAATCTGCCAAGATTGTGGAGGTGAGTTTGACGTGTTCGCGGCGGCTTAACTGCCCTGACGTTACAATCTGTTCCACTAAAGATTGAATTGCAAATTCCGGGCGGTCATTCGTAATCCATACCATTGGACGTTCCTTCTCTTGTGTAGCGGTTCTCAACCAATCAGAAAGGCAAGTCGCTGATCTGATTACTTTCTATCTTCAATTTGGTTTGTCCGCTTTAGGCAAAGAACTGTTGTTTCCTGCATAAAGAAGCCATGAAAGTCGAGCAGCCCTCATATTGCTGTAGCGTAGAAATAACAAGGGGAAATCCACCGAAATGAACTCCGTAAATTCCGGTTTTTGTGAGAGAACTGAATTGGAGTGGTCTCAGTAGATATGCGAATTTAAGCGGTTCAGGAGTTTTCTCAAATGCAGATTCATCGTCTTCCCGCACTGTCAGACAACTATATTTTTTTACTGCACGATCCGATTCGCCACATTGCTGCTGTGGTCGATCCAGCAGAAGCAAACCCTGTTCTCCAGCAGTTGCAGACCTTGCAGGCAGATCTAGTTGCTATTTTCAATACGCATCATCACGGCGATCATGTTGGCGGCAATGCAACGCTGCTGAAGCATTTCCCAAACGCGATTGTTCACGGCGGTGTGGAAGACCGGGGACGTATTCCCGGACAGAAGGTGTTCTTACAGGCAGGCGATCGGGTGACGTTTGGCGATCGGGTCGCTGAGGTGTTGTTTGTCCCCGGACACACCCGTGCCCATATTGCTTACTACTTTCCGCCTGTAGAAACGAACGAAGGCGATTTGTTTTGCGGCGACACGCTGTTTGCAGGCGGCTGCGGTCGGTTATTTGAAGGCACACCGACGCAAATGATCGATTCGTTAGGCAAGCTGCGATCTTTGCCCGATCAAACTCGCGTTTGGTGCGCCCACGAATATACGTTGAAAAACCTCCAGTTTGCCCTTAGCGTCGATCCGCAAAATCAGGCATTGCAGCGGCGGTTTGCTCAAGTTCAAGCGATGCGGCAGCAATCAGAAGCCACGATCCCATCTTGGTTGGGCGAAGAGAAGCAAACCAACCCATTTCTGCGCTGGGATCAGCCCAATTTACAGAGCCGCGTCAAAAGCGCTGATCCGGTTCAAACTTTCGCTCGCTTGAGGGGCATGAAGGATCAGTTTTGAGCGCTCATTCCAAATTCAGCCCAGATTTAGTTCTACGATTACCGGAACGTGATCGCTGGGCTTGCAAGGCTCATCCCAACCGCGTGGCAGCCGGTCGATCGTGCAGCTAACCGCCTGTTGGCTCAACTGGGGCGACAGGTAATGATGATCGATCCGCCATCCCATATTGCGCGGAAAGGCAGCAGCGCGGTAATCCCACCAGGTAAACTGCCCTCCTTCCGGGTTAAACTGCCGAAAAATATCGACAAATCCCAGATCGAGAACAGCTTGCTGAAGCGCTTGTCTTTCGGCAGCAGAAGCCATGATGTGATGCTCGCGTCCTGCCGGATTATGGATATCCCGATCGTCTGGCGCAATATTAAAATCACCGCAAACGAGAATTTTGGAATGCTGTTGCAGTAAAGTCTTCAGGTAATCTCTCAGCAGGGCCAGCCAGCGCAGCTTGTACTGATATTTCTCGCTGCCCACTTCAGAGCCGTTTGGGACATAAAGATTAACGATGCTCATCTCTCCGATTCGTCCACAAATGACCCGTTTTTGCTCGTCTAAATCTGTCACCGTCGCTTCACCAACAATCGGCGCAAATCCAGCGCTGACCGTTTGCAGCGGTGCCCGGCTGAGCAAAGCCACGCCATTGTAAGACTTCTGCCCAGAAATGTAGGCTTGGTAGCCCAATGCTTCAAATGCAGAGTTGGGAAACGCCTGATCCTCGACTTTCGTTTCCTGGAGACACAGCACATCGACTGGGTTTTCCTTCAGCCAAGTCGTGACATGGGCTAAGCGAGTCCGAATTGAATTCACGTTCCAGGTTGCAATTTTCATCCGTTCCAGCGTTTTTGATAACGAGCCACTGGGCAATTAGTTTACAGTGATTTTGCGTTCTGCATGGCTGCCTTTCCCATAAAATAACCCGCGTGGGTACTAGCAGAAATTTTGCGCATCCGTCTTACTAGAGATATCGATTTGATGCAGGGAATTAACCATGCTAGATGAAGACAACCAGCCCAACAATGACCAATTCGACGACAATCAACCAGAGGATGCTCAACGGGGCGCCCCTCGGTCGGCTGCTCGTCGCAGAGCCGTTTGTCAGCATACTTTTAAGAAGGTTGGCTCAAAGCGGGTTTGTAGCAAGTGTGGATTAAAGGTTTCGAGTGGTAAGCCTTCTTGAGCATCATCTTGGTTGCTGAATCACGGTAGTTGCTGAATCACAGTATGCATTTGCCTCCTAAATCCCCTATTCTGAGAGACTTAAGGGCAATCAGAAAAATAGCATCTCAAGGATTCATCCTTCTATTCAGCAAGTCCTCCTCTGGGTTGCTTGATTGATCAGGTTGAGCGCTGTCCGCTTGCGATCAGAGAATGGAAGGAACGAACTCAACCGTTGAAGTGAATGAAGTGGATCTTGAGGTTATGTAGGGCTGGAAGCTTGATAGTCGTCACAGGATGGCTGGGGATAGGTGCAGCTTTGGCGGACATTGTGCCAGATTCTAGCCTGCCTCAGCCTTCTAGAGTGCGCACCGCCCGTAACCAAACCGTGATTACAGCCGGAACCCAACGAGGCGGAAATCTGTTTCATAGCTTTCGACAGTTTTCAGTCACTTCAGGGCACACAGCTTCATTTCAGGGTGTTGATGGTGATATCACAAATCTGTTGGTGCGGGTAACAGGGGGCAACCGCTCTCGGATCGACGGCGTCATTGAAGCGTTACAGGCTGATCGCCAAATTAGCAATGCAAATTTATTTCTACTCAACCCCAACGGCATCATTTTTGGCGATAATGCCTCACTGCGGTTGGGCGGCTCGTTTGTTGCCACTACCGCAAACAGCATTAATTTTGCCGATGGGGTGCAGTTTAGCGCCACCGATTCGCAAGCTTCGTCGCTGCTGACGGTGAGTGTACCCGTTGGCTTACAGTTTGGCGATCGTCCGGGTGAGATTGTGAACCAGTCTCGCGCTGTTTTGCGAACTGCGACAGGCATTCCGGTTCTGGATGAGTCAGGGTTTCTGATTCGTGGTTTGAGTGTCAACTCCTCTCAAACCTTGGCTTTGATTGGCGGCAATATTGCGCTAGGGGCAGAGAGCCGCATCAGAACCGAGGGTGGACGAGTGGAAATTGGCAGCGTTGCCGCAGTTGGAACCGTGGATCTGGTTCCCGTCCAGCGAGGTTGGGATTTCCGCTACGACAGCATTCAAAATTTTGGCGATGTTAACCTGTTTGACTCGTCGCAAGTAGATACAAGCGGCACGGCTGCGGGCGCAATTCAGATTCGGGGCAGGCAGGTGTCATTTCAAGAACCTTTTGCCTCGCTGCGGGCTGATACGTCAACTCAGGTGGGCGGCAACATCGAAGTGACTGCAACCGACTCAATCGAAATCACAGGGATTTTGAGCGGCATTGTGACCTCGACAGAAGCAGGTGGACGGGCAGGAGACATCCGCCTTTCAGCCCAACGCTTGATTCTGCAAGAGGGTGGACAAATCGGTTCTTTTACCGACGGTGATGGGCGGGCAGGCAACATTCACATCAATGCTTCTGAGTCGATTACGGTGGCAGCCATTTCTCAAGAGCTTCCTATCCTGCCGGGTGATCAGCTAAGTTTGCTCTACACCCAAACGGGAGGGACGGGTGCAGCCGGAAACATGCGTTTGGAAACAAATCGTCTGCAAGTTAGAGCAGGTGGACAAATTAGCGCCAATACTTTTGGCAGCGGAGATGCCGGGAACATCACGATTCGAGCCACTCATGTCGAACTGATCGGCATTGCCCTCGACCCCAACGATCAGCCAATTTTCTTTCGCAACTTGCCGATTTCGGGCGGGCTGTTTGTCGGCACAGCGCCAGGTTCGAGCGGCAGAGGCGGGGCACTCAACATCGAAACGCAACGCCTCAGCGTCCGGGACGGAGCCGTGTTGCAAGCCACCACCTACGGGCAGGGAGATGCCGGAGACGTTAATCTTCGAGCCATTGAGTCGATTCAAGTCCGTGACGTTTCAACCTCTGGCAACTTTCCAGCTCGGATTGTTGCCAGTTCGGGCGGCATTCCCGGTCTGAGTACGCCTTCTTCGCGGCAAGCAACGGGTCGGGGAGGCAACCTGAATTTGGCAACGGGTACGCTGATTGTACAGGATGGCGGCATTGTTGCCGTCAACAGCCTGAACCCCAATTCTGCCGGAGCCGGAACGATCCAAATTGGCGCCAATCAAATTTTCTTAACAAACAGAGGTCAACTCAACGCCCAAACTGAATCTGGAGATGCGGCTCGAATTCAACTGAGCGGGGTCGATTTACTGGTGCTGCGCCAAAACAGCAACATTTCAACGGCAGCAGGGCTGAACAGCGGCGGCGGCAGTGGCGGCGATATTCAAATCGAGTCCGGCTTCATTGTCGCGGCTCCTGCGGAAGATAGCAACATCGCAGCCGACGCTGGACAAGGAGATGGTGGCAATATTCAAATCACAGCTAGCGGCATTTTAGGCATTAGCGAACGCTCACGGCCCACTGCCCAAAGTGATATCACTGCCAGTTCTGAATCCGGGGTAGCAGGCGAAATTCGGATCAGTACGCCAACGCTTGATCCCACCCAAGGGCTAATCGAGTTGCCGACTACCATCGTTGATGCTTCTCGCTTGATTGCCCAAGGCTGTCGTGCTGGAAACCGCAATATTACTCAAACATTAGGTGAATTTGTGATCACCGGACGGGGTGGACTGCCGCCCAACCCGAATGATCTCCGCAGCAGTGATGCCGTAATTGCAGACTGGGCTACCCTCAATGTACCTACCGTAAGCGAAGCGTCCGAGCCGCCAATTGCTGAAACGCCTGAATGGAACAGTCCAGTCGTCGAAGCACAAGGTTGGGTTCGCGGCGCAGATGGCAAGGTCGAGCTAGTTGCCCAAGCAGCGCAGGCAACTCCCACCGCTAGCCTGACATTGACTGATTGCGGCAGCCAACCCAATTTCTAGTCTGCGCATCAGAGTCTGCACATCAGAGTCTGCACATCAGAACTGGGCTGAGAAAGCTAAATTAAAGGTTGATCCAATTTGCATTTTCTGCGTTTGCCAGTTTTGTTTCTATGAGCGAAGCCTCGATTCGTCCAGCTTTAGTCACCCGCGTTCTACCCGATTCGATTGCAGCCGAAATTGGCTTCGAGGCAGGCGATCGGCTCGTGGCAATCAACGGTCAGCCGCCGCGAGATTTGATTGACTATCAGTTTCTCTGTGCCGACGAAGAACTGGCGCTAGAGGTGCTCGATGCCAATGGCAAAACGCATGTTGTTGAGATCGAAAAAGACTACGACGAAGACTTGGGGCTAGAGTTCGAGACTGCCCTATTCGATGGGCTAATTCAGTGCAACAACCGCTGCCCGTTTTGCTTCATCGACCAGCAGCCGCCCGGAAAACGCCAAAGCCTCTACTTAAAAGACGACGACTATCGCCTCAGTTTTCTCTACGGCAGCTATTTAACCTTAACGAACTTGACCGAGCGGGAATGGAACCGGATCGCCCAAATGCGACTATCGCCGCTGTATGTGTCGGTTCATGCCACCGAACCGGAAGTGAGAACCCGCTTACTGAAAAATCCGCGAGCCGGGCTAATTTTGGATCATCTGCGGTGGTTTCAGCAGCAGCGATTGCAGATCCACGCGCAGGTGGTAGTTTGTCCGGGCATTAATGACGGCATTCACTTAGAGCGCACCTTGCTCGATTTAGCCCAATTTCATCAGGGTGATTTACCTGCCGTCGCCTCTGTTGCGGTTGTGCCGGTTGGGTTGACGCGGTTCCGCCCTGCCGAAGATGAGCTAGTACCCGTCACGCCCGAACTGGCCCAAACCGTGATTGCTCAGGTGCAGGCATTGCAAGCTCAGTTTTATCGTCAGTTTGGCAGCACATTTGCTTGGCTCGCTGATGAGTGGTTTTTGATAGGGAGACAAGATCTGCCGCCCGAAGCTCATTACGAAGACTATCCGCAGATTGGCAACGGGGTTGGCTCGATCCATCAGTTTTTGAAGCAGTTTCACGCTGCCGCCAAGCGTCTACCCCAAAAAGTTACTCCTCGCCGCCTCACTTGGGTGGTAGGCAATGCGGTTGAACATGCGTTTCAACCTATCCTGCAACGGTTGAATCAGGTGCAGGGGTTAACTGTACAAATGGCGGCGCTGCGCAGCGGCTATTGGGGACAAGAAATTACCGTCACTGGGCTGTTGACCGGACAAGATTTGCTGCAAGGACTTCAGCCGCTTACGGTGGGAGACGGGCTAGGAGACGGAATTTTGCTGCCTTCCCTGATGCTAAAGAACGACGAGGATCGCTTTTTGGATGACATGACGATTGAGCAGCTACAAACTCATCTCAATGTCCCAATTTGGCGAGTTGACAGCGTTGAAGAACTGATTGACCTTTGTTCCCAATCGCTGAAAATATCGAATTCTCGCTTTGCATCGCTCTCTCCATTGGGCTAAATGCTGGGGGGTGTCACCCCTCATCCCTCTTAACATTATTTAGTAGATAGTGAGACTTGCTGCTGGTTTTCACTGAGAATCAGAGCTGGTCAACTTGCTGCTATGTTTTGATATGTGAAGGCAGCTTTCCCTGTAGCCCCTGCTTTATCAGCGATTTCGGCAAACTGAGTTCATTGACTCGCCCAAGTAAAGCCCCTGTGAAGCGATTGGAGAAATTCCGCAGATTCAATGATGTGAGGATTTCTTAATTAATCTACTATCTTGAAAGCAAAATTTTACATAAGGTAAACTTCCTGCATGACAAGCTCGAATCGTAGCGTTAGACAGATTAGGGTTGCCGGTGATCCTACTGATATCATGGGTCGATTCAGCAAAAGCAAGGAAATCTCTTATCGGTTTAAGCTAAATCGTAGTCAAGATGTTCATTTAACGCTCAGTCAGCTTGCTGCAAACGCCGATGTTGATGTGCAGTTACTGAACCAAAAGAATCGGGTAGTGGGGCAATCGAAACAAGCTGGATCAGCTTCTGAGTTCATCTCTAAAACGCTGAAACGGGGCGAATATTTGATTCGACTGCTCAATCGACGCGGTGCAGCCAAAACTGAATATCGCCTGAAAGTATCAACAGCAGATTTACTGCCTACCTTACGCTCTCAAGCGGTTCAAGTTAACCGAGGTCAAGAATCGGTGGTGACAAGCGCCCAACTGAAGGCAATTGATGGTTTGCAAGCCAATGATCAATTGCGCTACACCCTCACCCAAATGCCTCAATATGGGGTGCTGCGTTTGGATGGAGTGCCGTTAGGAATAGGAGCTAGCTTTACGCAAGCAGACGTTGACAAAGGGCGATTGACCTACAAAAACACCAGCCCTGGCATTACAGCAATCGGCAACGGCTCCAATCCGCTAGTTTCTGGCTCGATGTTGGTGTGGGCGGGAACGGGCGGCAGCGACGGTGGCACTGATAACGAAATCTTTTTTAATGACGGCAAAACCACCCGCCAACTGACGCAAAATTCAGCCGATGACATTGTGAAAGCCATTGACGGCAATCAGGTGGTGTGGACAAGTCAAGTGGGTGGAGTTGATCAGCGCGGAACTGCGAGCTATGACTTGTATCACTTTGATGGAACAACTACTCGACGCTTGACAGAAAATGCAGTAAATGAAACTTTTATTGGACTAGAAGACGGGCACATTTTTTGGACGAGTCCGGTTGGCAAACTTAGCTCAACAGGTCAGCCTACCTATGAAGTGTTTTATTCTAAAGCAGGCGTAACTCGGCAGCTAACCGACAATGCGGTAAATGAATTGGTGAGTGATTCTGATGGCGCAACAGCAGTTTGGGAAGCTCCTCTAGGAAAACCCGACGCAACTGGCAGAGCCACCAGCGAAATTTTTTACTTTAATGGACGCGAAGTTCAACAAATCACCGATAATGCGGTGGATGAATCATCTCCTCGCGTAGATAATGGCAAAGTCGCTTGGTCATCTAAAACAGGCGCGCTCGAAAATGGGGCATCGACGAGCGAAGTTTTTCTGTTTGATGGAAACACCATTAAACAGCTAACCAATAACAATACCGACGATTATTTAGGCGATATTGAAGGGAATACGATTGTTTGGATGGGTCGCAACGGTACACCGAACGGTCTAGGTTTAAAGACCTTTGAAATTTTTCGCTATGACGGTTCCACAACTCAACGCCTCACAACAAATTCTTACGACGATGCGCTGGTTGCAATAGATGGCTCTAAGCTGCTGTGGTTGGGCTTGGGTGGTCAACCAACGGTGACGGGACAAAGCACCTACGAACTGTTTTTCTTTGACGGGGTGAACACAATTCAACTCACCAATAATCAAGCAAATGATTTGGCCGCAGGGCTGATTAATTCACAAATTGCCTGGTACAGCCAAAGCGGAGTCAACAATCGGCAGGGTGTTGTCACCCGTGAAATGTTCTTCTTCAACGGTCGCAGCATTCAACAACTGACCTCTGATGCCAGAGACGACGACCAACCTCAGTTCTCAAGCACAACGTTAGCCTGGCGCTCAACAGATGGAGTCACCTCACAAATCATGCGATATGACATTGGAGACAGCTTTAGTTTCAAAGTCACTGATCGAGCCAATCGCGCTTCGGCGGAGCAAGTGTTTAACATTCAGTATGCTTAGGGAGAGAGGGCAGAAGGGGAGTTGCCGATGAGGGGTAAACAGGCGATCCGGATCGTCTGCGATGAATTGACGAGGATAGGTGAGGCAGATTGAGAAACCGGAAATCTTCCCGCTTCGCAAGGCAAAGAGGGCAGGGCAAAGAGGAAAGGAGAAAAGCAGAAATAGTCCCCAGTTTTGATCGCTCACCTCTTTCCTCACTTGCCTATCAACTTCTGCCTTCCTTACTGCATTCCCATCACCGCCTGATTAGACTTAGCCGAGGAAATAGGCGGACGACCAACCAAGTAGGCAACGGCTCCGACTAGCGGAATCAGACTAACACTCCAGAAGATTCGCGGATCTTTTAAGCCTCGTTTAGCCATGTCATCGCCTAGCACAGCCGGGAATAGCGAGCAGAGCAAAACAAAGTCTAAACTCATCACGTGAATGAATCGATCGGTTTGCCATTGCTGGACAAAATCGCTCCAATCTCCAGCTAACAGTCCATACGCTAACAAACCCACCGTTCCTGCTGCCAAAATCACTCCTGTCCAACGCGAATCAAGGAGCTTTAGCAAAGCGTTCTTTTCTCCAGTAAATGTAGGGTTGGGCTGACGCAACGCCAAATAGGGTAGCAGGGCAAAAGCACCAACACCAAAGGAAGCTGCGACAAATAAGCCTGCCGGAATTTTTTGCCCTCGACCATCTATTAGCAGCAGACAAGCGTAGATGATTGGCCAAATGCCCATAATATTAAACAGCGCAATCACGAATGGATTGATACCTTGCCATTGCCCAGTCGATAATTTTTGGATCAACTCAAACGTATCCGGCTGATTCGGAGGGGCGAGGAAAAAAGCATAGGTGACTAATGCTAACCACAATCCACCAAACAAGATTTTTCGCATCACAATTCCTTCGTTTCACACTCAAGCACTTCTCAGATTCATAAACGATACAAGGGGTTGAGCGCAACTGTCTCTGGTTTCTGGTGGCTTCTGTTTGAATCTGAAGGTCACTCAACAAAAGGGCTTTGGCAGGTTCTATCTCATCACCCAATGACAGCGAGTGTCACGTGAACTTGGTGTCCCAGCTTTGACACTAGGCTTTGACAAAAACTATGCATCCAACCTGTAATGGCAGGACTCGACGGGGCAAGCAAAACTACAAATGCCGTGATTGTGGTCGTCAGTTGGTGGAAGACTCGCAATGGAAGCCCATCGACCCAGACCACAAAAGCATAACTGACCGCTTTTGCTGGAGAAAATTCCCTTGGCAGGCAGTGCACGGGGTTGCAACTATCTGAAATTAGTTTAGGGCGGGCAGGTTTTGTTAGCGAAGTCGCATTTATATAGATGCGTTTCTTGCCAGCCTAGAGGAATTTCTAATAAATCGCGTGTGCCAGTCATTCCTTGACCGATAAATAGCAGCACAGCAACACAGTTTAAAATAACGTGTGTTGTTCGCCAGCGATTGGTTCGATCTTTGTAAATATCTGAAATGATCGCCAACGAAAAAATCATCAGCAGGGCTGCCACAATTCCAGAATAATAGTGAGAAACATACCACTCGCCTGTAAACCATTGTTTAGTGGCAAAGTCAAAAATTTCTCCTCGTCGATACACTTCCGGCTGAGAGCCAAGAATAATTAGTCCCATACCTGTCAACGTGGCAAAGACTGCCCGCCAAGTTTTAGTGCTAGCTCGATTGAGAATAACCAGGGATGCAACCGTGACAGCAAACATCAGCACAACAAACCAGGCTCGAAAGCTGTCTTGTGTCCAAACCTGATTTTTCGCCATCTTAGTGAAGATTGGGTAGGCTATGCCAATTAGCGTCACACTCACGACAGCATTACTCAGCCAACGCCCTAGTTTGACGTGTTCTGAACCGACAGTGGGTGGAATCTTGCTTTTTCCATTCTCCTTTGCGTGCAGGCGTCGCTGTCGAGTTTGCCAAGCATAATGAACGACGATGCCAATGAGGGGAAATACAAAAGCAACTGCAAGTGTAGGATGAATCAGACCTAGGCTATCTTCAAGGTTCATTGAGGATTCCTCTTTATGTAAAACAAAATACGTAATTCGGTGAAGCTTAAGGTTTAGCGTATGGTTACTTACATCGACCGCGCTCAATCAATTTGTTCGATTTGAACCGCTCTGTAATGATGCGAACAAGTGAATGGAAGCTGCACTAAGTAGCTACCCAGAATCATATAGCACTTAATTGGACTGCTGGAAGAGGGGCAACCTTCTACGCAAATTACCATCTCTCAGAAAAGACAGTGTGAATTTATGCTGAAAAATTTCATCGAAAATTCTCAACCGATTCTAAGCTAGCCCCTCCCCTTACCAGTTAGCTTTACAACAGAAGTAATCTTGATCATCTGATCTAGGGAACTTTGATCAGAAGTGCTATCTGATGTGGAACCAGCGCTAGTTGGAAACAGTCACTTACATGGGGAAGCTCTACCCCAAAAAATATTCTTTGATAGCAATCATAGAAATTTGACTCAAACCTTTTCTTACAGAGGCACGTACTTTTCCTAAGAAATATGCAAAAAATGGACTGATTTGGACATATTCGATGTTTAAGTTCCGATTCACTGATATTCATGCTTCAAGAAATTTACTCAAACCTGTCATTGAGGAAACTTCGTTTAGACACTAATCTCAATTGCTTAAGCTAATTGTTTGAGCCAACTCTAAGCCAACTCTAATTTGAGCTAACTACGGTCATCCGTTTTGCAACCGCAATGAGGGGAGTTTTCAATGACTACGTCTGTTAACAATCGCAGCATCCAGAACACTAGGCGGCGGCTCGTTCGACCTCAAATCGCCACACTCGTGATGTTGGCGGTTGTAGCTTTGTCTGGGGCAGTCGTAGCAGCTTGGTTTGCAGGGCAAGGTACGATTAGCCGCATTTTCAATCGATTAGAAGATTTGCAAAACAGCCCTCCCCTGTGGTTAGAAGTGCCGATGGTGGCAGGAGAGTATTTGCTGTTTCCGACGGTGATTCTGTTTCTAGTGGTGATGATTGTGATGCGCGTCTCGCCCAAGCCTCGTGCCTGGTCAAGATTTATCGTCGTTGGCATTCTGCTGTCTCTGACGTTGCGTTATTTGCTGTGGCGGTCGCTCTCAACGCTGAATGTCAGCACTCCCAGCGATGGTGTTTTCAGCATTGGCTTATTTTTGCTGGAACTTCTGATGCTGACCAGTAGTACAATTCAGCTATTTTGATGTTGCGGGTGCGCGACCGACGACGAGAAGCCGATTGGCTAGCAATGGATGTGGAAGAAGGAAGATTTATCCCGGCGGTTGATATTTTGATCCCGACTTATAATGAGCCGGAATTCATTCTACGCCGCACGGTGATTGGTTGCCAGGCGATCAACTACCCGAACAAACAGGTCTATCTGCTAGACGACACGCACCGCCCGGAGATTAAAGCCCTAGCCGAGCGATTGGGATGTGAGTATTTAACCCGCCCAGACAATCGCTTTGCCAAAGCCGGCAATCTGAACCATGCCATGCACCACACGAAAGGCGATTTGATTGCTGTATTTGATGCAGATTTTGTGCCAACCACCAACTTTTTAATGCGAACGGTTGGCTTCTTTCAAGATTCGCAGGTCGCCTTGGTTCAAACTCCCCAAAGCTTTTACAACCCTGACCCAATTGCCCGCAATTTAGGCTTAGAGAATGTTTTGACCCCAGAAGAAGAGGTTTTTTATCGACAAATTCAGCCGATTCGAGATGGAGCCGGAAGCGTCATTTGTTCAGGAACTTCGTTTGTGGTTCGTCGCAGCGCTCTGGAAGCAATGGGCGGCTTTGTGACTGATTCTTTAAGTGAAGACTATTTTACGGGCATTCGGTTGTCGGCGCAGGGCTATCGGTTGATTTATTTAGACGAGAAGTTGAGCGCAGGGCTAGCGGCTGAAAATATTGCGGCTCATGCGGTTCAGCGGTTGCGATGGGCAAGAGGCACGCTGCAAGCCTTTTTTATCAAATCCAATCCCCTCACGATTCAGGGCTTAAATTTACTGCAACGGCTCGCGCACCTGGAAGGCTTACTGCACTGGTTTACCAGCATTTCGCGGGTGGGTTTTCTGTTAATGCCGCTGGCTTATTCGTTTTTGGGCGTGATTCCGCTGCGAGCAACGGCAAATGAGTTACTCTATTTTTTCCTACCTTATTATCTAGTGCAGCTTGCGGTCTTTTCGTGGCTCAACTACCGCTCTCGCTCCGCTCTCCTGTCAGATATTTATTCGCTAGTTTTGTGTTTCCCCTTGGCTTTGACGGTGGTTCAAGTTATGTTGAATCCGTTTGCCAGAGGGTTTAAGGTGACTCCTAAAGGAACTGCCAGCGATCGATTTTCTTTCAACTGGAATTTGGCCTGGCCGCTTTTATTCTTGTTTGGCATAACAGCGGTGAGTTTGTGGGTCAACGTTGGGATGTGCATGATCAAAGGAGCCTGGATGGAAACAGTTCCGCCTGAAATGGCAATGCAGGCTAAAGGAATCGGACTCGGCTGGATTTGGAGCAGCTACAACTTGATCATGATTGGCATTGCGCTGCTGATTTTATTAGATGTGCCGCGACCTAGCCCCTATGAATGGTTTGATTTGCGCCGCACGGTTAAGCTGCGAGCGACTACACCAGACACCAGACAGGAGCAAGTTTTTTGGGGAGTCACCACGATGATTTCTGAAATTGGAGTGGAAGTGGCTTTAACGCAGGCAGGGTTTCCCAATCTTGAAACAGAAGTTCCTCTCCCGGTTCATGTAGAAATTCTGGAACACCATTTGTCACTGTTGGGGCAAGCGACTCGAACCAGCATCACGGACGAATTTCCGACGGTGAGAATTAAATTTGATTCGCTCAACTTGCTGCAACAGCGTCAATTGGTCGAAGTGCTGTTTTGCCGTCCGGGGCAATGGAAAGATCGCCACACGCCTGGAGAAATTCAATCGTTGCTGTTGCTGTTCCGAATTTTGCTGCGTCCGCGAGTTCTGTTTGATCGAAACGTCGATGTCAGCGCGGTTTCGGTGAGCCAAACTTAAGGTATAGAACATGCCAAAAGCGTAAGTCCCAGAACTGCCAAGCGAAGGGTTGTATTTTAATAAGAGTGTGATAGCTTCTGTGCATAGCCGAATTTGGTTGCAGCACTGATGAAATCCATACGTCGCCTTCTCAGGAAACACCTGGCAATTGCTAGCCTCACCTTCGGGTGGGTCACTGGCATCATCGGGCTGGCTCCAGAATTGAGGAATTGGGACTGGAGCAGTGCGGCGTTAGCGCAAAGTGGAGGGCGAACTCGTGGCGGCTCGTTTGACCGTCCTGCTAGTCCACCGCAGGCTCCCAGCAATTATCCTTCCGGTGGCGGCTACACTTCGCCTTCCTATGACTACTCGCCCTACGATTATTCCTACCCACCTTCACAGCCTGACTACTTTCCGGGTTCCTACCGCCGCCCGCGAGTGATTGTGATGCCGCCCCAGTCCTATCCCGTGCCCGTTGATCCCGGCTACGGCTACAGCACTGGCTCTTCCGGTGACGGTTTGTTTTTGTTTCTGATCATGGTCTGTGGCATTTGTGTCCTGCCTGTGCTGATGTCTTACCTGCGAGCTAGCCGAGGCCCTTCTCGCGGCGGCGCATATAGTCGTGGGACAGCAGGCGAACTGGAAAACGATGTGATCACGGTGACGCAGCTTCAAGTCTCTTTATTGGCTCAAGCGCGCTACATTCAGGAAGCGTTGACGCAGCTTAGCTTACAGGCAGATCTAGATACCCAAACCGGACTAGCGGACTTTTTGCGGGAAACTGTTTTGGCATTGCTGCGTTCTCCCGAATATTGGAGCCATGCCCGTATTAGTTCGCAAACGGTGAACAGCCGCGCCCAAGCCTCCCAAGTATTTGAGCAGCTTTCGATTCAAGAGCGCAGTAAGCTGAGTGCGGAAACCCTCGTGAATGTGGGGGGACAAATTCGCCGCCAAACGGTTCAGGTGAATCAGGATGCCGATCCCGCCTCCTACATTGTGGTGACTCTGCTGATCGGCACTGCCGACGATAAGCCTTTAGCTTCATCAGTGCATAATGCCGCAGAACTCACTGCGATCCTAAAGCGATTGGGCGGCATTTCAGCCGATTATCTGATGGTGTATGAACTGATTTGGTCGCCGCAAGATGCCTCCGACAGCCTCTCCCGCGATCAGCTTTTGGCGAACTACCCTGATTTAATTCAAATTGCTTGACGTGATCTTATATCAATTTGATTTGTGAACAGTCAGATCAGATCCCCCTGCCTCTGGCATCCCCCTTAATAAGCTACTGTGTACACACAAGTTGAACGATCCCCCCTAACCCCCCTTGCAAAAGGGGGAACCGACCCACAACTGGCTTGAAGTCCCCCTTTTTAAGGGGGATTGAGGGGGATCAAGCAGGGTTTTAACTTCCAATGCGAGATGTGTGTACACGGTAGCTTATTAAGGGGGATGCCGGAGGCAGGGGGATCGGATCTGACTGGTTCACAAATCAAATTGGTATGAGATGGTCACAATGAGGCGGCGAGAATAACAGCTTCCTGACTTTTTACGACTCTTTACCTGACCTTTCCAGGCTGTGTTTAAGCGATGATTTTCTTAAAGTAGACTCAAGCGTTAGATCAATCATTCTGATTGCGCAGGAGTTGACCGCCATGAAGCCCACAAAACGCAAACATCGCAGCATTTTACTCGAAGCCATTCTTTGGGCAATTGCCGAAATCATTCTCAGTTCTGCTGGTCTAGACACGCTAGCAGACTACAGCGAATTTTTGGTGAACCAGAAAGCACCCATTGAAATCGTGCGCAGCGTCACGATAGGCGGATAGAGATAGGCAGTTAAACCTACCCCTGCGCCCTGTTTCCATCCTAATTGCGTAAATCTTGATACAGTAGCCCAATTGCCGCGAGCAGCAGTCCGGCTCCCATCAAGCTCAGCGCGCCTAGCCTTTCGCCAAACAAACTCCAAGCCAGCAGCGTTGCCGTCAGGGGTTCCAACAAAGTGGCAATACTCGCAGTGGTCGCCAGCGTATGCCGCATCCCGATAAAGTAGAGCCAATACGCCAGCGCGGTTGGAATAATGCCCAAGTAGAACAGACACAGCCAGCCCGCCAGCGGATACTGAACTACCAGATTGCTGCCGAGCGCACAAGGCAACAAAATCAGCGCTCCTGTCCCGAATCCAATCGCCGCACACTGAAGCGGATGATAGCGCTTCGCCACTCGCCGACTGCATAACGTCACAAGGGCATAGCCGATTGCCGAACCCGTCGCCAGCAGAACGCCCCAACCTAAGTGACCGTGTGCTCCGTCCTGCGGCTGCACTCCAACTAGAAACAACGTTCCGACCACAGCACAGCCTCCCGAAACCACCAGATTTCGAGTCAGCTTTTCGCCCAACAGCCCCACCGACAGCAGCGCCACCCACACCGGAGCCGTACAGAGGGTGATCAGAGTCGCCGCCGCGACGCCAATCTGAGCAATCGCCCCGAAATAGCACACCTGATACAGTGCCGTCATTGCACCAATCATCAGGAGAAACTTCCAATCTCGCCGTTCAATTCGCCACATCTGCCGACCGATTGTTACCCAGCCTGCCCCACACAAAACCGGAGTAGCCAACGCGAGTCGAAAAAAGCCAATCGATAGGGGGTTTGCTGCGGTCATCTGGTAAATCGACTGCACAAAAACCCCGACGGTGCCCCACAAAACGGCTGCCAGCAAAATCAAACCCAGCCCCATCGCTTGGGCTTCTACATTTTTCTGCATGATAAAAACTCGTCCTTGCCTGAAAGTGAGTTACGAAAGTGCGTCATGAAGCATCACAATCGAGGCAGGAGCTTGTATTCAACTGAATCTAGCTCAACGGTGAGTAGTTGAGCCTACAGCATCTAAGCTTTGAAGCGATCCTGCCTGATTAGCAAGCAGGAGGTGGGGTTCTGTAGCCGTGTAGCGAAGGAAGCATGGCGCTTGTCCCGTTGAAATAATCTCTTCAAACCATAGCCTAAAAGTGGGGATGTGGCTAGTTTTCTTTCCATGTATTCGTGTAGGAATATCTGTTGATTCGGCTCGAATATCTATTTCATAACTGATTCACAACTGAGTTCGCGCCAACCCTGGAGTTGTTGAATGATCAATCAAGGTAGATAAAGCATTGTGATAATCAGGCGACAGCGCAAACGGTACCGGGTTCGGGCAAAGGTTCTCCAGAGGCTTCATATGCCATCACCAATGATTCGAGGGCTTCAATGCCGTGGGTTACAGCTTCCTCGTAGGTTTCGCCGTGGGTGCGCCACTGCTGCCCTGGAAAGTCAGGGAAGCCGACCAAAAACAATCATCCTCT
>JAAUQT010000067.1 GCA_012033495.1 Cyanobacteria bacterium RM1_2_2 | reverse complement strand
TAAAGCTGATCGAAAGCGTCAACATACTCGCGGGCAATTTCTTCTAATGGGCGCGTAGGCACAAAATTCATCAACGTTGTTTGGTTGATGTTGGCAGATTTATTGCGGAGTCGCCCTTCTTTTCCAATCGATGCCATAAAGCCGTATCGGGCAAAGCTTGCAGCATACTAAATAAGGCAGTAGGAATGGCAGTCTGCTCAACAAATTGCACAATTCTGTCACCTGCGCCGGTTTTTTCTCCATCAAACCCGATAATGAACCCTGCCATCACTCGCAAACCCGATCGCGTAATCGCGTAAACTGCGTCGCTTAAAGAATCACGAGTGTTCTGGTATTTCTGAGTCAGCGTCAAACTCGCTTCGTCAGGCGTTTCAATTCCCAGAAAAACAGCGCCAAAGTTACATTGCACCATCGCATCCATTAATTCCTGATCCTGGGCTAAATCTACCGAAGCCTCAGTTGCAAAGGAAAAAGGATATTGATGATGCACCATCCAGGGCAGCAGTTCCTTAAGAAACAGCTTGACGTTGCGCTTGTTGCCAATAAAGTTGTCATCCACCATGAAAATACTGCGACGCCAGCCTAGTTCATACAGCCGATCCAGTTCGTTGAGTAGCTGTTGGGGCGTTTTCGTGCGCGGCTTTCGTCCATAGAGCACAATAATGTCACAAAATTCGCATTGAAACGGACAGCCCCGCGAAAACTGCACCGACATCTCAGCGTAGGCATCAAATTCTAATAGATCGAATCGGGGAACAGGTGTAGTGCTGACATCCGGTTTCTCACCACCTGCCCGAAAAGTTCCTGAGGGTTCGCCCTGCTGGATTGCCTGTACAAACAGCGGTAGCGTGATTTCCCCCTCGTCCAGGATCAAATAATCTGCGCCCACGGCTGTGACTTCCTGGGGTAGAGCAGTCGCATAGGGGCCACCCACTGCAACGCGCTTACCTCTGCGTTTTGCTTCCTGAATCTGCGCCAACAGATCCTCTTTCTGCACAATCATGGCAGAAAGAATCACCAAATCTGCCCATTCCCATTCAGCTTCAGAGACTTGGCGCACGTTTCGATCAACTAGCTTAAAGCCCCAGGTTTGCGGCAGAATCGCGGCAACTGTAACCAATCCCAAAGGCGGCAGCATAGCTTTACGGTCGAGCAATGCTAGGGTCTTCTCGAATGACCAAAAGCTTTTAGGAAAGAGAGGATACAGCAGCAAAACATTCATGGATTAGACCTCAAAAAACAGCACCTCTTGCCCATTAGCCTTACGGTAACTGCCAAAGCGCAGACCACAGGTTAATGTGACTTGATCGCTCAGGGTATTTGTTCCCTTAGACCAGCAACAGTGCAACTATCTTTCGTCAGTCTACTCTGCTTTTCATTTATTTCAGGTATTTTCCTACCTTTCTCCCATTATCATTTCCTTTATATTTCATTGATGTTAAAGCATTTACCTCCCTTTCTGAGACGAGAAAGGCAAGAGCAAAAGCAGCCTTTACCTCCTGCCCGTTGCCTAAGGAATCGTATTCTTCACCTTCACGTTGCGTCCCGACTATCACATTTCGTCCCGACCGTGCACTCTCGCAGGCGGACTCGTCGCTTCAACGGCTGTGAAAGACTCCAAAATTTTGTAGGTATGCAGTGTGCCTTGGGGTACAACCCAAGAGCTTCCGGGTTCCAGTAACACCATTTGTCCAGCAATGTGAAGTTCGGCGCGTCCTCGCAGCACATAGCCAACCGTCTCATAGTCGCGCTCGGTTTCCGGCTTAGGTTCACCCGGTTGCTCATCCTCCCAAAGCCTCATGGATAGATGAACCCCTGAGGCAAGATATTTCTGCCCCATCTTTCCCCGTGGTGAAGCTTCAGCATCTACTTTAGTCACACTTTTGTCAGTCATTGTTACATCCTTGCTCGTGTTATTAGTACATTCTTACTTTGACTAAGGTGGCGGCAATCTTTTGATTTCTAACTTGTTTCTCTTAAGTGTCTAGGGTTGTTGTCAAGTGTGATTACAATTTTTGATACTTGGCAACCTATCTGAGCAAATTTTCCTGGTAAAAACTTTCAATTAGAGGTAGCTAAGAAGGTGTATTGATATTCTAAAGAGCAAATAGCTAGCTCTCCTCCCTCCAAGGAAATAGCCTGCTACTAAGACATAGAATCAGGCAGAATGACCTCTAGTGCTGACCACTGTTGCCGGAGGATCTGAGCAAGCGCTCGTAGCCCCCATTTCTCGCTGCGGTGATGTCCAATTTCAATCACGCTGATTCCAGTCGCCTGTACCGCAGATTCAGCAGAACGGCGTAACTGACCCGTGATGTAAAGCTCAGCCTGACGATCTGCTGCCATTTGAATGAGTTCAGCCGACATTGTCCCAACCACTGCAACTCGTGATACTTGCTCTGAACCGAATACAACATCTTCGATTCCATCAAATATATTTTTGACTCGCTGAATATAACGCTCTAAAGTCTGAGCTGAGATTTCTCCAATCATACCAATTGGTCGTTCTGATTTCGTTCCCATCACTTTCAACTCTGTCATTCCCAGACTGTTTGCCAGAAAAGGATTGTATCCAACTGTTAGGGCTTCATCAAGGATAAGTGATATGCAAGGATGCCTATTGCAACGGGTAACTGATTTAATTCCAGTTTCCAAGGACGATGGCAAAAGAGTGCGTCAATCTGTTTGGAGCGTACCCAATCCGGCAATTCAGCCCAAGGCTCTAGAATCAGCCCAAGGCGGTGAATCGGTTGAGTTGAGTGCTGATAAACTCCATTCACATCCTCTGCGAATTGCTCAGCTTTGAGGGTTATGTCAAGAAACTTTGCCAATGTCTCTAGCTCGATCATCGGTTCCTTTAACCTGTAAATCTGTAAAGCAAAACCAAACAAAAGGGGCCCATTTGATCAACAGAATGAGTCCCCTGATGAGCCTGAATATAGCCGTTTAAGCTTTACCTGCTGGCATGGCTAACCGAGAAAACAAAGCTAGCATGTGATGGTTGAATGCTGGAATGTCGCTTGGCTGACGGCTAGTTACCCAGTTACCATCGACTACCACTTCTTGATCAAACCAGTTACCACCTGCATTACGGATATCATCCTGAATAGTATAGTAGCTTGTTAATGAACGCCTATTAACAAGATTTGCAGAAATTAATACCCAGGGTGCATGACAAATCGCTGCAATTGGTTTCTCTGCTTCTTGCATTCGCCGTAGGAATGCTTGTACTTTAGGTTCAACTCGTAGCATATCTGCATTCAGCGCCCCACCCGGCAGCAGAACTGCATCATAAGATTCTGAGTTTACAGCGTCAATTTGTTGATCTGCGTTCACTGTGATGCTTTTATCATGATGCCGAAATGCTTGCAAAGCGCCCAGTTTAGTAGAAATCACCTCCACTGAAGCTCCTGATTCTTTAAGAGCCTGTACAGGTTCGGTAAGTTCAGTTTCTTCAAAGCCATCTGTCACCAAAACTGCAACTCGTAATCCTTTTAGGTCAACCATAATATCTCCTCAGACAGAGCTAACGCAAATATTCCACCTTTTCAATTAACAAAGGTGTTATTTCACAACCTAACGAACTGCTTGTGTAACCACATCCATCTTCAGCAATGGTTCATGTCGGCAGCAACATGAAATATTACTGAGCTAAGAGCCTACCTTTTGAAAGATGCATTATCGGGATAGCCAGTGTATGCCTATAAGAGCGTCATCTCTACTATCCCATCCGCATGTGAATATTGAACTATGGCAGATTTGCTAGAAACTGCTGCAAAAGCAGGTCAGTTTAAAACATTGATTGAAGCGATTGAGGCGGCAGGCTTAACAGAGACCCTGAGTGCTGAAGGCCCCTTCACAATTCTTGCTCCCACCGATCAGGCTTTTTCTCATTTACCGGATGGCGAGTTAGATAGACTAAAGCAGAATATTTCTGAGCTAAAACAAGTATTGCTTTATCACGTTGTGTTTGGTGATGTCCGAGCAGAGGATTTAGCTCAAATTCGGGAGGCGCCTACCGTAGAGGGTTCAATTGTGGTTGTAGAGCACTCTGAAGGCATCAAGATCAATGATGCTACAGTCATGAAAACCGACATTTTAACGGACAACGGTGTCATTCACATTATTGACACTGTTTTAGTGCCTACAATTCTCATACCAGAGTAACTTTAGCAGATTGCACTTCCATCTATTTTATTTCAATCTTCCATACATTGCCTATCCGTGATGTTTCTCAAATACTGACATTGCGTTTTGTCTTATTTCAATAAACCGTACAAATATTAGATTCCTAAGTATCATCAGACTAATCTCTGAAGTTATTAGGAATTTTTTGTTGAAATAGCAAGACTTGCCTCTATCTTGAGGAATATTTTGAGACGCAAAGTTTTATATTAAAAGCTTGCCAGTAAAATTCATCACCAAACCCAAGATATTTGTCAGTCTCGTATCATTTACTTGTGCATTTGCCCAATTAACAGAGTGCGATGCAGCACATTCTTTATGCAAATGTCTGATGCAAGAAAATAAGCAGACTTATTACGATTACATCAGTACACATGAATTGATCGCGTAGACTTACAGTAGTTCGTTTATTACACGAGCTTTCCATATGAGCGTTCTAACGGATGTCCATCCAGAATTTGAGAGGCATAGCCCTCTGAAGATTGCTATTGTGCGAGCTTTACCTGGATTAGGTGACTTCCTTTGTGCTGTGCCTGCTTTCAGAGCGTTAAGGGCTACTTTTCCAGGCGCTTACATCACATTCGTTGGATTACCTTTTGCAAGAGAGTTGGTGCAGCGATTTAACCCTTACCTGGACGACTGGATAGCATTTCCTGGCTTTCCTGGCATTCCAGAAGTTCCGTTTTCGCCAGATCAAACCGCTTTATTTCTAAACCAAGTACAGTCTTTTAAGTTTGATCTGGTGTTGCAAATGCACGGGAATGGTTCCTGCATTAATCCATTTACCTTACAATTCGGGGCTAAATTTAACGCAGGCTTTTTTCCAGCAGAGCAGCGCTGTCCGGTGACGAATGGGTTGTTCTTACCCTATCCCGAACAGGAACCAGAGATTTGGCGGCTTTTACATCTGCTGGAGTCGTTAAACATTCCACTACAGGGGGCACACTTGGAATTCCCACTCAGGACACCAGATTGGCAAGCGTGGGCAGTTCTTGCTGAAACTTATGGTTTGCATCTCAGCAACTATATTTGCATTCATCCAGGGGCGAGTGTGGGTGATAAGCGCTGGTTGCCAGATCATTTTGCTCAGGTTGCAGATATTTTGGCAGCGCAGGGCTGGCAGATTGTTTTGACGGGCGTTGAGTCGGAAGTCAAGTTAACTCGCACAGTAATGGATGCGATGCGGTTTCCAGCAATCAATCTAGTAGGGCAAACTCGCCTGGGAACCCTTGCGGCACTGCTGAAAAATGCTCGGCTCTTAGTTTGTAACGATACTGGAGTATCCCATCTAGCAGATGCTTTACAGGTCAATAGCGTCGTGATTTTTTCCAACTCCGATCCAAGACGTTGGGCACCGCTTGATCGACAAAAACATCGAGTTGTAGGGGACGCTCAAGCACCCTATCCAACACCTGCTGTTGTTTTACAAGAGGCTTTAGATTTATTGCATCAGGAGGTCATCTATGCTTCCTGATTGGCAAAGGGTTAACCGTCTTTTAGTTGCTTGTAGCTTTCAGCACAGCATGGCAGCTCAGCAGTTAGAACCAGCAATGCATGTTCTTAAGCAAGCCTTGCCTCAAAACAGCATCACATTTTTGACCACTGAAACCACAGGATACAGATTGATCGATTCTCCTCAATCAATTGCGCAGGCGGTCGTGCAGGAGACTCATCAACCGTTGCCAGTCTTCAATACCTTTGAAGTTATTGAGCAGCTTTGTAACCGAACTTTTGATGCTGCCATTTTTTTCACTCTACCTTTACACTCTTGCTATACGCTCGCTTATATTTGCTATTTTTCTGGTATTCCTATTCGCGTAGGTCAATCACTAGAATTTGGTGGTACAGTCCTATCACTTTGCGTTAAGCCCCCAATTGATTTCGTTTCTTCGGCTAATTACCATTACATTTACTAGAGTCAGTTGGTTTACCTACTACATCTTTCTTTTCCACCCAGAACACCATCTCTAATTTTCAAACTTTATGCGGCTAAAAATTCTCACCTGGCATGTCCACGGTAATTATCTCTACTATCTAACTCAATCTCCTCATGAGTTCTATTTACCCGTTAAGCCTGGCAAACCAGAAGGATATGGTGGACGATTAGGCGGTTTTTCTTGGGGAGATAATGTTCATGATATTGCAGCCGATGCCGTTCGATATCAAGACTTTGACTGTATTTTGTTTCAGTCGCGGCGCAACTATGAACAGGATCAGTTTGATATTCTCTCGGAGAAACAACAGCAGTTACCGCGCCTGTATTTAGAGCATGATCCACCCCGCGAACATCCTACGGATACTCGTCATGTCGTTGATAACTCAGATGTTTTGCTGGTTCACGTCACTCATTTCAACGATCTGATGTGGGATTGCGGCGAAACGCCAACTTGTGTGATTGAGCACGGAGTCACTGCACCTGAGACAACCTATATGGGCGCGATTCCAAAGGGTATTGTGGTTGCAAACGGACTACGAACTAGGGGGAGACGATTGGGAGGTGATTTGTTTCAGAAAGTAAGTCGTTCGATTCCACTTGATTTAGTCGGCATGGATTCAGAATCACTAGGAGGATTGGGAGAAATTCCTCACGCGCAGCTTTCCAGTTTCCAATCTCGCTATCGTTTTTTCTTCCATCCTGTCCGCTACACCAGCTTAGGTTTGGCGGTTTGCGAGGCTATGATGGCAGGCTTACCTATCGTGGGGCTTGCCACAACTGAACTGGTTACTGTCATTCAAAATGGTGTTTCTGGTTATGTTGATACAAACCTTGAATGTTTGATGGAACGAATGCAGGAGTTGATCGCAAGCCCTGAAACAGCAATGCGGCTTGGACAGGCAGCTAAAGAGCAAGCGCGATCTCGCTTCAGTATTCAGCGGTTTGTTCGCGATTGGAATACTGCTTTTGAGCAAGCCAGTAGCCGTAGAGTAGGAATTTCAAATTTGGTCAACATCCTATAAACGTACCTTCAAGAATGCTTTTTTGATTTTTTCAACATTCTCATTCCTCGCACCCAGCATACTTTTAAATTGCATACTTTTTGGTACTCTCAAACTCAAACTAGATTACCCCAAAATGACAAAACGAATTGCTCTCATTAGTGAACATGCGACTCCTCTAGGCATTTTTGGTGGCGTAGATAGCGGTGGTCAAAATGTTTACGTCGGTCAGTTAGCAAAGCATCTTGCAGCAATTGGTTATGATGTCGATGTATTCACCCGACGTGATGACGTTCACATTCCAGATGTTATAGACTGGCATCAAGGAGTTCGAGTTATTCATGTTCCTGCGGGGCCCCGGAATGCCTTCCCAAGGAAGATCTGTTACCTTACATGGACGAGTTCACGAGCTTTGTGTCAAATTGGTGTCGCATTTATTCCTACGATTTAATTCACGCTAATTTCTGGATGTCTGGTTTGGTGGCAGCAGAGATTAAACGCTTGATGAATATCCCTTTCGTCATTACCTTTCATGCTCTGGGGCGCGTTAGACGGCAGCATCAGGGACAGGCGGATAGTTTTCCAGATGAGCGGTTTGCAATTGAAGATCGCATTGTACGAGAAGCGGATCGAATCATCGCAGAATGCCCCCAAGATCGAGAGGATTTACTGCTTCTCTATGCTGCTGACCCGACTCGAATTTGCATTATTCCTTGCGGATTTGATCCCACTGAATTTTGGGCTATCAATAAAGTACGTGCTCGTCTAACTTTGGGTTTGCCACCAGACGAACGGTTGATTCTACAGCTAGGTCGCATGGTTCCGCGTAAGGGAGTTGATACGGTTATTCGAGGGTTTGCTGACTGGCAAAAGCAGCAAGATTTGCCCTCACGCTTGCTGATCGTGGGTGGTGAAAGTGAAACGCCTGATCCGCAACTAACGCCAGAAATTGGTCGCCTTCACGCAATTGCGCAGGAGTTGGGTATTGCTTCACAGGTCACTTTTGTGGGGCGAAAAGGTCGAGAAGTGCTGAAATATTATTACAGTGCAGCTGATGTTTTCATTACAACGCCTTGGTATGAGCCGTTTGGTATTACTCCAATCGAAGCGATGGCTTGCGGAACGCCCGTAATTGGGGCAAATGTGGGCGGCGTTAAATTCACAGTGAAGGATGGAGAAACCGGCTATTTGATCTCGCCTAACCAGCCTGAAGCACTGGCAGAACGCTTGAATCATTTGTTTGCTCATCCTCATCTAATCAGCTTATTCGGACGGCAAGCAATTCGGCGTGCCCAAGATCATTTTACTTGGCAGAAGGTGACGAGTGCCGTTGCCGCGCTCTATGAGGAAGTGCTGAGCGTTCCAGAGCCGCTAGTTGCCACGGAAGCAGGATTGGCAATTCTTGATCAAGGATTTGAGTCGATGCTAAGGGCAGTGCAGCGCTCCCAGCGGTTGCTTCGTCCTGCGATTCAGGCAGCATCTCAAGCCATCACCGATTGTTTTTTGCGAGGCGGAAAGCTGCTTATCTGTGGAAATGGGGGTAGTGCTGCTGATGCTCAGCATCTGGCTGCTGAATTGGTAGGACGATTTTGCTGCCCGCATCGAGCCGGACTTCCAGCCATGGCACTCACTGCGGATTCTGCTTTCCTAACGGCATGGGCGAACGATGTCAGCTATGAAAGCATTTTTGCTCGTCAAGTCGAAACTTTCGCTAAACCGGACGATTTGCTGCTCGGCATTAGCACTAGCGGACGCTCCCCTAACCTAATTGCCGCGTTTGAAGCAGCTCAACGGCTCAATCTGACGACGATTGCCCTATTAGGCAAAGACGGTGGCGATTTGCGGACAAAGGCAACCATTCCGATTGTGGTTCCGGCTCAGGAAACGCAGCGAATTCAGGAGGTTCAAATTCTGATCATTCACCTGCTTTGCGAACTGATTGAGGAGCAGTTGCTTAGTGCATCCAGCGATGTCGAACCATTTGCGAGATGGGAACCTAGATTACAAGCGGCATCTGAGTATTCTCTTGACACCCATTTACCTGTTCCGCAAACTCCTTATCCAACACTCGCTTAGTTTAATTTCATCAACAAAAGAATTCGCTCGTTCATCAATCAAGCGTTCATCTAACATCTCATCGATTTGGAGATTTCACCACCTATGCAAACGCTCAGTCAACAAGTTATTCTGGTCACTGGCGGTGGACGCGGTCTTGGAGCCGCCATTTGTCAAACTTTGGCGGAAGCTGGAGCAAGCGTCATTGCAGCCGATTTAAGGAGTGATTTAGCAGAACAAGTGGCAGCCGGAATTAGAGATCGAGGACTCGAAGCAATGGCACTCACGCTCGACATCACAGACGATCAGCAGATTGAAACGGCTACTCAAAAAATTCTTGCTCAGTATGGTCGCATAGATGTTTTAGTGAATAACGCTGGAACTGATGTGACGCTGCCGATTGAAGAACTGTCAATCGCAGACTGGGATCGGGTCATGCAAGTTAATTTGCGAGCACCTTTTGTCCTATCAAAAATGATTCTACCAATCATGAAGCAACAAGGTAGAGGTCATATTGTAAATATTGCATCTACAGCAGCAAAACGAGCTTGGGCGAATGCCTCTGTCTATCATGCAAGCAAATGGGGGTTGATGGGTTTCAATCACGCTCTGCATGTGGAAGCGAGAGCTTGTGGCATCAAAGTAACAGCAATTGTGGCAGGTGGAATGCGTACTCCTTTCCTTCTCGATCGCTTTCCAGATATTGATCCAAATGTGTTACAAGATCCGCGCAACGTTGCAGATACTATTCGCTATGTGTTGATGCAACCTGCTGAAACCGTGATCCCAGAGGTGACGGTATTACCCATGCGGGAAACTTCCTGGCCGTAACATGTCATTATCTAGTAAGTGTTTAGAAAGTGTTCAGCAAGTGTTCAGCAAGTGTCCTTTCCTGCCTATCAATCTATGTCAGATTAATAATGCAAAACTATCGTTGCGCTGTCTTTCTAGATAAGGATGGAACCCTGGTCGAGAATGTTCCTTACAACGTTGATCCTGCTCGTTTAGTGTTGACATCAGGTGCAGTCGCAGGTTTGCGTTTATTGCATGAAGCAGGCTATTTGCTCATCATTATTTCCAATCAGTCGGGGGTAGCGCGGGGTTATTTCGCTGAATCTGCCCTTGTGCCTATGATGCATCAGCTTCAGTCGATGTTAGAGCAAGCTGGAGTAACAATTTCCGGCTTTTATTATTGTCCCCACCATCCAGATGGAATCATTCCATCCTATACGGTTGACTGTAACTGCCGCAAACCACAGCCAGGATTACTCTACCAAGCTGCCGAGGAACATACAATCGATTTACGTTGCTCTTGGTTCATTGGTGACATTCTCCATGATGTTGCTGCTGGTCGCTCAGTAGGTTGTCGCACAATCTTACTAGACAATGGCAACGAAACTGAGTGGCAACTTTCTCGCCGTTGTTTACCTCATCATACTGTTAGCAGTTTATTTGAAGCTGCAAAAGTAATTCTCGCATTAGATGCAGGAGACACACTTAAGACCAGTCAATTCCCTATGCAAAAACTTGTTCCTGATCAGTAATCTAGTATTTCTTGGCGATTCGTAAATTGGTAGAAAAATCTGTAAGTTAAGTCTATGAGCAAGGTTTATGAATAATTCTACAGGTTCCGATTTGGATCTGCTTACCTGGGTTGATGCCTGGCAATCATTAACAGTTTTAGTGATTGGAGATGCCATCCTAGATAGTTATCTCAACGGTAGTGCTGAGCGGCTGTGTCGAGATGCGCCTGCCCCAGTTGTTGCAATCCATCAGCGCCACGATGTTCCAGGTGGAGCCGCAAATACCGCAGCGAATGTAGCTAGTTTGGGTGGTAAGGCTTCTCTGCTTTCGGTGATTGGCAGCGATCGAGAAGGAGAAAGGTTACGGTTTGTGTTGGAGCAACGGGGGGTTTCCACTGTCGATCTCCTGACACATAAAAGCCGCGAAACTTTGGCGAAACAGCGAGTTGTTGCAGATTCACAAATCTTGGTTCGGCTTGACCAAGGCAGTACTGAAGCTGTGTCGTCTGAATTAGAGCAACAGTTGATTGAACGCTTAATGGAACGTTTCCCCCGTAGCAATGCTGTGATTATTTCAGACTATGGCTACGGCATTCTAACACCGCGTTTAATTGAGACGCTCACAACTTTACAAACCCGCCATCCGCGAACATTGGTGATTGATGCTCGTCAGTTGATGAATTATCGAGCAGTGGGAGCAACCGCAGTCAAGCCAAACTATGATGAGACCATTCAACTGCTAGGTTTATCTAAACAGCTAGACAAACGGGCTGATCAAATCGCGCCTTACGGTCAAACTCTGTTGACTCTAACAGGTGCCGCGATTGCAGCCATCACTCTCGACACTGAAGGGGCGCTCGTCTTTGAAGCCGAAACAATGACACGCACTTACGCCCGTCCTGTGCCATCTAACCAAACTTCTGGCGCAGGTGATACCTTCATGAGTGCTTTGACTTTGGCTCTTACGGCGGGAGCCTCTACCTCAACTGCGGCTGCCATTGCTGCGACTGCCACAGGAGTAGTAGTTCAGCAGTCTGGCACAACAACTTGTAACGTTCAAGCGTTGCGGCAAGCGTTGATGCGCGACCATATACCGGATAAGCTCATCATCGATCAATCTGATTTAGCTACTCTCATTCAACAATATCGAACAGCAGATTCTCAAATTGTCTTCACCAATGGTTGTTTTGACATTCTTCATCCAGGTCATGTTGCCTATCTCACACAAGCTAGAGCCTTAGGTAACGTGCTCATTGTCGGAGTCAACACGGATGAGAGCGTCCGCCGGCTCAAAGGAGAAAGCCGCCCTGTCAACCCATTAGCCGATCGACTCGCGGTTCTCTCAGCCCTCAACTGCGTGGATCATGTCGTTCCTTTCTCTGAACTAACGCCGCATCATTTAATCCGAATCATTTGTCCGCACATCTATGTAAAAGGGGGAGATTATACAAGAGATACATTACCAGAAGCTGATCTGATTGAAGAGCTAGGAGGTATCGTTAAAATTCTGCCTTACGTAGACAATCGTTCTACCACTCAGTTAATTCATCAGATTCGAGCCTTGCAACTCTAACTCACCCTCTAACATATTCTAATTCATGCTGAACTGGAGTGCTGCAAAAAAATTCTTTGTATCCGCCTAGATACAATTGGAGACGTAATGATGACAACGCCTGCTATTCGAGCGTTGAAGATGGCTGATCAAAATCGGCAGATTACACTTATGACTTCTACCGCAGGCGCAGCAATTGCTTCTCTTGTGACTGAAATTGATCAGACGATTGTTTATGATGCACCATGGCTAAAAGCAACCATGCTTCGTGAAAATAGTGCTCCTGAATTCGCCATGATTGAGCAGTTACGACACGCTGAATTTGATGCAGCAGTCATTTTCACAGTCTATAGTCAAAATCCATTGCCGTCTGCGTTTTTGTGCTACATGGCAGGCATTCCATTGAGGTTAGCCCACTGTCACGAAAACCCTTACCAGTTGCTCACCCACTGGGTTAAAGATCCCGAACCGACTGAATTAATTCGCCATGAAGTACAGCGCCAACTCGATCTAGTCGCTAGCATTGGATGCACACTTGAGGATGATCGAATGCAGCTACAGATATCTCAAGCAGCAATCGAGAAAGTTCAGCAACTTTTACTGACAGCAGGCGTCAACTTGAACCGACCTTGGGTAGTTATCCATCCGGGAGCAACGGCTGCGTCACGCCGCTATCCACCCGAACAGTTTGCAATTGTAGCCCGCACTCTAGTAGAGCAATTGGGGCTTCAAATTGTGCTCACAGGTACGCAATCTGAGCAAGATTTGGTTACATCGATTCAGTCTCTAATGAGAGCACCTGCCATTTCTCTAGTCAACCAACTGAGTTTGAGTGAATTATCAGCTTTGTTGTCTCTAACACCTTTGCTGATTGCGAACAACACGGGGCCCGTTCACATTGCTGCTGCCGTTGACACTCCGGTAATAGATCTTTATGCTTTGACCAACCCTCAGCATACACCTTGGCGTATTGCTCACCGTTTGCTTTATCACGACGTACCTTGTCGATTTTGCTATAAAAGTATATGTCCTGAAGAGCATCACCATTGTTTACGTTTAGTTGAACCAGATACTGTCGTTCAAGCAGCGATAGAACTTTTAAGCTCTGATGTTAATTTAGCCGTTGACAACTTGGCTCTATACCCTTCGTTAAAATTATGCTAATTGATATTCTCATCCCTACCTACCGACGACCTGCCGCGTTAGCTGTTACGTTAACCAGCTTATGCGCTCAAACTTATCAAAATTTTCGCGTCATCATCTCTGATCAAACTGAAGACAGCGATCCGCTTCAAGCTGGAGAAGTTAAAGCGGCGCTACGAGTTTTGCGAGTGCATGGACATGAAGTGGTTTTGCACAAACATTTACCACGTCGGGGAATGGCGGAACAACGGCAGTTTCTATTAGATAGAGCCACCGCACCCTATGTACTTTACTTAGATGATGATCTCATTCTGGAGCCTTGGGTAATTCAAAGTTTGCTCAGCACCATAGAGACACAAAACTGTGGATTTGTCGGATCAGCATTGATTGGGCTAAGTTTCCGAGACGATGTTCGCCCTCATCAACAGCACATCGAATTTTGGAATGATCGAGTAAAACCTGAAGTTATACAAACGGGAATGCCATCCTGGAAAAGATACCAACTTCACAATGCTGCCAATGTGTATCATGTCCAAGAACGCCTAAAGCTTACTCCTGAGAATCTGCGCATCTATCGTGTAGCCTGGGTTTCAGGCTGTATTTTATATGACACTGAGAAGCTGAGAGACGCGGGTTGCTTTAGTTTTTGGCAAGATCTTCCTGAAAATCACTGCGGTGAAGATGTGTTAGCCCAACTGCGAGTCATGGCCAAATATGGAGGGTGCGCCATCCTGCCATCTGGAACGTATCACCAAGAATTGCCAACGACCTTACCTGATCGCAGCCAGGATGCTCCTCAATTGTTGGAAATCTGAGAGGAGGGCAATGGCACACAATATTCAGAATATTCTATTTGTCGAGTTGCTGGGCGGCATAGGGGATCTTGTGATTGCGTTACCGGCAATTCATGCTGTCGCTCGTTCTCATCCGACGGCCCATTTGACAGTTCTCACCTTTCCCCCGGCCGATCAATTGCTGGCAACTGATCCGTTGATTCAGCGGGTCGTTTGTGCTGAGAAGGGTGCGGCACGGCAGGCAGTTGAGCGCCTCTTAGCGCAAGAAAGTTTTGATCTCATCCTTTCCGATACTAACTACGATAACATTGCTAATATTATTCACGACTATCAGCAAAAACAAATCACTCCATCGCAAATTGTGACGAATCTATGGCGTTCACCCCCTAACCATGAGCGCGTTAGCCAACGGTTTCTCAAAATTTTGCTAACAGAAGCGGTGATCACGCTGGAAGCTTTGCCTGATGGAGAACCTGAGATTCACCTCACTGCAACTGAGAAGCTAGCGGCTCGCCAACAGCTAGAGGCACTGTATCGACCGTTAGTGGTCTTGTGTCCAGATGCAGGTATGGCTATAAAACGCTGGCCGATTGCCAGGTTTGTGACGCTTGGAAAGGCGTTGCAGCACAATTACGGCGCGACAGTCTTAGTTCCTGTAGGCAACGATCCGGCAGAAGCGACGCAAATCACTGACGCAATTGGTGGCACGGCACAAGCTTGGCAGCGAGGTTCTCTAAGGGCATTAGCTGCGATGTTTACTGAGGCTGATCTGATCATCGCTGCTGACACAGGGGTAGCTCACATTGCGGCGGCGCTTGCCGTGCCTACTGTCACTTTGTTTGGCCCATCTTGGGCAGAACGGTACGGTCATCCTCAACCTCACATCAACCTACAGGGCTTCCCTGACTGTCCAGAGCGTCTAATCAGCAACTTCACACAACAAATTTGCTGGTACAGCGGCAAATGTCCTTATGAGTGGGAAACTTGTTTAGACGCAATTACACCTGATACGGTCTTACAGGCTGCAACGACTTTATTAGAGCACACTATTCATTCACAGGCTATTCCGTTAGAATATTCAAGCGTATATTCAGCCCAATCTCACATCTCAAATTCTTTACGTCACACCTGGCTGTCCATTCGCAACCTTTTAGTCATGCGGTTGGACAATATTGGAGATGTGATCATGACCAGCCCAGCATTGCGGGCACTGCGGCAAAACTTACCTGACGCTCAGATTACGCTAATGACAAGCCCTTCTGGAGCAGCAACGATGACCTTGCTCCCTTGGGTTGATCAGGTGTTGCCTTGGCGGGTTCTTTGGCAAGATTTAGGCAATCTAGCGTTTGATCCTGCACGAGAATGGCAATTGGTTAAGGAATTGCGAGCACGCCAGTTTGATGCAGCCATTATACTCACCAGTTTTAGTCAATCTCCCCATCCGCCTGGCCTTATTTGTGCTCTAGCTGGAATTCCACTTCGATTGGGCGAGTCTAAGGAGCAAGATTTTGCTAGCCTTACCCACTCTATTCCTGCTGCACCAGATGCAATTCACCAAACTGAACGCAACCTTCGCCTCATTGAATCTGTTGGGTTCGAGGTGAGTGATCGTCATCTCACACTTCGGATTCCCAGTCATGCTCGTTCTAGCGTTTCTAAATTGTTCCCTTTTTCATCTCCTTATCTTCTCCTCAATCCATGGACAAGCTGCCCTTCACGTAACTATGCCTCTGACCGCTTTGCCGCAGCCGCCTCCGACCTTAGCGATCATACAGGTTGGAAAGTGGTTGTCACTGGTGTAGAAAAAGACTATGAGCGATCCCAAAAGTTGCTGCAAACTTTAGGTGACAGAGCTATCGATCTGATCGGGAAAACCAGCCTTGATGAACTGACTGCATTGATTGAAGGTGCAAGCTTGGTGTTGACCAACAACACCTCTGTAATGCACATTGCTGATGCTACTCAGACACCGATGATAGTTCTATTTGCTGGCACAGAGCAATTGAGCCAATGGCATCCACGTCATGCGCCCAACCATATACTATATCGTTCCATGGTATGTAGTCCTTGTTATAAAATGACTTGCCCCTATCAAATGCAATGTTTAGACCTTGATCCAGCGGAAATTGTGGCAGCAGGCTTAGAGTTATTGCAAAAAGTAGAGGGCAGGCAGTGATGCGATTGGTGTTAATTGCAGGAACGTATCAGCCAAAACGTTGCGGTGTAGCTGACTATACGGCGCATTTGAGGCAACATTTGATGCAGCGTGACGTTGAGTCAATCATACTCACAACGGATCAGGCAAGCACTGCTGCTGCTAAAGAGGACAAAATCTTAGGCGTGGTCAAACAATGGAATATGGCATATTTACTCCCATTGGTACAAGCAATTCATGCCTCTAAAGCTGATCTTCTTCACATTCAACATGCGGCTGGCACCTATGGATTCGATCGTTCGATTTTTCTGTTGCCACTCTTGCTCAAACTCACTGGATGGCGAGCACCCATCGTCACAACGATACATGAGTACGGCTGGTGGGAATGGCAACCCAAAGGAATTCCATCTCGCTGGCTAGAATGGCTGAAAATTTGGGGACAGCAGTATGGCTGGTGGGATCGGGAAGACGGTTTTTTGCTGACTCAAAGTACCGCAATCATTACAACCAATGTGAGTGCAGGAGCAATCATTCAGTCTCGTTTACCGCATCTTCAGCCGCGCCTGTACCAGATTCCAATCGGTGCTAATGTGGAAGTCGCTTCGGTCAATCAGCAAGCGAGACAACAACTTCGACAACAATATGGCTGGTCAAGTAATGCTCAGGTGATTGCTTTCTTTGGCTTTCTGCATCCCGTCAAAGGCTTGGAAACCCTCCTGTTTGCCTTTCAAGCAGTATTGGCAAGACATTCCAATGCTCGATTGCTGCTAATGGGTGGCGTTGAGAGTTTAGCGCTTCCAGATGAACTGGCATCCCGTTACTGGCAACAACTCCAGCATCAAATTGGTGAACTTAAGTTAAACACTGCTGTACATATGACAGGATACATCAATGCGGATAAAGTTTCGCAAAATTTGGCAGGTGTCGATATTGGGGTTTTACCTTTCAATCATGGGGTAACACTCAAAAGCGGCTCCCTCTTAACTTTGATGGCTCACGCCTTACCGGTTATTGCAACCCGTGCTACTCCCCCAGAACCGGAATTAGAGCAACTACTGCGCCTGATCCCGCCTCGATCGGCAACTTCACTAGCAGATGAGTTAAGTGATCTTCTATCAAACCCTGAATTACGACAGCAGCTTGGTGCAGTAGCTTATCAGTTTAGCTGTCAGTTTAGCTGGAATAGCATTGCCGATTCACATATAGCAATTTATCAAACAGTTTTACAGCAGAAAGCTGTTTCCGCTCCCTTTTCAACAACGCTATGATAAATCATCCGGCATACAACGCAACTTCCTGTGACGATAGACCGCTCCATGTTGTAGCCTATACTGATGCGGCAGGCATAGGTGGTGCAGAAATCAGTTTAGGATATTTAATTGCAACAGTATCGTCTCACATTCGGATTACCGTTATCGGAACCTCTGCCAAAGTTGTTGAAGCAATTGGTAAATATCGTCCTGGATCTATCTCCATTGTGTTACCCAACCAAGGTGTTTCCAGCTATCTATCTCATATCAAAATATTTCAACAGATTCGCCCCGATATTCTTCATTTTAATTGCTGTACACCTTGGGCTAATGCAATCGGACTAACGACAGCACTATTTACCTCTAGAGCAAAAATTGTTCGAGTCGATCAGCTTCCACTTCGCACAACGGATATGGTAACTTTGTGGCGTCATCGAGCTTTATGTTTGCGCGTAGATGCCCATGTTGCTGTCGGGCAGGCAAGTGCCCAAAGGATGGAAGACTTTTACGCCTTGGGACGAAATTCTGTCGTCTCCATTCCAAATGGCGTCCCCGATCGGGAATCCCCGCAACACTGTACGACTCCCTTTCACACAACCAACATGACATTGTTGTAGGCAGCATTGGACGGCTAGATGCGATGAAAGGGCACGACATCTTGCTGCGGGCAATCGCTCAAGTTGAAGGGGTGCGAGTCGTTATTTTAGGTGAAGGAAGTGAACGGGCTACATTAGAGCAACTAGCAGTTGAGCTAGGAGTGCGTGAACGAGTTGACCTACCTGGCTGGATTGCTGATCCGTTTGGTTACTTATCTAAGTTTGATATAGTTGCTTTGCCGTCCCGTTCCGAAGGTTTCCCTCTAGCAATGGTGGAGTCCATGCTCGCAGCGCGACCAATTATCGCTTCACGAGTGGGTAGTATTTCCGAAGCAATTATTCCTGGGAAAACAGGAATTTTAATCGAAAAAGAGAATGTAGCCGAACTGGTTGTGGCACTACAGCAACTTCGAGATCAGCCACAGTATCGCTTGCAATTAGGCCAACACGCCAGAGCAGCGGCAGTCAAAAATTGGACGGCTGAAGCAATGGCAGCAAAGTATGAGCAGCTTTGGCGTAGTTTAATCGATGTCACACCGCGTTCTCGGCTGAGAGTTCCACGTCCGCGCGATTGAGCCATTGCCTTCACCTGTGGCTTGTCCCAATCCGCCAATTTATAATTAATTTAATTCATTACGGCTCGTGTCGGCTGTTATATCCAATGACAGCTACCTTATGACGATAGATTAATTCTGCACCATACCAACCAGTAATGGCTAGTAGCGTAGCCACAATCACTGACAGAATTAAACCAATCGGTACAATCACTTCTGTTATACCATTGTTAATCCGTAATACCCAGTTAATTAAGCTAAGCGTTAATGCTGCCACATTACCAATCATGTGCGCCCATCCTGCTCGACGCTTACGAACTCGATCAATTTTTAAGAAATCCATCATTCCAGTCAGGGCTGCAATAATGCCGCTCACTATTCCTGCTCCCAGTAACCATACTGAGGCTCTAGCCCAGAACAGATCATTCGTGAACCAATAACCGAGATCAGTCGCAAAACACCTGTTAAAAAGGCAATTGGGAATGTAACCAGCAACGGATGCAACGGATGCCCGGCAATAGCAACTGTACTTGTGATTCCACTATCTCGATACTCAGCATCATCGCTCTCAATTAAGGGGGGAATATTGGGCGTTTGGGTCATATTAAGTCCTCTCTCAGAATCTTGCAATTTGTGAGGTGATCTATAGCTGAGCGTTCTGCTGAGCCAAGCCGTTTAGCGGTATTGCGGTAAAAACAGAACTGTCATGCCAACCCTATATGAATCTCAATTACGCTTTGAGATTTTTGGGATAGACATTCATCAGAATACGAGGTGAGTACGTTAATGTAGGTCTGCCTAAAGGAAGAACATAACAGCGCTCTCATTTTTTGTGCATATGACCAAAGAGCTTGAGTAATTAGGTGTGTTCGAGACTGGTCAGCTTAGATGAAGAACACTGCTACCCCTCATCAGCAGTGCTGTTAATTCTCCCTCTCTCGATTGAGGATAAAACGCAGGCTGGCAATTATCTTAAAGTTTACGTACTATCCTGTCTCTGGTCATCTCGAAAGTCGTCTCACAGTTTATCTAACTGTCTAACAATATTTGAGAGTGCTTGAGATAAAGATCTTTGCGTAGATCCTACATATTTCAAACAGGAGGTCATAAATAATGACAGATATCCAAGATGCGATTGTAGATGCAAAAGATAAGCTCCCTAATGTTACGCCTGTTCCTCCCGGATTCCACAGCCAAGCCAGTGTTCATGAGTTGAAATCACGTTTGCAGTGGGGCGAACCTGGATTAACGATTATTGATGTACGCGACCATGACACGTACAACAAAAGCCGTATTTCAGGCGCAATGAATATGCCCATTGAGCGACTCCCTGGAATGGCTAGCGCCAGCTTGCAGGTTGACCGAGACATTTATGTTTATGGCGCTGATGCCAGTCAAACTGCTGAAGCTGCCAGCACTCTGCGCGAAGCAGGATTTCAAAAAGTTGCTGAGCTACAGGGCGGGCTGTTTGCTTGGCAAGAAATCGAGGGAAATGTAGAGGGAGTTGATGCTTTCACCGATCCGGGTGCAGATGCTTACAATGTGTTCTCTCGTTTGCAAGCTTTCAACGAAGAGAGGGCAAAAGAAGCGAAGATGAAGTAATGAGTTAATAGATAGCTGCATCTATTAACTATAGGCTAAAAATGGGGTGCGGGAGATAGCCTCCTACACCCCTGTAGTTAATTCCGTAATTCGCAAAGTACCTTATTCCTAAACTTCGCTTTAGTCTGGCAAGGTACTTTAAGGAATGGGGATTAAGTAAGTTCGATCGAGGGTAGGGGCGGGTTTTGCAGTCACATCCATTGCAGGATGCCCATTGATCGGCTAAACCCGCCCGTACAGTTTACGGATTTATTAAATCCACGATCCCAGATAGAAATAAAAGTAGAAAGATTCATTCGAGTTATTCTGTGCCCACGTCATATGGGTTTCGCACACTATAGCGCCACGCAAAAAGTCAATATGAAAAGACTACTTCGCCCCCAATCATGGGTTTTATCTCTGCATTATGTCTGAACCCAGACATTTAAGCTATACACCTAACCTACTGATATTTCAGACCCAAAAGATGGCACGCAAGGTTCATAACCGATTGGTTCATCGCAAGATCCAATCCATCATAAACTCAGATCCAGTCGAATCGGCTCAAGTTGTTGGACTCAAGTATGTTACTGACCAGCAACCTGGCATTAAACGTGAACAGCGCCGAAACAAATTTGTTTATATTGGAGTCGATGGAAAAACCATCCAAGATCAAGATGAAATTCGCCGAATTGAGTCTCTGGCAATCCCACCCGCTTATAAAGATGTGTGGATTTGTCCACTTGCTAACGGGCATTTGCAGGCAACAGGGCGCGACGCGAAAGGGCGAAAACAATATCGATATCATCCTCTTTGGCGAACTGTTCGAGACCAAACTAAGTTCACGCGCCTAATTGTTTTTAGCAAGTCATTGCCAACCATTCGTGAGCAAATTGAACAAGATTTAGCGCTGCGAGGTTTGCCGAAACGAAAGGTCTTAGCAGCTGTCGTTAAGCTGATGGAATTGACGAGAATTCGGGTGGGTAATGAGGAATACGCTCGCACAAATCAGTCTTATGGGTTAACAACTTTACAGGACGAACATGTTGATATCCAGGGAGCAACAATACGATTTTGCTTCCGAGGAAAAAGCGGTGTTGAGCATGAGATTGAGCTTAATGATCGACGGCTCTCCAAAATTGTCAAACGTTGTCAGGATATTCCTGGACAAGATTTATTTCAATACATTGACGAAGAAAATCAATATCAAACCATTAGTTCCAGTGATGTCAACGAATACTTAAAGGAAATCTCAAACCAGGATTTTACGGCAAAAGATTTCCGAACTTGGGCAGGAACCGTATTGGCAGTAACTCATTTGGCTGAAATGGAACTCTGCAATTCAGAAACAGCAGCTAAAAAAATATTACTCAAGCAATCAAGGCTGTAGCAGCTTACTTAGGTAATCGTCCTGCAACGTGTCGTAAATACTACGTCCATCCAGCGGTTTTAGAAGCCTATTTAGATCAATCATTTCATAATGTTATGGAAGAACATGCTGAAAAGCCCATGCAGAATGCTTACGCTTTGCGACCTGAAGAATTAGCTGTTGTTGCTTTATTGGAACAGCGGTTTGTTCAAGAGCTAGAGCAGAAAATTGCAAGCTAGATGCTTCAAAAGCAATTTCTTAGCGGGCAGATAGAAGTAACGGTTGATGAGACAGCAGAAAGTAGGGGCTGTAACCTCAATTCTATTCCTGATTCAGTCAGCTAAGCTGTGGCTCAATGTTTTGGCTGATGCAAACATTTCCCTACAATTGATCTACTTTTAGGTCGAGGACTGAACGCGAAAAAATTAGACAATGAAGAGTAGAGGGCAAAAGTTGTATTGCTCCTGTTGAATCTAAATCAATTCAATTTTTCTACTGATATGTTCTCACAATGGGGAGAATGTATCCTAACACACTTGTATACGCTCACCAAGAAGGAGGCAATCATGGCTCAAACAACTAATGGTACGCAAGTGATCAGCAATCTAGAATACGATTTGCTCACGGTGCTGAAGAACAAATCTGAGGCAGTCCAACTCTATGACACCTACATTCAAGATGCTGAGCAGTTGGGTTCTCAGCCTTGTGTAGAGTTGTTGAAAAAGCTGCAACAAGCTGACCGTGAACATGCGCAAGAGGTGCGGCATCATCTGCAAGAAGTGATGCAGAAAGGCAAGATGTAAAGGTACTCTGTGAGCTTTGATAGTGGGGATTTGAGTGGATGAGTGATGAGCAAAATCTAGGAGAGCAGGCATTGGGCAAAATCGCTGAAATTGCCATTACAAGCCAGCTAGATGAAACGAAAGACGTAAATGTCGATATTTCTACTGACCCGCTTAAGATAATGCAGGGTAAAGTAGATGCAGTTTCCATCACGGGCGAAGGAATGGTGATGAAGCAAGATTTGCGGGTGGAAGCTTTAGGAGTGAGTATTGATTCAGTCTCAATTGATCCTATTAAAGCAATCGTAGGTGAAATTGAACTCACTGAGCCTGCGAACGCTCAAGTACAAGTTTTGTTGACGGAAGCAGATATTAACCGCGCTCTAAGTTCGGCATATCTTCGTGACAAGATGCAAAACTTGACGATACAAGCACAAGGCAATACAGTTTTGTTTGATATTCAGGAAGCTAGACTGCGATTGCCAAGGACAGGCGAAATGGATCTGGACGTTTCTCTTTTGTTGAAACCAGAGGACGATGTCAAACAGTTTTCTGCCACTGCCCGCCCTTTTCTGGAAGACGATGGACAACGAATTGCGCTTGAGATTCTGAATGCTGAAGGACAAGGTTTGACTTTAGAGTTTGTCACAATCTTGATGGAAAAGATCATTGAGTTATTGGATCTGCGCAATTTTGATTTGAATGGAACTTCAATCCGATTAAAGGATTTTGACATTCAGGCGGGTAAAGTTCTAATCAGGGGAGCGTCAGTAGTAGATAAGTTTAGTAGCAAGCAGTAGTTGCTCATTGACTGTTTGAATTCTGGCATACCCTTCTCTACATTCAGGTTTTCCACTGAAGCATTCTTTTTCAACCACAGTAGGTGAGTATTATGGCAAAATCATCCCAATCATTACAGCCTAAGCAGCATCAGGAGCAACAACCTGGACTTGAGCATGAAATGACGCCAAAGCCTGAGTCACAAGCACGTCACTACCAGGGAAGCGATAAGTTAAAAGACAAAGTAGCATTAATTACAGGTGGTGATAGTGGTATTGGTCGAGCGGTTGCGATAACCTTTGCAAAAGAAGGAGCAGATGTAGTCATCGTCTATCTCAATGAACACGAAGACGCAAAAGAAACGCAGAACCAAGTAGAACGGGAAGGTAGAAAGTGCTTGGCAGTTGCTGGAGATATTGGAGAGGAATCATTCTGTCAGCAAGCCGTTGAGATGACAATTAAGGCATTTGGACGGCTCGATATTCTAGTCAATAACGCTGCCGAGCAACATCCGCAAGAAAGCATCGAGAAGATTAGCGCTGAGCAATTGGAAAAAACTTTCCGAACTAACATCTTTTCGATGTTCTACTTAACGAAAGCTGCGTTACCTCACTTAAAAGAAGGCAGCGCAATTGTCAACTCAACATCTGTGACAGCCTATAAGGGCAACCCTCAGCTACTTGACTATTCCACAACTAAAGGCGCAATTGTTGCCTTTACTCGCTCTCTTTCTCAAGCTTTGGTGAGTAAGGGTATTCGAGTGAACGGAGTCGCGCCTGGCCCTATTTGGACGCCCCTAATTCCCTCAACGTTTCCAGCAGAAAAAGTTGAGAGTTTTGGGGCACAGGTTCCGATGCAACGGGCTGGGCAACCTGATGAAATTGCTCCTAGCTATGTTTTCTTAGCATCAGATGATTCGTCCTATATGTCGGGGCAAATTCTGCATCCTAACGGTGGAGAAGTAGTCAACGGTTAGCAGTGATTTTCTTGAATTTCACACTTGTTGGATAGGGGGAACGCCCCCTATTTTTTGCTTTGATCTAAAAAATGGCTGCGCATACCCCGCAGCTTGCTGCGATTGGGATAAGCAGCCCGCCGACCGTCAGGTCGGCAACAGAGACTTATACTTGGGAGCATGAAAGTTCAAAAGGC
>JAAUQT010000306.1 GCA_012033495.1 Cyanobacteria bacterium RM1_2_2 | reverse complement strand
GCAGTCAAATCAGTAGGTTGAGCGCAGTCAACAGTAGGTTGAGCGCAGTCAAACAGTAGGTTGAGCGTAGTCAAACAGTGGGTTGAGCGTAGTCGAAACCCGAATTTTAAGTCCGTTTCATCAGGTTCTTCTACTTAGAACGAAAGTTGCCACCAGGGGAATAGATTCAAATTGATTGAAAATTCATTCAGCATCGATGCAAATCTATTGTTTCACAGAATTTAGTAATTTTGCTGAGCGGCTCTGGGCGGAAGGTAACAAAACTTATACTTTTTCTCAGTTTGTATCCAGAGATCCCCTATGATCTGCTCTGTTGAGGCTGGTTGAAAGGCTACACACTTCTTAATAAATAAACTCAGTGTGGTGTCCCGAAACGTTCTAAGTTAGAAACTAGCCAGTTAACCCTGGGCAGTCGTTCTGGTGGAGCCTTCACCGAAGAAGCTAATCCGAACTCCACGGTCTAGCATTCTCATAAAGCGTCTCCTTGGGCAGGTTTACATCCAATCACTATTTAAGGGAGCTTTTGAAATCCAATGAGTCTTAAAGCGAGTGGTGGAAGCTCTGTCGCGCGTCCGCAGCTATATCAAACCCTACCTGTCGCCACTATTTCTCAAGCTGAGCAGCAAGACCGTTTTCTGGGGCGGGGTGAACTCAGCGAGCTATCCGGCTATTTTGGCTCTGGCTTAAAGCGTCTAGCGATTGCACAAGCTCTGACTCAAAACTCGGAGTTGATCGTTTCTCGCGCTGCCAACCGGATCTTTGTGGGCGGTTCTCCGATGGCCTTCTTGGAAAGACCTCCCCAAGATGAAGCCCCAACCCTTGTCCCAGCCGGCGGCGTAGCAGCCACCACCCAGGATGGAATGAGGCTAGGTACGGTCACTTATGTTTCTGGCGGCGGTGGCGGCATTTTGGAAGGGCTGCGAGCGCTGTTTACCTCTACAGGAAGTGGCCCCATTCCAGCAGGATTTCGTCCAATTCCGGTCTCCGGTTATGGCCCGCGCAACATGCAGAAATCGCTGCGGGATCTAAGCTGGTTTTTGCGCTACACCACCTACGCGATTGTGGCAGGCGATCCCAATATTCTCGTCGTGAACGTGCGCGGCTTGCGGGAGATCATCGAAAATGCCTGCTCTGGTGAAGCAACGATCGTGGCGCTGCAAGAAATGCGGGTAGCGGCGTTGGGCTACTTCCGGCAAGATGCTGAAGCAACTGAGATTGTCAACCAATACTTTGAAGTGTTGCTGACTGAATTTAAAGCGCCAACGCCTGCAAACAAGCTCCGCCAGCGCCCGTCGATGGATGTGCAGGGCTTAGAGCTGCCGCAAATCTACTTCAACGCCGCCGAACGCCGACCTAAGTTTGTGATGAAGTCGGGGCTGTCTACCACTGAGAAAAACGACGTGGTGAAGGCTGCTTACCGTCAGGTGTTTGAGCGCGACATTACGCGGGCTTACTCCCTGTCGATTTCTGATCTGGAATCGAAGGTGAAAAATGGCGACATCTCCATGAAGGAGTTTGTGCGTCGGTTGGGCAAATCGCCACTATATCGCAAAAACTTCTATGAGCCGTACTGCAACAGCCGCGTTGTAGAGCTTGCCTTCCGACACTTCCTCGGACGCGGGCCCAGCTCACAGGAAGAGTTTTCGCGCTATTTTGCGATTGTGACGAAGGGCGGCTTAGCGAAGCTGGTCGATGCGCTGGTCGATTCCAACGAGTATTCTGACTATTTTGGCGAAGAAACCGTGCCTTATTTGCGCGGTTTGGGTCAAGAAGCGCAGGAATGCCGCAACTGGGGGCCGCAAATTGACTTGTTCAATTTCAGCGCTCCGTTCCGCAAAGTGCCTCACTTCATCACGACGTTTGCCAGCTACAATCAGCCCTTGCCCGATCAGCATGTTTACGGCTCTGGAAATGATCCGCTGGAGATTCAGTTTGGCGCGATCTTCCCGAAAGAAACCCGCAATCCGAGTGCGCGTCCGGCTTTCTTCAACAAAGACACCCGCCGGATTTTGATCAACCGGGGCCCGGGCATCAACAACCAAACCAGCAATCCGGGGGCACGCGGCGTCGCGCCAGGCTCGCTGGGGCCGAAGGTGTTCAAGCTCGACCAGTTACCTAGCTTTACAGGCTTGCCGTCTAGCGGTGGTGCATCCTTCCTGAATCCGCGAGGCTCGGTGGGCACTTCCTCGAAGGGCGTCAGCGTCAAGTTTTCAGAAAGCTCGACTCAGGCGGTGATTCGGGCAGCTTATCTGCAAGTGTTTGGGCGTGAGGTCTACTCAGGGCAACGCTCAAATGTGGCTGAGATCAAGCTGGAGAACGGCGAGATCACGGTTCGCGAGTTTATCCGGGCGCTGGCAAAGTCGGATACATTCCGCAAGATGTACTGGACTTCGCTGTATGTGGTGAAGGCGATTGAGTATATTCACCGTCGCTTGCTTGGTCGCCCCACCTACGGGCGGCAGGAGATCAATGCTTACTTTGACCTAGCGGCTAAAAAGGGCTTCTATGCCATTGTGGATGCCATCCTCGACAGCTTGGAATATAGCGAAACCTTTGGCGAGGATACGGTTCCTTACGAGCGTTACGTCACGCCTGCGGGCTTAGCGTTGCGCACAAACCGCGTGGGTAGCATTGTCGATAAGAGCAGCAAGGTAGAAGTGCCGCAGACGCCTCGCTTCGTGGAACTGGGGGCTGTCACCGAAAGCCGAACCCAGCCTGATGTGGAGTTCCGCACAAATCAGGGCGTAAATCGCAAGCGTGAGCAAACCAAGATCTTTAAGCTGACATCGCTTGAACCGACTCAGGTGAAGAACGTGACGCGGGCGGCTTATCGGCAGATCTTTGAGCGCGACATTGAGCCGTATATCGTCAAAAACGAATTCAGCGTTTTGGAGAGCAAGCTAGCCAATTCCGAAATCAACCTGAAGGAGTTCATTGAAGGGTTGGGGACATCGAGCCTCTACATCAAGGAGTTCTATACGCCTTACCCCAACACGAAGGTGATTGAGATGGGCACCAAGCACTTCCTGGGTCGCGCCCCGCAGGATCAGGCAGAAATCCGCAAATATAACCGGATTTTGGCATCGGAAGGGCTAGGGGCGTTTATTCGCGCCATGACGGGTACGCCTGAATATGCCCAATATTTTGGCGAAGATACGGTGCCCTACCGCCGCTTCCCCACCCTGCCTGCTGCCAACTTCCCCAACACCGATCGGCTCTACAACCAATTGACGAAGCAAAACAAAGATGTGGTCGTTCCCAGCTTTGAGCCAGTCAAATCGCGGATGGACATCACCAAGATGCCGTTGATGAGCCAAGCGTTGGCAGAAGTCAAAAGACAGTCGGAGTTGGTGGAGCTAGGACGTTCGGCAACCTTGGCTGAAGTCGAGCTAGACCGCCGCAAACCGGCTCGCATTTATCGGATGCTGCCCCATGCCAGCCAGTCTGACCAAGCGAAAGTCGTTGACGCGATCTACGCCCAAGTCATGGATGCGTTTGATCTGCAAACGTTGCGCGAACTGCGGCAACCAGCCCTGGAAGCAAGGCTCTACAGCGGCGAAATTTCGGTGCGAGCGTTTGTGAAAGCCTTAGCAAGCTCTGATGCCTATGCGCTTCGCTATCAAGTTCCTTACCCGAACGCCAAGCTGGTGGAAATCCTCTGTCGTCATTTGTTGGGCCGCACGCCTGCAAACCAGGCAGAAAGCGAGCAGTTCAACCGTCTGCTGACTGAAGCTGGCTTAAAGGCAGTTGTGGCGGCAATGGTAGATAGCGCTGAATATGACCGCTATTTTGGCGAAGATGTTGTGCCCTACAAGCGAGCATTTGAAGCCTAATCGAGCGCTGATCCTCCTCAATTTTCCTGTCAAAGGGTTCCTTATGTAGCGAAGGTTAGGAGGTTTATCCACCACTCAAGCGTCATTTTTAGTCATTGATCCCCTTGTCTTATCAGATGAGGGGATTTTTATCGCTATTGCCGTCAAATTAAGGACAAGCTGAACGACTGCAATGCCCCTCTATCCGTCATAGACCTTTTACCCCGTCCTTCTGCCCCTTACAAAACAGGTTAGGGATTGAAATAATCAAGCCTGACTCGTTAGTAACTCAGGGTATGAGATGGCAACTAATAAACCTCCTTAGCTAGAACTAGGAGGGTGTTTGATCGGTGGCTACCGAAGAGCATCTCTCAACTTACGATAGAGCATTGTTAGCGCTCT
>JAAUQT010000066.1 GCA_012033495.1 Cyanobacteria bacterium RM1_2_2 | reverse complement strand
TTGGCGCAAAATCAGCCAGAGCCGTCTCCCCCATCTTCCCCATCTCCCGACACACCCCTCACAGAAGCCCAAGGATGGCAGGTCGCAGCAGATGGCAGCATCACTCTGGTCGCAATGGCTCCCAAAATCTCGACTGATCAATTGTCCAATCAACGCCTTCAGTGCCAGTGAGGAGCAAAACATGAGCCGAAAATGGTTGGCATGGATGAATCAAACTCGCCGCTTACTGCATCGCCAAGCCACCATTCTTCTGGCTGCTCTGTTTTTAGTGGGCATGGGTTTACCGATCGCGGCTCAGCAGGCAATGGTCTCTCCAGTCGCCCTCCAGACGACTCAAACTCGCTCAGATGCCAACGTGCTTGATCAGCAGGGCAGACAGCGCTATGCAGCAGGGCAATATGCTGAAGCCATTACACTTTGGCAACTAGCAATTGCTGCCTTCCAATCAACTGGCAATCGCTTCGGGCAAGCCCAAACCTTGAGCAATCTTTCGTTGTCTTATCAGCAGCTTGGTAACTGGACAGACGCAGATGCCGCGATTCAGGAAGCCGTCATGGCGTTAGATTCACCTGGATTGCCAGAATCGACCGAACGATCACAAATTCTCGCTCAAGCTTGGGATGTGCAAGGTCGTCTGCAACTGTCACGCGGCAATGCAGAAGCGGCTCTCACGACTTGGCGGCAGGCGGCAGAAGTTTACACGCAGCTTGATGATCAGACGCGGTTCACCCGCAATCAGATGAATCAGGCTCAAGCTCTGCAAGCACTGGGATTATACTCTCAAGCGCAGCAACAGCTTACAGCCGTGACACAAACGCTTCAGAACCAGCCTGATTCAGCGCTGACGGCAATCGGGCTACGCAGTTTAGGCAATGTTCTGCGGGCGACTGGAAATCTAGCAGGGTCGCGTCAGGTTTTGCAGCAGAGTTTAGAGGCAGCAACCGCGATCAACAGCCCTCAAGAAACGGGAGAAGCATTGCTGAGTTTGGGCAATACTGCCGCTGCTCAACAGGATATCGCCGCTGCGATCGGTTTTTATCAACAGGCATCGACTCACGCTATTCTGACTGCTGTTCCGGCTCAACTCCGTCACCTCGATTTATTGCTAGATGATCAGCCAGAAGCGGCGCGATTGCTCTTGCCACAAATCCAGACGCAAATTGATCGTTTGCCGCTCAGCCGCACTGCCGTCTACGCTCGGATTGATTATGCTCAAAGCTTACTGAAATTGGATAACCAAAATGCTGAGCAAACGGCGCAAGTGCTAGCAATCGCGCTTCAACAAGCCCGCAGCCTGCAAGATGCCCGTGCTGAATCCTACGCAATCGGCACGTTAGGAAACCTGTATGAGCAAACGCAGCAATGGACAGAGGCGACAACATTAACTCAGCAGGCGTTAGCAATTGCTCAGAAACTTGATGCGACGGATATTGCTTATCAGTGGCAGTGGCAGCTTGGAAGATTGCTCAGACAACAGCAAGATATGACCGGAGCAATTGCGGCATATGAACAGGCAGTCAAAAATCTGCAAGCAATTCGATACGATTTAGTGAATGTTAACCCAGACGTACAGTTTTCGTTTCGAGATAAAGTTGAACCCGTGTATCGGCAATTAGTCGATTTGCTATTGCAGCCTCACCATGGCTTGGAACCGAGTCAGGACAACATTCGCCAAGCCAGAAACACCATTGAAGCGCTCCAATTAGCCGAGTTAGACAACTTCTTTCGCGCCGCTTGTTTAGCGCCAAAACAACAGCTAGATGCAGTTGTGGATCAAGCTGATCCAACCGCAGCGGTGCTCTATGCCATGATTTTGAGCGACCGGGTTGAGGTGATTTTGAAGCTCCCTCAGCGCCCTCTGCGTCACTACGCTACCTTCCTACCGCAAAACCAAGTGGAGGAAACGCTGGAGTCACTGCGCCGCAACATTGCCGAACCGGATGCCCTGCGACAGACCCAGATCCAAGCTCAACAGGTCTACAACTGGCTGATTCAACCGGGTGCGGCTGCAATTGCTCAAAGCACCATCAAAACATTAGTGTTTGTCTTGGATGGGCGGCTGCGAAATATTCCTATGGCTGCACTCTATGACGGACACCAGTATTTGATTGAAAAATATGCTGTAGCGCTCTCGCCCAGCCTCCAGTTGTTTGAACCCAAACCGCTACAATCGATTCAGTTGAATGCCCTCGCTGTAGGGCTAGACCAACCACGGCATGGTTTTTCCCGCCTTCCCCATGTTAGAAATGAATTAGAGCAAATTCAGTCCGAGGTGCAGAGTCAAGTGTTGCTAAACCAGCAGTTCACGACGCAAGCATTTCAGTCTGAAATGAATTTGCAACCCTTTTCAATTGTGCATTTAGCAACCCACGGACAATTTAGCTCAGCAGCAGACAAAACCTTCGTTCTGGCGTGGGATAAGCCAATTAACGTGAACGAACTGAACACATTGCTGCGATCGCGTGACCAACAGCGGCAGCCATTAGAACTCTTAGTGCTCAGCGCTTGTGAAACTGCTGCCGGAGATCAACGAGCCGCATTGGGGCTAGCAGGTGTCGCAATCCGAGCCGGTGCCCGCAGCACGATTGCATCTCTATGGAGTGTGAATGATGAATCGACTGCATTGGTGATGAATCAGTTCTACCAGACGCTAATCAATCAAGCTCAACCGAAAGCCGAAGCCCTGCGTCATGCCCAACTAGCGCTGCTGAAATCACCGGAATATCAGCTACCCATATTTTGGGCTCCCTATGTTCTCATCGGTAATTGGCTATAGTGACTGGTCAAGCAATTGATTCACTCATCCATCTTCATTGTTTCAAATAAACAAGCGACTAGAACGTGAATCCAGGGTGTTTTTAAAACGCCACGCACAATCACTTTTCTGAGCACAAAGACAACCGATACAGCAGTACTGCTTAAGGTTATCTGGCTCACTTGATGTCACGACCTACATTTGCTCGGCTAACCGCTTGAGCGAAATCGTTGCTGATGCCGAAACGTTCGAGTTACCGTCCTTCTCTAGATATTGCAGGGCGGATTTGCTTTTATCACTCGGCAGGTTGCCTAAGGCTTCAGCTAAGCGTTGCCGCACGAGCCAGTCTTCAGCTTGAGCGAAGCGCAGGATTTGGTCGAGCGCACTCACGTCTTTAATTTCGCCAATCGCAGCGATGGCAGCCTGATGAAGCACCACTTCTTCGCTATCTAGAGCCGCAACCAGAATATCGTGAGCACGCGGATCTTTAAGATTGCCCAATGCCACAGCCGCACTGAAGCGCACCAGCCAATCGGTATCTTCGTAAAAGGCTCGCGATAGCGGCTCGAAGGCTCGCAAATCTTCTAGATAACCCAACGCACCCGCAGCGTCCGCCCGAATTCCGTAATCTGGGTCGTTTTCCAGAATTCTCACCAAAATGGGATAACAGTCTGGAGTTGGTTTGATGCCAAGAGCAAACACTGCCATTGAGCGAATTTGCAGGTTTTCATCATCCAAAACTTTTTGAATTAAAGGAACTGCGTCTTCTGGCGGAACATTTCGCAGGGCCGCTAATGCCAACATTCGATCCTTGGAGTTTTCACTTTCTAGCTGAACGGCAATCTGGGCAAGGGTTTGCTGACTCATAGTTCCACCAAGTTCACAGAACTTTACATTGGTTTAATTTTTATTATAAGGCTTTTAGGTATCTGCTCGAATTTTCCTTGCGTTGGTCTTTGCGGCTGATGGTTTGACCCTGATTTCTCTGGGCTTAAATATCACCGAACGTAGGCTACCGTAACGCCCGTACCGCCGTCTGCCTGCTCTGCTGGCTCAAACCGATCGATCTGAGGATGATGTTTGAGGAATTCCTGTACACCTTGCCGCAGTTTGCCGGTGCCATGACCGTGAATAATCCACAGTGGCCCTGCATCAGCTTTGGTGATTTCCTGCTCCAGACGGTGTTCGGCGTCGGCAACACGACTGCCGCGAATATCAACCGTGTTGCGAGAAGTGCGGATGGCAGGGGCAGGAGGCAGCGCAGGCGCAGGCGTTGGCGCAGGGGCAGATTTAGTTGGCAGGTCAGGCTTTTCGCCTTGCAGCGATTCCACATCGGCTAGGGAAACCGTCATTTTCATTAAGCCAAACCGGACTGTAAACTCGCCGTCTTCGTCAGGATTGGTAATCACCTCAACCGTTTGGGCCAGGCGCGGAATTCGCACCCGATCGCCCACTTGCGGACGAAACCCGGGTTTTGGTTTCGCTGGCGGCTGACGTGAGGGCAACCGCTGTCCGGCAATTTGGTTCAGCGTTTCGGTAGCTTGCTGGGCATCTTGAGCCGTTGGCGTCCCTTGCTGCAACCGACGAATCACTTGAGCAATTTCTCCCTTCGCTTGAACAATCGCCTGCTGGATTACTTGCTCTTGCTGCTGCTGTAATTCCCGCTCGCGCTGCTTCAGTGAATCTGCCTTCCGTGCCACCTCCTGATGCAAGCGTTCTGCCTGCTGAACCAGTTGGGCTGCCGCCTGTGCCTTCTCTTCCTGCTGTCGGCGCTGTGCCTCCAATCCAGCGATCACCTGATTCACCTCTTGAGACGCACTCGCCCCAACCTGACCTTGAGCCTGATCAATAATTTCTGGTTCCAATCCTAATCTTCGCGCAATCGCTAACGCATTCGATCGCCCTGGAATTCCCCACAGCAATCGATAAGTTGGCGACAGAGACACATCATCAAATTCCACCGAAGCATTCTCAAACCGATCATCTTGATATTTCAGCGCCTTCAATTCACCAAAGTGAGTCGTCGCAATCGTCAGCGCCGCATGATCCGCCAAGTAATTCAACAGCGCAATCGCCAGCGCACTCCCCTCCGATGGGTCAGTTCCTGCCCCCACCTCATCCAGCAAAACCAGTACATTCGCCACCATCGGAGCCTCAGCCTCTCCTTCCCCATCTTCCCCATCTCCCCGATCCTCCCGCATCGCCTCCAAAATCCGGCTAATCCGGCGAATATGTCCAGAGAAGGTGGAAAGGCTTTGCTGCAACGATTGCTCATCGCCAATGTCAGCCAAAACCTGATCAAACCACGGAAGTTCGACAGGTTCACGCGCTGGCACAAATAGCCCCACTTTTGCCATCAGCACTGCTAGCGCCAGGGTTTTCAGTGTCACCGTTTTGCCGCCTGTGTTCGGTCCAGTGATGGCAACGACGCGAATGTGAGGGCGAATCACCAGATCGATCGGCACGACAGTATTGCCCTGCTCGTGCTGTTGCTGCCATAGCAGAAGCGGATGGCGCAGTTGCCGCAAGACAATCGGTTCGGGCGCGTGAGACGCCGACTGCTGAGGTCCAAACTGGATGAACCGAGGCGCGTTGCCCCCAATCCAGAGAGAGTAGCGAGCGCGAGCCGTTGCCAAATCAAGAATAGTGACGATAATCAGCAGCCGTTCTAGGTCTGGTTTGACTTCTGCCACTTGCTCGGTGAGTTTGCGCCGCACCTCTTCTTCTTCGCGCTGCTCTTGGCGGATGAGTTGGCGGAGTTGGTTGCCAGAATTCACAATTGCGTGAGGTTCCACATACAAGGTGACGCCGCTAGTGGAAGTGTCGTGCACCACGCCGGGAATCACATCTTTGTGAGAGGCTTTGACGGGAATCACAAACCGTTCGCCGCGCTGCGTAATCAAGGCTTCCTGGATGGCGTTGCTGTGGCGCTGCATGATTTTTTGCAACTGGTCATAAATCCGGTCGCGGTTTTGCCGAATTTGGGTTCGGATGCCTTCCAGTTTCGGATTGGCCCGATCCATCACTCGCCCCCGATCGTCGATGCAGCGGTGGATTTCCTGCTCTAGTTCGGGGTAGGTGCGCAGGTCTGCTACGAGCGCATTGAGCACCGTTAAATCGGGATAGGTGTCAATCACCCGACGTAGTTGCCGCGCTCCAGAGAGGGTAGTTGCGACTTCCAATAGCTCATTGCCGCTGAGAATTCCCTGCCGCTCTGCCCGTTCCAACGTTTCACCAATATCGTGAACGCCTTCAAACGCCAACCCGCCTGCTAGTAAATTCTCAAGCTGGTAGGCTTCTTGGGTTTGGGCGAGTAGGGTTTGGCTCGTTTCGAGGGTAGTCGGAATTTTGAGATGGCTGGCGGCAGTTTTTCCTAACTTTGTGGCAGCGAACGTAGCGAGGTGCTGACACAGACGCGACCATTCCAGAAGTTCGAGGGTTTCAGCTTGGATCAATGGTGTTGAAATCGCTTAACTACAAGGGCTACAGCTTTATTGTAACGGTTGCTGCCCATCGAGCGAGGAAGATTTTCCGCTCTCTGTCTGGCGATGGAGCCAAGCCCAGGGCGCGTCATCCATTCATCCATGAAGAGTCAAACGCTGGCCGCATCAGCCGGATCGCGCCCGTTCTCCAAAACAGGCCAGGGGCTGTCGCCTTGCCAGGGTCAGAGTTTTAGCTGAAATGGATCACACCCCCTAGCAAACCGAACCTTTAACCCAACATTAATCGAGCTTAATTTAACGATTAGAGTAATTTAACGTCTCTATGGGATTTTTGGAGGGATCAAGGTTACAAAAATGACCTTCACTTGCTAGGTAGATACCTCTATGCCACTGACGCTTCAGCTTTTACATGCTTCTGACTTTGAGGCAGGCATTCCTGCGCTCGATGATTCTGTCCGCTTTTCGGCGGTTCTCAATCGCCTGAGAACGAACACTGACCCGAATACTTTTGGGGTTTCTCAAACGATTCTCAGCAACACGATCACGCTCTCTTCGGGAGACAATTCCATTCCGGGGCCATTTTTGTTTGCCTCTAGCGATCCTGCCCTGAACGGGATTGGCGGCTTGGGAACTTCCTCAAGTCCCTTGATTGGTCGAGCGGATGTGGCAATTCTAAACGAGTTAGGAATTCAAGCTTCTACCGTTGGCAACCACGACTTAGACTTGGGCGTGAATCAGTTTGCAACTGCATTGCGAGCCGGAGGCGGCAGTCCGGGGGCAAGCTTCCCCCATGTCAGCAGTAACTTAAACTATGCGCCAGAAATTACGGCTGGAAACATTCGAGCCACCGATTTAGCCACCAACCAAACCACGGCTGAAGCCAATACGATTCGTGGAAAACTGGCAGAAAGTACCGTAATTACGGTAGCGGGAAATGACGGCACACTAGGGACATCCGACGATCAGCGCATTGGCGTTGTGGGAGCCACCACACCGACGCTGCCCCAAATCACCTCCTCTGGGCGGATTGGCGTCATCCCCACAAATCCCATTGATTATGTGGCCCTGGCTGCCGAAATTCAGCAGTCTGTCGATGCCCTGACTGCGGCAGGAATTAACAAAATTGTCCTGTCGAGCCACATGCAGCAGTTCAACATTGAGCGAGATGAGTTAGCCCCCCGCCTCAGAGATGTAGACATTATTATTGCGGGTGGTTCCAACACGCTGCTGTCCGATGCTACTGATCCGCTGCGTTCTGGTGACACTACCGATGGAGCGTATCCCGCCGTTCGCACTTCAGCTAACGGTCAGCCTGTTTTAGTAGTTAACACAGACGGCAATTATAAATATGTTGGTCGTCTAGTTTTAGAATTCAGCGATGAAGGCATTATCAACACCCAAAGCCTGAATCCTGCGATCAACGGTGCTTATGCCGCAGATGAAGCTGGTGTGGATCGCGTCTATGGAGCAGACGTGAATCCAAGACAGGTAGCAAACGCTAACATCGTGGCGATCACGGATGGATTACGCAACGTGATCGCTTCTAAAGATAACTTGGTGACTGGAAATACCCAATTCTTCTTGAACGGCGATCGCAATTTTGTCCGGACTGAGGAAACCAACCTGGGGAATTTAACCGCAGATGCCAACCTCAATTATGCAAAACAGATCGATGATAGTGTCGTCATTGCTATTAAGAACGGCGGCGGGATTCGAGACAACATTGGCGAAGTGTCGGCTGGTTCTGGTGCAACTGACGATTCAGGAATCGAAAGGCTACCGCCCCAACCCAACCCACTCGCGCCCAACAAACAAGTCGGCGATGTCACCCAACTGGGCATCGAGAACTCGCTGCGGTTCAACAACGGACTGACGCTAATCACCGTTACCGCCGCCCAGTTAAAAGAGCTTCTAGAAAATGGCGTAGCAGGCGTGAGACCGGGAGCAACGCCGGGTTCTTTTCCGCAAGTATCTGGGTTGCGCTTCAGTTTTGATGCCACTCAGCCGGCTCAAGTTTTGGCAACCGATGGGACAGTGACGACGCCCGGACAGCGGATTCGCTCGCTGGTGATTGTGAATGAGCGCGACAAAATCATTGATACAGTGGTGCAAAACGGGCAGGTTGTGGGCGATGCGAATCGCACTTTCCGCACCGTGACGCTCAACTTCCTGGCAGGCACATCGCCTACTTCTGGCGGAGACGGCTATCCGTTCTTCCGATTTGTGCGCGAAAATCCGACTCTTGCCAATCGGATTGATTTAACCGGCGAACCCAATGTTGATCTGAATGGCAACGGTCAGATCGATGCCCCGGTTGCCTTACCTGCGGGTCGGTTTACCTTTGCGGCCACAGGCAGTGAGCAAGACGCCCTCGCTGAATATTTAAGCGAGATTGAGCGATTCACCCAAGAAGATACTCCTGCCGCTGAAGATGTCCGTATTCAAAACCTCAGCGTTCGCCAAGATGCGGTTCTTGCGGGCGGACGGCAGATCGAAGGCAACAACCAGCCAAACAACCTATCGGGAACCCCTGATGGCGATATTCTGTTGGGCTTTGGCAACAACGATACGCTCAAAGGGTTTCTTGGAGACGACGAAATCAATGGTGGCGTTGGCAGAGATTTGCTGGTTGGCGGTCAGGGCGATGATTTGCTCATTGCGGGCAAAGGGGCTGATACGCTCAACGGCGGCGCAGGCAATGATACCCTCGTCGGCGGTTTGGGCAGCGACATCATGAACGGCGGTGCAGGCGATGACGTGATTGTGCTGGAGCGCGGCGTTGGAGTTGATCTGATTCGCGGCTTTACCAGAGGCGAAGACACACTTGGCTTGCTGGGCATCCGGTTTAATCGCCTGACGATCGAGCAGGACGGCAACAATACGCTGATTAGTTTGGGGCGAGACGAACTGGCAGTGTTGCGCAACGTTGAAGCCGACAGTTTGCGACAGCGGGATTTTACCAGGTTTGTCTTGCCTGAGGTTTAAGCGCCTGTCGTTTAGTTCTTTTCACTGAAGCTCACTCAATTTCACTCATGACTAGAGGCGCAACTGTGCCTCTTTTTTTAGCGCTGAGACTTTATGATCTAAGATCAAGTCAATGAGCTGACCCGTACCCATGATGCAAAAGTACGATCCGCGTCTTTGCCTACCTTCTTCAGAAGAACTGCCTGACTCTGACGAAACGCCTGTGGATAACGAACTACAAGACTTAATGCCCGGTTTATTAAAGCAAATTCTGGCACAAATTTGGCATGACCGCTGGGATTGGTTTTTTGGCGTCGATATGGGAATTTACTACGATCCCGATCTGCCCGCCATTGTTCCCGACGGGTTTCTTAGCCTAGGCGTAGAGCGCTTTTTTGATTGAGGGATTGCGGCTCAGCTATGTGATGTGGGAAGAAGGAAATATCTCTCCCTGTTTCGTGCTGGAAGTTGTATCCACAAAATATCGAGGTGAATACAGCCGCAAAAAAGCATTTTATGCTGAGTTAGGTGTTTTATATTATGCAGTGTATTCATCTCAGCGTCGCCGCAAGTCTCCCTTAGAGGTATACCATCTCGTTGATGGCGAATATGTGCTGCTGTCCGGCAACCCAATCTGGATGCCAGAAATTGGCCTCGGCTTAGGTCGGGCACGCGGCACTTATCAAGGCATTCCGCGTGAGTGGCTGTATTGGTATGACGAGCAAGGCGAACGCTATCCCACGCCAGAGGAGCGAGCCGAACAAGCTGAAGAACGAGCTAAACAAGCCCAACAGCAAGCAGAACAAGCCCAACAGCAAGCAGAACAAGCCCAACAGCAAGCAGAACAAGCCCAGATGCGATCTAGTGAGCTAGAACAGCAGATTGCCCTAGAACGGCAGCGAGCCGAACGCTTAGCCGCCCAACTGCGAGCGCTCAACATCAATCCAGATGCCCTTTAGAAGATGTCTAGAATACAGAGTTCCTATAGAGGCGGTTTGGCAAACAAATTGTCGGCTTGATGCAGTAATTCAGCAGTCCCACAAATTGGGAGATTGGGGAGATTGGAGGGGCAAATGCAGAGGCGAGTTAGGAATGGGAATGCAATCAGTTCGGGAATGAAATCAGTTTGATAGGCGGCAGGGGCGGGTTTTGCGGTCAAATCGATTGCAGGACGCCTATTGATCTGCTAAGCTCGCCCGTACAGGTTACGGATTGATTCAATCCACGATCCTTAGCAATGTCGTTTTTCAGATCTTTCAAATCAAACGTTGCGCGGCGTTGCTTCGTCGATGTATTCTCGCCAGCGGCTGATTTGAGTTCCGACAAAATCTACAACAATGGCATCTTCAGCCACCGTTTGTTTGCCTGCTGCATCTGTATCCTGCCAGCGCCATTCGACGACTGCCTGATTGCCGTCGATTATCATGCGTTGAATCTGAATTTGAATGTTCGTATGCGTTTCAGAAAATTCGGCAATGACCGAGCGAATCGCTGCTTTGCCTCGGTAAGTTTGCCCTGGCACTACAAATTCTCCATCTTCGGTGAATAAGTTTGCGAACGCATCCGCATCGCCCGAAACCCAAGCATTGCGAGCCGCTTCGATGACCGCTTCGATTTCAGATCGAGGTGAGTTTTGGGTCGGTTTTGCTTCTGTCATGCTAACTAATGGTGTTGTGAATGTTGCTGTGGATGAAACCAAAGTTGGAAAAATCTGCGGCAGGATGCTGAGCGCTAACAGCGTCATGGATAGCACTGCTAAACTAATTGCAAATACAACGCCAGTCAGCGCCACAGTTCGCCCCAGTTTGCCGCGTTTGGGTTGTTCCTCGGTCATGGTTCCCTCCTCTATGACTCAGCCTGCGTGATTTGCAGCCATCCATAGCCTGATAGATCTCAACTCTCTACCCGTCACTCATCTGCTGCCGAAGTTGGGCGATCTGATCGGACGGCAAAGTAACTTGGATTTCTAACCGCTGGCTTTCATCCCGGATCACGAGCATCGATTTGCCTTCGGTTTTCAGCACTGTGAACTGCGGCTGGTTGATTTTGACCTGCTGATAGACCACTTGCGGCAGCGCCACCCGAATCACGACACCTCGCTGCGACTGCGGATAGATATATAGCTGCTGCTGAAGCTGATCCAACTCCAGTTTGTGCGGCGTGGTGTTGCGTTCGTCTTTGGAGTCAGGTTTGCGCCAGTAGAGGGTGATGCCCCGCACTTCGGGCAGTTCTATGGCGAAGGTTTCATCAAACCGCTGCGGTTCCCAATTTTGGTCGGCGATGTTGCCACTTTCGGGAATGAGCCGCTGCCTCCAGGTAATTTCCTGTCCGTTCAGGCTCGCCCACCATTGGCAAATCGCCGCGAATTTATCAGCATTACTGGGATCTGAACTGCCCTGTTCCCAGACGGTTTTAGCTTGCATGATCCAACTCCATTTGTCTTAGTTTGCCTGGCTAGTTTGTCTAATTAACCTGATCAGTTTGCCTGGCTAGTTTGCCTGACGACCTACACCGCACACTCTATTTTCGATCAAGCAGTGGTACGACTAGCCTAGCGCTCCTTATGCTAAGAGAGATGAGACTCAAAGATTTCTTGAGAATTCGAGCATGACTGCATGGATCTACCGATTGTTTACCACCCAAAATATGTTGCGCCCCTACCGCCCGGACACCGCTTCCCAATGACTAAATTTCGTCGGCTCTATGAAACCCTGATTGCCGATGGGGTGGCTCATCCAGCCCAGTTTTTTCAGCCTGAACTGCCGCCGTTAGACTGGATCGAATTAGTCCACACGCCCGAATATGTGCGCGACTACTGTGAAGGCACGCTTGATCCCAAAGCCCAACGGCGGATTGGCTTACCTTGGAGTCCAGAATTAGTCGAACGCACCTGCATTGCGGTGGGCGGAAGTGTTTTAACGGCTGAGTTAGCCCTAGAGCAAGGGTTGGCTTGCAACACGGCAGGCGGAACCCATCACGCTTTTCCTGACTATGGCTCTGGATTTTGCATCTTCAATGATATGGCGATTGCCGCCTGCGTTTTGCTGGCACAACAGCGAGTCAACAAAATTTTGATTGTGGATTTGGATGTGCATCAGGGAGACGGCACTGCGCTGATTTTTCAGGATGATCCGCGCGTGTTTACATTTTCGATGCACTGCGAAATTAACTTTCCAGGAACGAAGCAGCACAGTGACCTCGATGTACCGCTTCCTGAAGGCATGGAAGATGATGCCTATTTGCAAACGCTGGCAGCCTATTTGCCCGATTTGTTATCTGAAGTGAAGCCTGATTTAGTGTTTTATGATGCGGGAGTAGACGTGCATTTGGGCGATCGGCTGGGGAAGCTTGCCCTCAGCGATCGGGGTTTATTCTGTCGAGAAATGCAGGTTTTAAGCACTTGCATGAGTCAGGGCTATCCGGTGGCTTGCGTGATTGGCGGTGGCTATGCCGATGATTTTGCAGCGCTGGTTTACCGCCATTCTTTGCTGCATCGGGTTGCCAGCGACGTGTATCGTCAGTATCGATAAGGGCAGTGACATCTAATCGGTCATGCAACGGCAGCACATTGCAGCAGCAAGCAGGCAAATACGGCAATCTTCCGTAAGATTCCGTAAGATAATGTGCAATTGTTGAGCGTTGCGTTGAACCGCCAGATTTTGTAGTAGAAGATCTGATACAGCCCGCGATTCGTTGACTTATCCTTTGACTTTTGCTTTCTCCATGCAGACTTACTCCCTCATTGCCCCTGCCAAGATTAATCTATATCTCGAAATTCTTGGCGATCGTCCTGATGGCTACCACGAGTTAGCCATGATTCTTCAGAGCATTGATCTAGCCGATCAAATCGATTTGCGCTCGAATGGAACCGATCAAATTCGCGTCTCTTGTGACGATCCGCAAATTCCCACCGACAGCAGCAACTTGGCCTATAAAGCAGCAGCTCTGATGGCAAATCAGTTTGCTGAAATGTACCGCAAATTTGGCGGCGTAGACATCAGCCTCCACAAGCGAATTCCGATGGGGGCGGGGTTGGCGGGTGGCTCAGCAGACGCGGCAGCGGTTTTGGTCGGCATGAACTTAATGTGGAAGTTGGGCTTAACTCAAACGGAACTGCGAGAGTTGGCAGCCCAGCTTGGCTCAGATATTCCGTTTTGTATCAGTGGAGGAACCGCCCTTGCGACCGGACGCGGCGAGCAGTTAGCCCCATTGCCGAGTGTGGATTTTCTCTACGCGGTGCTGGCAAAACACCGAAATGTCGGCATCTCAACGCCGTGGGCTTACAAAACCTATCGGCAACAGTTCAGCGGCTCCTATGTCTCTGATCAAGATAGTTTGCTACAACGTCAGCAGCGGGTGCATTCTGGCGGCATTGTCAGCGCCATTGGTCAACGGGATGGGGCCAAGATCGGTCAGCTTTTGCATAATGATCTGGAGAAAGTAGTTTTACCGACCTATCCGCAAGTGGAAAGATTGCGACAAACTCTCGGTGAATTTGACACCTTGGGGGTGATGATGTCGGGTTCCGGCTCTACGGTGTTTGCCTTGGTAGAATCGAAAGCACAGGCAGAACAAGTTCGGCTACAGCTAAAAGCTGCCTTACCTGATCCAAATTTAGATATCTGGACAACACGCCTAATTGCAAATGGGATTCGGCTGGCTCATTGAGGTATTCAAGGCAAGGTATTCAAGACAAGGTATTCAAGGCGAGGTATTTAAGGCAAGGTATTTAAGGCAAGGTATTGAGACAAATTACTGAGTCACTACAGTGCAAACGCAGATGCAGATACAGTGCAAATCCATCTAGGAGATTGATCATGACAAACGCCAACCCAACTCCCGATCCGGTTCCGACCGATACCAGCGCATCGAGTAGCTATGTGCCACCCACGCCAGCGCGTTGCTTTCGAGGAGCCGTGATTGCTAGCGGACTTGCCTTTATGATGTATCTCCTCACTCAGTCGATTATTCAAGCGCTCGCAGATGTGCCCTTGCCGACGAAGAGTGTCGTAGCCGCCAATATTGCCGTTGCCGTACGCACTTTGGTGATTGGAGTGAGCACAATGGTGACGGCGATTTTTGGGATTGCGACGTTAGGATTGTTGGCGTTGGGCATTCAGCTATTGTTTAAGCAAAAGCAGCCGAATTAGCCGTTCAGGAGCCAGTTCCATGACTACCATCACGCAAAAGCTCAGCTTTGAAGCATACCCTCACCTACAGCGACAAGTCCGACACGCGCTACGAGCTTGTTGATGGAGAACTGATCCCCATGAGCTTGGGAACTGGAAAACACGGCAGCATGATCAAATTCTTGTATGGTCAGTTCCGCAAGCAAATTAAGCAGCGCGAACTGCCTTGGACTGCCAAACAAATGACCATTGGTGTTCGTTCTCCACGCGGTCGGCGCTGGGACACGCCTCGCATCCCCAATGTCACTGTTTTACCATTGGCGCACGTGGGAAGCGATGGAAAACCGTGAGGCTGTGATTGATTTCAACGAACCGCCGCCGATTTTGGTGGTCGAGGGGGTCAGTCCTTCTACACACACGGATGACTATCGCTCTAAGCAGGCCGAATATGGGCGCTAGAGATCCTCGAATAGTGGATTGTAGACCCACTCGCCGCAAAAGTTACCCTTTGCATCCTGAATCAGGGATTTTATGGCTTAACTGAATTTCAGGGCGAAACGCTCATTCCGTCGCCTGTTTTCCAGATCTGAAGCTAACTGCCGCTCAAATCTTGGCAGCCAAACTGTCATTAAGAAAGCTGATCGGCTACTGCAATTCTGCCAACTCTAGCCAGCGTTCTGTCGAAGTTTCGATCGCTTGTTGCAGTTCGGCCAAACGTTCTGAAAGCTTTTTCACATCCGAGTATCCGGCCGGAGGATTGTTATACATCAGTTGTTCTAGCTCCTCCTTCTCAGCTTCCATTTCTGGAATTTTAGCTTCTAGCTGCTCAAGCTCTCTTTTCTCTTTATAAGAAAGTTTTCGCGGTTTGTCAGCATCCGGTAGTTTTGCTGTTGGTGCTGGCATTACTTGAACCGGAGATTTTTTCGTTTTTTCTGCGTCTACCCCAACTTCTCGATTTTCTTCCTGTTGCTTGCATTCTAGATATACAGAGTAATTACCAGGATATTGACGCACGTTACCATCGGGTTCAATCGCAAAAATTTTATCCACCGTTCGATCGAGAAAATAGCGGTCGTGCGAAACCACAATCACGCAACCATTGAAATCTTCCAAATATTCTTCCAAAACGCCGAGGGTTTGCACATCGAGATCGTTGGTTGGTTCGTCCAAAATCAGCAAATTTGGCGCACTCATTAGCACCCGCAGCAGAAACAAACGCCGCTTCTCCCCACCCGAAAGTTTTTGAATTGGCGCATATTGTTGATTGGGGGCAAACAGAAAGCGTTCCAGCATTTGAGACGCTGTAATCACCGAGCCATCAGCCGTTTTGACGAGTTCAGCCACACTTTTAAGGTATTCAATCACGCGCTGATTTGGATTCAGCATTAAATCATCTGAATGCTGATCAAAATAGCCAATCTGAATTGTACTACCTACTTCCACTGTGCCTGAGTCGGGCTGTACTTTTCCAGTAATAATGTTCATCAACGTTGACTTACCTGCCCCATTACCACCAATAATCCCAACTCGATCTTCTGGGTTGAACTCGTAAGTAAACGATTGAAATAAAACTCGATCTCGATAGGCTTTGGTGACTTCGTGTAACTCCACCACTTTTTTGCCGATGCGTCGCCCTGCCGTTGAAATATCGACTTTGCCCTGCACCTGTCTGAATTCCTGCGTCTGCATGTCTCGAATCCGATCAATTCGGGCTTTTTGTTTGGTGCTCCGCGCTTTTGGGCCTTGCTTGAGCCATTCCAATTCCCGCCGCAAGACTCCGCGATGCTTCCGTTGAGAGCTTGCTTCGGCTTCATCAGCTAGGGCTTTCTTTTCTAGATAGTAAGAATAATTGCCATCATAGGTGAATAACTCGCCGCGATCGAGTTCAAGAATGCGATTGGTAACGCGATCGAGAAAATAGCGATCATGAGTGATGAGCAAACATGCCCCGCGATAGCGATTCAGATAGCTTTGCAACCATTCCACGGAAAGGGCATCTAAATGGTTAGTTGGCTCGTCCATTAACAAAACATCGGGTTCAGAGAGCAGGGCTGTTGCTAGCGCAATCCGCTTGCGATAGCCGCCCGAAAGCGTTCCAATTTTGACGTTAAAGTCTTCGATGCCGAGCTTAGAGAGCACAATTTTAGCGTTTGTTTCCAACTCCCAAGCGCCGGTCACGTCCATTTGGTGAGTGATGCTAGACAAACGCGACAGCAGCCGTTCTTGATTGGCAGAATTGTGAGCCAACTGATCAGAGACTTCTTCATACTCCCGCACCAGCGCCATTTTTTCACCGCTATCAGCAAAGGTTTGCTCCAATACGGTTCGCGCTTCATCGACTTCGGGTTGCTGCGGTAGGTAAACAATCCGCACGCCTGAATTCACGAACATTTGCCCGCTGTCGATCGGCTCTAAGCCGGCAATCATCTTCAGCAAAGTCGATTTACCCGATCCGTTTGTGCCGATTAGCCCCACTTTATCAGTGGCTCCCAGGCTAAAGTTGGCATCTTTCAGGATTTCCTTTATGCCAAAATCTTTTTTGACAGCTTGCAGCGTAAAAATGCTCATCGATCGACTGTTACGAACCCACGCTTAGCACCTTAGCATTTGTAGCCGCTTTCGTGCTCGCAGGTTTCGGGCAGACAGCCTCGATTAGCTTCCCAAACAAAACTGCTGACACAGCAACACAGGAGAGTGAGCATTGCCTCGCATGGGGCAGTCTGGAGCCACACAATCAACGCAATTCGCGCGGATGGGCAGCGCGATTTCATGAGACGCAAATAGGCTAATCCCCTGGCTGATAAACCCTTGCGCTTCCAGATCTGAAATGCGATCACAAATCAGCAGAGCATGAGCCGTTTCAGCCTGTTGGCGAGCCAAGTTAACTTTTGCTAATACGGTTTGGAACTGATGAGATTCTGGCAAAATCTCCACGATCACTTTTTGGTTACGGCTCTTAAAGCAATTGGGCTGCTCTTGGGCAAAAAAGTCTTTGTGTTGCAGCGTGTAGGTTCCATCGGCATGGCGACGGGTGCGCAGAAGCCGTAGAAATGGGATCGTAAAATTGCCAAGCTCGTCAGCCCAATACCACCAAGATTTATGCCAACCGTCGTAGGGCAGGTTGAGAATTTCTTTGACCTGCGGTGAACTAAACCCAGCGTGAGCCAGCATTGAAATTGCCTGGGACAGGGGGAGAGTTTGCCCAACCGTCCGAGTTTCAGTTTCGCACCGGATCAAGTCTAGATATCCTCGCTGGTTGCCGTTGCGACGGATATAGTCTGCGACTTCTTGTTCCAACTGCACCGGAGAGTTGGCCAACACGCAGTTCACTTCTTCAAACTCGATCAATCCATCAACCGCTGCTCCAGCCGCCGTAGGAACGCCAATTTTTGACTGAATGCCACCAATGCGATGAGGTTGAGCAATCGGTGAAGTGCAATCAACTAACAAAGACTTCAACAGGTTCTCATCCGCTAACCCCAAAACAATTTGGATGCGGTCATGCCAGGAAAGCGCATCAGATCGATCGGCAACTGGGATGGTCAGCAAGGAATAAACCATACTTTATATATTGTGCCGAGACTTCGATTCCGCCCACCTTCCTTAGCTTTTCTTTGCATTCGTGCAGGGCAGCAATTTTCGATCTTTTCAATCCTTTACTTTTTATTTTGAACTACTCACACGAATTTCTAGAATCTGGGCTACTCATGAACCTGCTTGCAAGGCCGGTTCACAAACTGCCTCCTATGGGTTTGGTATTCTTCCAATCACTGGTTCCAATTGCTATTTTTAGGGGAACACGTTCTGAATTGCGGTTCTGCATCGACTAAGCTGGCTAGAAGACGGTGATAATATAGATTCAGCTTCAGCGCCGAAATGGATTCAGTACCTTGGGAATGCCTATGTCTCTGCCAATTGTTCCGCTCGTCTATCTTGCCTTGGGTGGCGCTTACCTGATTGTTTTGCCTGCCCTGCTGTTTGTTTATCTCAAAAGCCGCTGGTATACGGCTAGATCGATTGAGCGGGTGTTGATGTATTTCTTCGTATTTTTGCTCTTCCCCGGCTTGCTGATCCTCAGCCCTTTTCTCAATTTCCGTCCGCAACCTCGGCAGAGCTAATTGCAGGCTGCCATGCGCCGAATTGACGTAATTTATATTGGAATTGGCGTTTTTGCAGCAGGTGGCGTGATCTATCTGCTGCTAGAGAAGTTTGGCTTAGATCCAACCAACGCCGGAATTTGGAGCCAAGTTCTGTTGGTGGGTGGGCTGCTGGCTTGGGTAGCAACCTATTTGACTCGCGCCCTGACTCAAAATATGACCTACAACCAGCAGCTTAAAGACTATGAAGATGCCGTGTTACAAAAACGTCTGGAAGAGATGACGCCAGAAGAACTGGAAAAATTGCAGGCAGAAGTTGAGGCTGAAAAGCAGAAGCACCAATCTAATGCGGGAGAGCAGAGCCATCCTTGAGGTGCTGGAGCTTAAGTTGCCTTGGGGAGATTGCAAGCTGTTTCTCAAATCCTACTGTGCTGTTGCGCAAGTGTCGCGTTGTACAATGAGAAGCCGTTGGTTTGGGTGACAGCTTTGAGTGACAGTATGGTTTCAGTTTCTAGCTGTATGGAAGCACTGCGGAGTCGCGGTCAATGTGCCTTGATTCCATTTATTACGGCAGGCGATCCAGATTTGGCAACAACGGCTCAGGCGCTGCAAGTGCTTGATCGCAGTGGTGCAGATTTAATTGAGTTGGGCGTTCCCTATTCTGATCCCCTGGCGGATGGCCCCGTGATTCAGGCGGCTGCAACTCGCGCCCTTCAGCGTGGCACAAAACTAGAGTCGGTGCTGGACATGCTGAAAACGGTCAGTCCGCAGATCAAAGCACCCATTATCCTATTTACTTACTACAACCCAATTCTGAATCGTGGGATCGATACTTTTTCAAAGATATTGCTGCCGCAGGAGCTAGGGGGCTAGTTGTTCCTGACCTACCGCTAGAAGAGGTCGAGAGCGTCTTGCAGGCAGCAACGATAGCAGGAATTGAGGTAACTTTGCTGGTGGCTCCTACAACGCCCAAAGCCCGAATTGCGACGATTGCCGAGCGCTCTCAAGGTTTTATCTATTTGGTGAGCGTCACGGGCGTCACTGGAATGCGAACTCAAATTCAAGCGCGAGTTCAAGAGCTAATCACCGATTTACGTACTGCCACTGATAAACCTATTGGCGTTGGGTTTGGCATTTCTGAAGCTAGCCAAGCGCATCAGGTGATGGCATGGGGGGCAGATGCTATAATTGTCGGCAGTGCTTTTGTCAAACGGCTAGCCGAAGGTTCCCCCGATCGCGCGTTGCAAGCAGTTGAAACCTTCTGCCGCAGTTTGAAGGCTGCACTCGCTGAATAGTCGGGGTTCATCCAGCCAAGTTCGCAGACTGCAACCATTGCTGCGCGAAGCTGCCACGATCCAAAAGTTGCTAGCGCAACGCTGCGCGAACGCAAATCCAAAATGCTATGAAAAGCGGTTTGCTGGGATTTCAAGCTCCTCCTCATCCCCCCTAAATACCCTTAGAGAAGACCCCTTGCTAGCGAAGCCTTCCTAAAGGTGAAGGGCATTAGGGATCTCCTCCGTTTTATTGCCGACTCAGTTAGGCAGAAGGTGCGGCTTGAGGAGCCAGTCGGCTGATGCCTTGCTTGACTAGAGTTTGCAGAAACGCCGTGCGCTGATTGTCCTGGAAGACGGCTTTCAGCTTCAAGATCAGCCGATCGAGTTGGAAGGGGCTTACCGTCTCGGTCGATTGGCTTTGTTCCTCGAAGTATTCCACCAAGCTTAAGCCAGCCAAGCGGGTCAGATAAGCAGCGCTGATCCCCTGTACCGTGCCGCCTGCCACATAGGTCAAGGCATGGCTTTTCAACAACGGCGAGATGGCTTGGCTGGCCATTTCCACTAGCCCCAGTTTCACCATCTGGCTGCCCAAGTTGCCCATCACGGTTTTGGCTTGTTCTAGCGAGAAAGACTGTTGGTAAATTGCACCTAAATCCACCATCATTTGAGCGTTAATTGTGGCAGTTGCCAGCAAATCCAGGCTAGGAACGGGGTTCGCAAAAGCGGCGGCGGCAGCAATCCACTGATACTGCTCGATCACTGGCAAGGCTCGCGTGCGGCGCACCTGGTTCAATTCGGTTTGAACGGTCAGCTTCAGGGCCTGGGCTTGTCGATATACCGTCGCCAACGATAGGGCTTCAGTTTCGCTAGCTACGACCTGCTGCAAGCGCTCCTGTAATGCAGCCAAATCAGGTTCAGGATAGTCGATCCGTTCTTGCATGGAGCCATCTGCCTGTTGTTGTCGTACCTTCATCGGAGAGGGCTGTGCCGTAATTGCCACGACGTTTTCAGCGATCACAAAATCCTGGACTCGCTCCCGCAACTGCTGCAAAATTACAGGGCGATCGGCAGGAAGATATTGGTCTTGCTTGTTGAACACCAGCAGTAACGAATGGTGAGTTTGAACAAGCTGTTGAATGGTTTGAAATTCAGTATCAGTTAGGTCGCCTGTTGTGACAAACAGCACAAGGTCAGCATTCGTGATTTCTGTGCTGAGGGATGCATTTGTTTCGCTTAGGGTACCCTCTCTAGGCAGCGTCCCTTCTCCAACGAGGCTTGTCTGCTCCATCGACAGTCCCGACAGGCGCTGCATCAACGTAGTTTTACCCACCGAACGACTGCCCAAAACAGCGAGCCGCATTTCTTGCCGATTGGTTTGCGTTTTCAAATCAGCCAGGCGCTGCCGCAATTGCTCGACTAATACCGGCTCAGCTACTGGCTGCTCAACGGCTGCCATACCGAGTTCCTTTTTCAACTGCTCAATCTGGGCTTCCACCCGACTAAAAGCCTGCTCGACCCGCGACCGATCAATGGGCTGGAGCGGCATTTGCACAGCCTTTGAAGCTTGCCCTGGTTGCTGCTTGAGCCACCACAAACCCGAACCTACCGCAATTGCGCTCCAAATTGCTGTGCTGCCCAAATGTACAATTGACGGATCAAAGCCATGCAAAACCCAGGCTCCAACGGTTAAGCCTAGTCCGCCAATTAAAATCGGTCGTCGCAATAAATTAGAAGTCATCTACCTAACCCAACTCGCGCCACCTCTATCTTAGTCAAACCTAGAGGCATTGCATATTGAACAAGTGTGTCGGCTTCTTCGACTTGACGTGAACCGCTCTGCTGTAGGTTTGAACCCAAACCGCTCTGCGTGCCCGATCGATGGATTCTGAAACGGGCAATTTGCAGCAGGATTAGTTCAACACATCAGCGTAATTGTCAAAGCGTTACTTGCACGAAGAGTAGGCAAGGTTTAGTTCTGCCAAAAGTTGAGCTTGGGACACCGTTGGCTGTGCTGGTTTGTAGACCAGCGGCTGTCGGCAAGGGGGAATATCTTCCAGGGTCAGAATGGGCAGGGTGAGTGCCTCCATGAAAGATTCGAGGTCGCGGGCAAGTTCGGTGAGCGAGCGTCCTGAAGGTTCTACGGCTTCAGCGGTGCAACCGATAATGGAGCCGTCTTCAGCATAGAAGACCTCTCGGATCACATAATCTCCGTTGGTTTCTTGAAAAACGCGATAATTCCAGTCCATGATGATTTATCCTCCTGATGAGTTACAACATAAAACAAAGGTTTGAAGCGGTCTAAAAACTTTGTGGATTTCTACTGTACTCCAGAGCTTCCGGATTGTATAGCAGGTATCCACTCGATGAAAATGGGACAAGGATAGGGAAACCCTGGGGGAGAACACACCCTCAAACCCTTTTAGATTCAGCATTGCAGCGACTGCCACAAGCAGCTAATTCAACAGATTACGAACAATTACAGCCAGCAGCGCAACCGAACGAAACGCGAAACGAACTCAGGGTGCTTCTCTGTAAGATTGCCTCCCTACAACAAAGCAATCCAATTGGGGGTCAGAAGCTTGGCGGCTGGATACCACGACCTATGCAGTCCTGACACCAGCTTAGACAGAGAATCAACCCGCGAGAAGCAATCAACCTATAACAGCCAGGACAACAGCAAAGCAGATCTTGGGTTAGAAGAAACAGCCTCGGTCAAAAGAAACAGCCCTGACCAAAGTTTGAGTCGTGCTTAAACCTATCCTTTCTGTTATGGCACACTCTTCGCCCATCGTGGGATAAATTCTTTTAAGTCGAGGTCTTAGGAGAGTTCTGAGCAAAGATATGCCGCTGGGTTGGGGCAGGTTTGGTCAAAATCTCACCGTTTCAGATTGATCTGCAATGATTGATCTGCAAAACCTGCCTGTACAGATATTTTTTTCTAGAAATCTCCTAAGGTTTTGGCTTGTGGGTAGAGGCAATGTGCAATTCTTTAAGCTGCTTGGCATCTACGTTTGAGGGGGCGTTGGTCAGCAAACAGCGGGCTTGCTGAGTTTTTGGGAAGGCAATTGCGTCGCGGATCGACTCTTCGCCTGCCAACAGCATCACCAACCGATCCAGCCCGTAGGCAATGCCGCCGTGGGGAGGTGTGCCATACTTGAACGCTTCCAGCAAAAAGCCAAACTTGTTTTCGGCATCTGCTTGCGAGAGTCCGATGGTTTCAAACACCTGCTGCTGCAAGCCGGATTGGTAAATTCGCAGACTGCCGCCGCCCACTTCAAACCCGTTGAATACCAGATCGTAGGCTTGAGCGCGAGCATTTTTTAGATCGTGGGCTTCTTCGGGATAGGGCGCGGTAAAGGGATGGTGCAACGCCTCGAAGCGGTTCTCATCTGGGTTCCACTCAAACATCGGGAACTCGACCACCCAGAGCAGGTTGATTTTGTCGGGATCAATCAAGTTCAACTCTTTGGCGACCACTTGCCGCAGCCGATCCAGCGTTTTGTTGACAGTGGGTGCGTCTCCGGCTCCAAACAGCAGCAGGTGTCCGGGTTGCGCCCCGGTGCGGTTCAGCAACTCTTGTTTTTGGGACTCTGAGAGGTTGTCTTTAATCGCGCCGATGGTGTCAATGTCGCCGTCATCCCGTACTCGAATGTAGGCCAACCCTTTTGCGCCCATCGTCGTGGCTTCGTTGAACAGATCCCCACCCGGCTTGATCCGCACATTCGAGATCGCCTCATTGCCGCCCGGAATCGGCAGCACCTTGACGATCCCGCCGCTGGCAACTGCGCCCGAAAACACTTTGAAGCCAGACTCTTTGACCAAATCTGAGACTTCTACTAGCTCTAAGTCATACCGCGTATCAGGCTTGTCGCAGCCGTAGCGATCCATTGCCTCTTTGTAAGTCAGGCGCGGAAAGGGACGCGGCAGATCGATGCCTTTCACCTGCTTAAAAATGTGGCAAACCAAGCCTTCGTTTAAGTTGAGAATTTCTTCTTGCGACATGAAGCTCATTTCCATGTCGAGTTGGGTGAATTCGGGCTGACGGTCGGCGCGCAGGTCTTCATCTCGGAAGCAGCGGGCGATTTGATAATACCGATCGAAGCCTGCCACCATCAAAAGTTGCTTGAACAACTGCGGCGACTGCGGCAACGCATAGAACTCATTCGGATTCACCCGACTCGGCACAAGGTAATCTCTGGCTCCTTCTGGCGTTGAGCGCGTCAGCACGGGGGTTTCGACTTCCATAAAACCCTGCTCGTCTTCCAGGTAACGGCGGATCGCTTTCACCACCTGATGGCGCAACTGCAAATTGCGGCTCATCCGCTCCCGGCGCAAATCAAGATAGCGATACTTAAGGCGCAAGTCTTCCTTCACCGATCCCGACTCGGCCGCAGACACTTGAAACGGCAGCGGGTTCGCTTCGTGATCAACTGCATTCAAGACTTCGATCTGATCGGCGTAGATTTCGACCTCACCCGTCGGCAGGCGTGGATTAAAGGAATCGGGCGGGCGTTTGGTGACGCGACCGACAATTTTGAGCACATATTCGTTGCCCAAATCTTTGGCGGTTTTGTAAGAGTCGGGGGTTCGTTCGGGATCGCTGACGACTTGGCTGATGCCCGTCCGGTCACGCAGGTCAATAAACAGCACACCCCCATGATCCCGCCGCCGATCGACCCACCCAAATAGGGTAACGGTCTGTCCAACGTCTTTGGCTTGCAGGTGTCCGCAGTAATGGGTACGCATGATTGCAGGGGAATGGCTAGAGAACTGAAAAACCTCTCTATTATCTAGCATTCCGGTAAGCTTATGAGTCGAAACTGAACGATTGCTTAGGGCAACCGCATGAAAATCATTGAGTCAGAAGTTTGATGAGATAGGTTTGATCCCAAGCTGCCTTTTTGCGTCTGGCTGCAATACCACGTTTGGAGGATGAGTCTTGAGAAAGTAGATTGAGCGC
>JAAUQT010000305.1 GCA_012033495.1 Cyanobacteria bacterium RM1_2_2 | reverse complement strand
GATTTTGAAATAAAACTGATTCCAAGCTGAATGCGCGAAAATAGAGGGGGGCTTTTTAGTAAATTAAAGTTTGTACGAATTTATACAACATTTTGCGCCTACATTGCATCAAGTCTTCTAATAAATCAGCCCAACTCCTGCATTCATCATTTTAATTTCACCTCATGGCTCATTCTCGTCTGCAAACTCTGGCTTACTACATGCGTCCTCACTGGCAAAAAGCAGCAGTGGGGATTTTTTCGCTGCTGATTGTGAATGCGTTGGGGGTTTATATCCCTCTCTTAATCCGCGATGGGTTAGATGAGCTACAGCAAACTTTTAGCCTCGATCGGGTGATTTATTACGCGGGGCTAATTCTCATTTTGGCATCCATGATGTGGGTGGTGCGAATGACCTCTCGAACGCTGCTATTTGGCGTCGGACGACAGGTTGAGTTTGACTTAAAGCAACGAATTTTTCGCCATTTGTTGACGCTAGAACCAGACTATTTTGCGATCAACACGCCTGGAGATTTGATTAGCCGCGCCACAAGCGATGTGGATAACATTCGTCGGTTGGTTGGTTTCGCGGTGCTCAGTTTGGCAAATATGGTGTTTGCCTATGGGCTAACCCTGCCTGCCATGATGGGAATTAGCGTGAAGCTAACGCTGGCGTCGCTGGCGGTGTATCCCTGCATCTTGATTTTGGTGCAGCTATTCAGCAATCGGCTTCGCAGTCAACAATTGGATGTGCAGCAAAAAACCGCTGACTTGAGCGACTTGATTCAAGAAGACATGAGCGGCATGGCGCTGATTAAAATTTACGCTCAGGAAGAAAATGAGCGACGCGCCTTTCGAGATCTAAACCAACGGTTACTGACGGCAAATCTGCGACTTTCCAAAAGTCAAAACACGCTGTTTCCGCTGCTGAGAGGCTTGGCTAGCATCAGCCAGTTGGTGATTTTGGCGCTAGGGATTGGCTCCATCGCTGATGGCAGGCTGAGCGTTGGTGATTTTGTAGCGCTGCTGCTGTTTGCCGAACGATTGGTCTTTCCGACGGCGTTGCTCGGCTTCACGATTACGGCCTACCAGCGCGGTGAAGTCAGCGTGGATCGACTAGAGGCAATTCTTTCAACAGAGCCAAAAGTTCACGATGCAGCCAATGCAATTGCTTTGCCCCAAACCGACGTGCGGGGTTGGCTGAGCGCGCATCACCTGAGTTACACCTATCCAGGAGCAGAGGTTCCTGCCTTGGATGATGTGAATTTTACGATTCAGGCAGGCGAAACGGTCGCCGTGGTCGGCCCGATTGGGTCAGGAAAATCTACGTTAGCCAATGCGCTCCCGCGCTTGCTCGATGTTGATCCGGGTCAGCTTTATCTCGATGGCTACGATATTACGCAGCTACGGTTGCGCGATCTGCGGGCGGCAATTGCCTATGTGCCCCAGGAAAGCTTTTTGTTTAGTACCACGATTAAAAACAACATTCGCTATAGCGATCCCATGGGCGAACAGGAAGAGGTGGAACAGGCGGCAAAACAGGCGCAAATTCACCCAGAAATTTTGAACTTTCCGCAAGAATATAAAACAATTGTGGGGGAGCGCGGCATTACCCTTTCTGGCGGACAGCGGCAGCGAACAGCTTTGGCTCGTGCCTTGCTTGTTGATGCGCCAGTGCTGATTTTGGATGATGCCCTCTCTAGCGTGGATAACCAGACTGCAACTCACATCTTGCAAAACCTGTCGGAAGGAACCCGACGCAAAACGGTTTTGTTTATCTCCCATCAACTTTCGGCGGCGGCGGCGGCCGATCGCATTCTAGTGATGGATCGAGGCAAAATTGTGCAGTCGGGGACTCATGCGGAATTGTTGGCTCAAGGTGGTCTTTACCAGTCGCTTTGGGAGAAACACACGATGGAACAGCCCGCATCGGAGGTAGGAGCAAAGTCATTCAAGGACGGATTTTTAGGATATTGACCAGCCTCTCTGCTTCAAATGTGCCCCCACTGAACCAGGAGCAAGCTTCTTCCTGCCTACAAACTCAGGCGTCACTTTTCTCTCCAGTTTTGTTACTCTGGTTTAAATATTCAAAATTCAAATTCCATTGCATAATATAGATTTTTTAATTTCTACCCTTGCAATTTCTATTCAAGCGACGTTTATCGACTTACTAAGATTCACCCTAGGATGCAGCAGTGACTCTTCAAACTGAACAACCTCCAAAGCTATCCTCTACGAATCGGCTTGACCGCCAAATCATTGTCATTCTAGACTTTGGCTCTCAATATTCTGAACTGATTGCCCGTCGCATCCGCGAAACGCAAGTCTATTCTGAGGTGCTATCCTACCGCACCACCGCAGACCAGTTGCGGCAACTTGACCCGAAAGGGATCATTTTTTCTGGTGGCCCTAACTCTGTCTATGACGAGGGTGCGCCTCACTGCGATCCGGCGATTTGGGATCTGGGCGTTCCTGTGTTAGGCGTTTGCTATGGAATGCAGTTGATGGTGCAACAGTTGGGCGGTGGCGTGGAACGAGCCGAGCGCGGCGAATATGGCAAAGCTTCGCTGCAAATTGACGACCCAACCGATTTGCTCACCAATGTCGAAGATGGCACAACGATGTGGATGAGCCATGGAGACTCGGTGACTAACCTCCCGGAAGGCTTCGAGCTACTAGCCCATACCGATAACACGCCTTGCGCAGCGGTGGCTGATCACCAAAAGAAGCTGTATGGCGTGCAGTTTCACCCAGAAGTAGTGCATTCCGTTGGCGGACAGGCGCTAATCCGCAATTTTGTCTACCACATCTGCGCTTGTGAACCCACCTGGACTACGTCGGCTTTTGTGGAAGAAACGGTGCGCGAGGTGCGGGGCAAAGTCGGCGACAAACGAGTGCTGCTAGCGCTTTCGGGCGGTGTTGACTCTTCGACGCTGGCGTTTTTGCTGCATAAGGCAATTGGCGACCAGCTAACCTGTATGTTTATCGACCAGGGCTTTATGCGGAAGGGCGAGCCAGAACGCCTGCTGAAGCTATTCCAGGAGCAATTTCATATTCCCGTCGAGTATGTGAACGCCCGCGAGCGGTTCCTGCAAAAGTTGATAGGGATAACTGACCCAGAAGAAAAGCGCAAGCGAATTGGGCACGAGTTTATTCGCGTGTTTGAGGAAGAGTCGCGCCGCTTGGGCCCGTTTGATTATTTGGCGCAAGGAACGCTCTACCCCGATGTAATCGAATCGGCTGATACCAATGTCGATCCGCAAACGGGTGAACGAGTTGCCGTCAAAATCAAAAGCCATCACAATGTTGGCGGCTTGCCGAAAGACCTCCAGTTCAAGCTGGTAGAGCCGCTGCGGAAGCTATTTAAAGACGAAGTGCGGAAAGTTGGGCGCTCAGTTGGGCTACCGGAAGAAATCGTTAACCGTCACCCGTTCCCTGGACCCGGACTGGCGATTCGGATTTTGGGCGACATCACCGAAGAGCGGCTGGAAATCTTGCGAGATGCCGATTTAATCGTGCGGCAGGAAATCAACCGCAGCGGCATCTATCATGACCTGTGGCAGGCGTTTGCGGTCTTGCTACCGATTCGCAGTGTGGGTGTGATGGGCGATCAGCGTACCTATGCCTACCCGATTGTGCTACGGTTTGTCAGCAGCGAAGACGGCATGACGGCAGACTGGGCGCGAGTTCCCTATGACCTCCTAGAACTCATCGCCAACCGCATTGTGAATGAAGTGCGAGGCGTGAATCGCGTGGTTTATGACATCACCTCAAAACCCCCTGGAACTATCGAGTGGGAATAGGCTAATATAATCGCAATTTAAGATGGGGTAGTTTTTCCGAAACCTGTGGAAAACTATCCCATTCTTTGTGGAAAACCCTCATTAGCCTGTGGAAAACCCCCTCGCGTCTGTGGAAAACTTTTTATAAACGTCAATCACCCTCGGTGTATTCCAGCATAGATTCTGGGATCATTAGCGACATCGCGAATAGTGAAGTTAGCAGCGGAAAAGCAAGTGGTAAATTTTGCAGAGTTGCCTCAGGATCTTCCCATTCCAGTTGATGATGGTGCATGTGATCACTTGTTTGGAAAAGTATTGCCATCCATCGATTTAATGTCAACTCAGGGTAGAAGCATGCAGCAATTCTAAATTCAAAACTAAGGGGAATTAGCCGTTTGAGCAGGTGGAGGGCCGCAGAGCATAAAATCCAGCAGGTGCTGCCAACTTTCAAACCAGAGGTATTGGGTCAGCGCCAGAATATCT
>JAAUQT010000304.1 GCA_012033495.1 Cyanobacteria bacterium RM1_2_2 | reverse complement strand
AATGGCGACAGGCTCATCCCCTGTCGCTTGAGAGATTAACGACGCGATCGAGGGATCGACCACATGAATATTAGCTTAAGAGTCGCGGGCATTGATGTCTCACGCGGTAGCGTTACCGTGGCCATTTTAGACAAATTGCCCGATCAACGATTGAAGGATTTTATCAAGGGCTGTAAGATTCGCAAATTCAAAAGCGCTGAAATTGAACAACTGCTAGCCCTTGAATTTGACTGTGCAGTGCTAGAGCCAACAGGTGGCCACTACTCAAAGTTTTGGGCGATCAAAATTGAGCAGTCAGGGCGTCAGGTGCGATGGGTAGGACATCGTGAGGTACACGGATACCGGGAATCATGGCGGCTGCCAGACAAAACCGATAAAACAGACGCTGTAGCGCTTGCCTGCTACGGTCTAGAACGGTGGAATATGCCGGGAATGTTTCTAGAATTGCGCGATGATTTAGCGCTTGAACTGAGAGAGAAGCATCTTCAGATTCAGTTTCTCAATCGGTCAGGGGTTCCCTTCATTAACCGACTGCGCCAACAGCTTCACTGGGAATGCCCAGAGTTAGCAGAGAAAACAGTCGATCGTCGGTGGCTAGGCGGCCCCGCTGGAATGTGGCGAGCGATTGGAGGTGATAGCTCACCGCGATGGGACGCAATTCTCAATCATTCGATCGGATTGGGAATCAGTCCGTTTAGCCGCGAGTTAGCAGCCAAGATCACAGCAATTGAGCGCTCAATTTTAAGGATTGAGTCTGAAATTGAGCTACTACTGCAAGCACCGGAGCTTAAAGCTTATCTAACCGCAATGGAACCGTTTCATTTTGGTAGACGAGCCTCTGTAGCAATACTCAGCGCAATCTATCCGCTTGACAAATTTAGGGGTAAACGGAACCCTCTAGGAGCATTCAAACTCTCTTGTGGATTGGCTCAAGTATGGGTTGAATCAGGTGATTTTAAGGGGTGGAGCGCTGGAGGAGATAGCAACATCAGAAAAGCACTGTGGCTATGGGCCTTTGTGACAATCCCTCAAAACAAGGTGACTTCCCCTGAGTTAGAGATTCTGAGGGACTATTACCAAAATGGCTCAACTCAAGTCATTGTCAAGGATGGAGTAGAGACAGTTGAACACTTTGATCATGGCAAGGGAAGCCAGAGACTTATGAGAACAGCAAGGCGAGCGCTCACGATGCTCTACAGAAAACTGAGATCGGATCTGAGCTAAATTTCACTCACCCCCTCTTGCGTTGAGTGAGGGGGTTTATTATTTGATCAGTGATTTCATAAACTACTAAATTTTTGAAGAGAGTTGCCGTAATCACTTCCAATGAACAGTGATAAGCATTAAGAGCAAGCGATGAGTATGCACTGCAAAACTCACTGCTCATTCATTCCATTCGTTACTATTGCCCCAATAAACCAACGCTGCATAAACCTCCGTGGGAAAACAAGGAGATTCGTTAATGACCTATACTGTTCCATTGGCTCAAACGAGCATTGATATTTCATTGGTCGCTCCCCTATCAGGTAGATTGGTTGCCATCGAAAAAGTCCCTGACCCTGTGTTTGCTGAAAAAATGGTAGGAGATGGCATTTCGATCGATCCGGTTAGCCAAACGCTGCTAGCCCCTTGTGATGGAGAGGTGGTGCAACTTCATCCTTCTTCCCACGCGGTTACAGTGAAAACAGCCAGTGGTTTAGAAGTGCTGATGCACATCGGTTTAGATACCGTTATGCTGCGCGGAGAAGGGTTTAATCCAAAAGTGAAAGTTGGCGATCAGGTGCGGGTTGGCGATCCGTTGATTGAGTTTGACGCCGATTATGTCGCCCTTCATGCTAGAAGTCTGCTGACGCAAATTGTGATTACCAACAGCGATCAGGTGGCGAAATTCAACTCCTATTCTGGCAACGTCGTCGTTGGCAAAGATGTAATTCTCACCCTAACGCTGGCAGAGAGTAACGGAACGTCGGTTGCGCAAACGGGCGCAGTCGTGACTTCTGACCCGATTATTGTGCCGAATCCGACGGGGCTACATGCTCGTCCGGCGGCAGTTTTAGTCAATTTGGCTAAAAAATATCAGTCTAATATTTGCCTCAAGCGCGGAGACAAAGAGGTGAGCGCTCGCAGTGTGGTGGGGCTGATGGGTTTGGAGGTCGATCACGGCGATACGGTGCAACTTGTCGCGGAAGGAGCCGATGCTGATGCCGCCATTGCCGAACTGAGTGAAGCCCTCCGATCGGGATTGGGCGAAGAAGGAGCCAAACCCATTTCTGCACCCGCTAGCATTGCCAGTTTGGAAGCCGCCCCACCGCCGCCCCGTCCGCGTTCCGATGATCCAAACATTATTCTAGGCGTCGCTGCCTCACCGGGAATTGCTGTCGGCTACACGCACCGAATCAGCCATCAAGAAATTAGCGTGCCGGAAACCGGAGCCAGCCCTAACCAAGAGCGGCGCAAATTAGAGCAGGCGGTGGATCAAGCCAAGTCTGAAATCGAAGCCTTGCGAGCTAAAGTCCACGGGCAAGCCGACTCCGGCAAAGCGTCCATCTTCGCGGCGCACTTGGAACTGCTGGAAGATCCCGATCTGACAGACATGGCAACTAATTTAATTGACAAGGGCAAAAGTGCTGCCTTTGCCTGGAAACAAGCCTACACTGCCCAAGCCGAACTGCTCGCCCAACTGAAAAACGAACTGCTGGCGGCGCGGGCGACCGACCTGCGCGATGTGGGCGGGCGCGTACTGCGGATTCTCACAGGCGTTTCGATCGAGTCTACTGCCTACCCGGACAACTGCATTCTGTTGGCAGAAGACCTGACCCCATCCGACACCGCCACCATGGAAAAGGGCAAAGTGCTGGGCTTCTGTACGGTGGGCGGCGGCGCGACTTCTCACGTTTCGATTTTGGCTCGTTCGATGGATATTCCTGCCATCGCGGGGGCAGAACAGCGGATCATGGAGTTGCCCAACGGTACGCCCGTCATTTTGGACGGCAGCAAAGGCAAACTGCGGCTCAACCCCTCCGAGCCGGAAATGGAGCAGGTGCGGCAAAAGCAAATTCGCCTCAAAGCGCGCAGACAAGAAGAGTTTGCGGCAGCTTTTGAACCTGCAACCACTCAAGACGGGCATCGGATCGAAGTCGTAGGCAACATTGGCAACGAAAAAGATGCTCGCCAAACGGTGGAAATGGGCGGCGAAGGGGTTGGGCTACTGCGCTCGGAGTTTGTGTTCATGGAACGCGATTCGGCTCCTAGCGAAGACCAGCAAGCCGAAATTTATGGCAACATTGCTAAAATTCTGGGCAATCGTTCGCTGATTATCCGCACGCTGGATGTGGGCGGCGACAAACCCTTGCCCTATCTGCCGTTGCCCCATGAAGAAAACCCATTCTTGGGCGTGCGGGGAATACGGATTGGCTTCGATCGTCCTGACATTCTGCGGACTCAGCTACGGGCGATTTTGCGAGCTTCGACCCAGGGTAACGTGCGGGTGATGTTCCCCATGATTGCCACCCTCGACGATTGGCGAATGGCCAAAGCCATGCTAGAAGAAGAGCGGCAAAAGCTAGGTGTTGCCCCGATCCAGTCCGGCATCATGGTAGAAGTGCCTTCCACTGCAATCATTGCTGACCAGTTTGCCAAAGAAGTCGATTTCTTCTCGGTGGGCACGAACGACCTGACGCAGTACACGCTGGCAATGGATCGCGGACATCCCAAACTCGCGCCCCACGTAGATGGACTTAATCCTGCGATTTTGAGCTTAATTGGCATGGCAGCTAGAGCCGCGAACGCCCACGGCAAATGGTGTGGCATCTGTGGTGGCATTGGCAGCGACCCGCAGGCCGTCCCAATTTTGATTGGCTTGGGTGTCAAGGAACTCAGCGTCAGTGTGCCGACAATTCCTAGCATCAAAGCCCAAATTCGACAGCTTAGCCTAACCGAATGTCAGCAAAGAGCCGAAAAAGCCCTCACCCTCCAATCGGGGGCAGAAGTCCGCGAACTGACGCCACTCGAAGACTAAGCTGATCGTCCATCTGTAAGGGCGGGTTTAGCGATAGATCTGGGTCGCGGGCGGCAAAGACTTTCTGCCAACCTGCCCCAACTCAAAATCCCTCGGATGGGCGGGTTTAGCAATGATTTTGATCGCGGGTAATACAGGCTTTTGGCAAAACCCGCCCCTACGTCATCAACCTGCCCTAACCCAACGAGATACTTTTCCTTAACCTGACACAACGACCTATGTTCAAAA
>JAAUQT010000065.1 GCA_012033495.1 Cyanobacteria bacterium RM1_2_2 | reverse complement strand
AACTGCGTTTTGTGGTCGTAAGTCAGAATGGTGTCGGGCCAGTGCAGGTTGGCGCCGAAACAAACTCCAACTCATGCCCCTGACCGAGATCCAGCCGATCGCCACTTTTCACCATTTGCCGCTTGAACGGCTGATGCACCAAATCTTCTAAAAACTGGATTGCCACTTTTGCGCCAACCACCGTTGCTTGCGGAGCCAGTGCCAACACATCTTGAATCAAGCCGCTGTGGTCAGGTTCCGTGTGGCTCACCACAATGTAGTCAATTTCACGCGGATCGATTAGCCCCGCGAGCGCATCCAGGTAAAGATCGCGGAACTTTTCATGGGAGGTGTCAACCAGTGCCGTTTTGTCACCGCGAATTAAGAAAGAGTTATAGGTTGTGCCATTGCGTAGCTCAAATTCGATATCGAATCGATCTCGATCCCAGTCTAAAGAACGCAGTGTTGTTGTATGTTCAGCAACTTCAAGCGTTTGTAGCGTGAGTTTTGTCTGGGATCGCTCTGCGAGTGCAACCATCTTAATCCCTCCAATAGCGCGGTTTACAGATTTTTTTATATTGGCTTCTTTCTCATTATTGCTCTGAAAACCAGAGATTTGTAAAGTTGTAATAAGAAAAGTAATACATTAACTGCGCTTATCACTTGTAACTGTACTCATAGCTTGTAACGGCGGGTAAGCTGCCCTGTAAACGCAGATTTTTTACAATTAGCCCTCAAATTATGCCTGAAATCCGAGTCAAGCTCTCGCTTTCTGAGCCGGCGCTAGATTTAAAGCCGAATTTTGAGTGAAAAATTTTGGATTCATCTTGCGCCCTTTGCCTTAGATCAGCCTCATTTTTGCCCACTTGCCCACGAAATAGAAATGGTGGATGTGGGGTTTGTCATATCCAAGTTTGCTTTTCTCACGCTAGAAGAGCCGTGATCGTCCAATTCATTTTATGAAGCCGTTAGGATCAAGATGTTGAATTATGAATGTGTTTTAAGAAAAATTTAGAAACTTGAAAGAATTGATACATCCATCAGGTTTAGAAAGAATTTAGAATCCTTGCTTATAATCTGTACAGGAATCTTGTAAAACTTCAAGATTTCGTAATTAATTGCAGCGCTCATTAACTTGCCTTATCGTGATGCCCCGTATACTTGTCATTGATGACGACCCCGCTATTTCGGAGTTGGTTGCCGTGAATCTGGAAATGGCCGGATACGATGTCAGCCAAGCTCCAGATGGCATTAAAGGTCAGGCTTTGGCGCTTCAGCTTCTGCCAGATCTCATCATGCTGGATCTGATGTTGCCGAAGGTGGATGGATTTACTGTTTGCCAACGATTGCGCCGAGACGACCGCACAGCCGACATTCCAGTGCTGATGTTAACTGCGTTAGGGCAAACTCAAGATAAAGTTGAGGGCTTCAATGCCGGAGCCGACGACTACTTAACTAAGCCCTTTGAAATCGAAGAGATGCTGGCACGAGTCCGGGCTTTGCTCCGTCGGACAGACCGCATCCCGCAGGCTGCCAAACACAGTGAGATTCTCAGCTTTGGCCCGCTGACCCTCGTTCCAGAACGGCTGGAAGCGATCTGGTTTGATCAGACAGTGAAGCTGACCCATCTGGAATTTGAGTTGCTGCACTGCCTACTCCAACGTCACGGGCAGACAGTTTCCCCTAGCGAAATTCTTAAAGAAGTCTGGGGCTACGATCCCAACGACGACATTGAAACCATCCGGGTGCATGTGCGTCACCTAAGAACCAAGCTAGAACCCGACCCTCGCCATCCACGCTATATCAAAACCGTCTATGGGGCTGGGTATTGCTTGGAACTGCCCGCTACTAAGAGCAACTCAGGCGATGAGCAACCCTCAACGGTGGCATAGGTTGGTTTAATATTCCGATCTATCACGGGTTAAGAGCGCCCGCGTTTCTTCCGCAGCAGCTCCCATCGCAGTTTCAGGACTCATGCGTGCTGTGATTGCGGCACTCAGATATCGCTGCAAAATATCCGAAGCTTGGGCATATTGAGCGATCGGCGGGCGCAAAACTGCCTGATCCACCACCGGCATCAGGCTAGGGAAGTAATCATACTGAGCCACCACTTCTGGATCAGTGTAGAGCGAGCGGCGAGTCGGTAGATAGCCGTTTTCGAGAATCGAAATCCGCTGAGCTTCAGGGCTGGCATAGAACTGAGCCACCCGCAGCGCCGCCTCTGGATGCGCCGTAGTTTTAGCAATGCCGATCCCCCACCCGCCCAAACAAGCACCACCCGCTAGCCCCGGTGCGTGCACCATCGGTTTGATTGCGAATTTGCCCTGCATTGGGGAATCATCGCTATTGGTCAGCGGGTAAGCATAGGGCCAGTTGTGCATAAACGCCACTTCGCCACTTTGAAACAAACGTCGCGCATCCTCATGCTGATAGTTACTCACTCCCGGCGGCGAAATGCCTTGCTCTAGGGTACTACGCAAGAATTGAATTGCTTCAATCGCCTCTGGACGATCCAATCCCACTTCTAAGCTAGTTGGATTCACCCAAAACCCGCCAAAACCCGCCAAAATATCGACAAAAACGGCTGCTAATCCTTCAAACTGTCGCCCTTGCCAGACATAGCCCCATTTCGCCGCTCCAGATGACTGCAACTGCTTGGAAGCATCGATCAGGTCAGCAAAGGTTTCGGGCGGGGCTATGCCTGCCTGTTGCAGCAAATCCTGACGGTAATAAAGTAGCTGAGCATCCGAGCGAATCGGCAGCCGATATAACCTGCTTTTGTAGCGTCCGCCTTCGAGATCGGCAGGCATAAAATCAGCGAGGTCAGCTTCAGGAATGCGATCGGTTAAATCGAGCAGCCAGCTTGCCGCTGCAAACTTGGGCAACCAGACCACATCCATCATGACGAGATCGTAGGGAGAGTCACCCAATAAGAACGAAGAAGTGTAGAGATCTTCGATCAAGTTAGAGGCGTTAGGGCCTTCAATCACATCGATCTTAATGTCGGGATTTTTGGCTTCAAAAGCCGCCACCAAACTTTGCCCTTGGGCAGCATCTAGCGCTGAAGTCAGCATCGCTAAATGAATGGGTTGCTGCGAGTGAACAAATTGCCCCCATAGTAGAACACCAGAACAACAAAGCAGCGCTAATCCAATTAACTTGAAATGCTGCAAAAACCAAATCCTACAGGAATTTAGAATAGTAAACATTTATACACGCCAAATGCAAGGCATCACAGTTAGAAACCTCCTACTCTACAAGAAGGCAAAAGAAAGGGAGGGAACGTTCACGGAGGCTATGCTCAGCACCAACTGAGCGGCATAGAATCTCTTGCCAAGGAGATTGAGAAGGATTGCAACACAACACCCACCGTTATGGCAAGTCGTTATGGACAGTTCACAAAATCCAGAAGGTCTATTCATCGTGTCATTGCTGCTAACAGTTGGCAATCTCTTTTCATTATTCTTTTTGTATTGCAGTTGCTCAATTCAACCGAAAAGATGCCAAGTTTCAGAGCAAAACTGATCAGCAACATAGCCAAAATTTGCATTAGTTTTTAATATTAAAGTGCGTGCAAAATGTTAAATTTTAATTGGATCTTACCCATCTCTAAAGATTAAATTAACTTGCCCTGAGCCGAGCTGATTAAGATACAAACCAACAAACAAAGATTTTTGTGAATCTCGACTGACAAAATTTGGCTGTTCATACCTTTTGCATATCTGTGGTTTGTCAATCCAACTTTGCCGCTTCTTGCCGATCATGGCTCCCAAAAAGCATCAGAACTGCTCAGCGTCAGGCTACAACCCTACTCTGAATCCCGCTTCACGCTAGGTAAGAGTTACTACAATTATTTCCTGAAAAGAGAATAAATCGGCTCAATTCATCCAAAATTCTCCATCAATAGGAAAAAGCTTTCTTTGCTTTGAACAGATTTTTTTCCTCTTCTACTAATAGAGTAATGAGCCAGGATGTGAGAAACAGCAACTCTAAATATAGAGCTTTATTCATCTCAGAAATGATTTTCAATAACCTTTACATGAAGTAATTAGTACAAATATATGTACGATATCCAAATTAATTATGTTAATCATGAAAAGCAGCGGAATAATTTTAAATTCCAAATTTTTCTTCCTGACGGAAGTTCAGATTGGATGAATTCAGAATCATTCAGGATTAATGCCTGGAATTCCCTGTCCTTGTAGTGTATCTACGAGGAAATTGATAGCTCTCGGTTCATTGATAGCTTTTGTTAATGAGCTTGAAGCTTAATTCAACTACCCTTTTTTCGAGGAACAGCTATGGAAACCCTTGCTTATCTATACGGTGCTGAAGATTACGAGTCCGAAGCAAAAGAACTTAACCTCAGCGGACTGAAGACTGTTGTAACCACTGGCTTGATCGCCGCTGGTGTCACCGCAGGTGCAATCAGCACTTCTGCTGACTCTGCTTCTGCTTATGGCTACGGTCGTCGTTGCTACAACTGCTACCGCAGCGTTAGCTACCATCGTCCGGTTTACTATCCTCGCCACTACTACGCATACCCGGTTTACTACCGTCCTTGCCGCTACTCCTCCTACTACTAAGGATTGATGAGCGGCAGATTCGCTCAAGCTGGCGGTATAGTGTCGGCTGTATGAGATGAATCTAGTTGTGTTGCTCCGACAAATTGTGGGTATATCAGAATTTAGGCTCCGTCTTGGATAACAGAGACGGAGCCTTTTAAATTGACATTTTTTGACATTTTTCTTGCTGTAGTCTGATTTCTAATTGTGTGAATGATCTGAGCCATCATAAGCTTCTGCTTTTAAGTCTCGATCCATCAGCTTGGTGACGGCTGCTTCTGGCGTAACTTGACCATTCAATAACAGATAAACTTGCCGCGAAACCGGAACCGCAATGCCGCGACGTTCGGCCAAATCAATTAGCACATTCGTCGTGCTCACGCCTTCTGCTGTGCTCTGAAGTTCGGTCAAAATTTGCGGCAGCGATTTGCCTTGCGCTAACCCATACCCAACTCGGTAATTGCGACTGAGCGGACTCGTACAGGTAGCCAACAGATCGCCTAAACCCGACAAGCCAAAAAACGTTTCAGGACGAGCGCCTAATTCCGTCCCGACGCGAATAATTTCTGCCAGAGCGCGGGTAATCAACCCAGAACGAGCGTTGGTTCCTAGCTGCAAGCCATCACACACCCCCGCCGCAATCGCAATCACGTTTTTTAAAGTTCCGCCCAGTTCAGTGCCTAATGGATCAGAGTTTGTATAGACCCGAAACCGATCGGAAGAAAAGATCTCCTGAACACACTGAGCCGCCGCGCTATTGTGACTGGCAACCACCGTGGCAGCAGGCAACCCTTGTCGAATTTCTTCCGACAAATTGGGCCCCGACAAAATCGCAATCGGGTTATGGGGAAAAGCAGCTTGCCAGAGTTGCGAGGCTGTTTTTTGCGTGTCTGGATCGAGTCCCTTCGTCGCGCTCAGCAAAATCGTCGAGGCGGGAATCGGAGCCGCTTGCAGCCGAGCGATCGTTTCCGGGACGCCTTTCATCGAAACGGCAGAGACAATCACTTCTGCCTCCGCCACCACATCTGTTAAAGTGGCTTCGCTGCGGCGCGACCAGATCTGCACTCGATGCCCCCGCTTGCTGACAATCGACGCAAGTGCGGTTCCCCAAGCGCCTGCACCCAAGAAAGCCACGGTCATTGCGGATAGTGGCTCTGATTCAGGTTTTAATCCCATCGAAGGCTCCATTCCGTCACCCCTGGGCTTGCCAGTTCATACGCTGCCAATTTATTATGCCGCCGGTTAAGCCGCCAGTTAAGCCGCCAAACCATTGTGCCGCAACAGTGCCGTTGTGTTGGGTTCGCGCCCTCGGAATGACCTAAACACCTGCATCGGATGCTGACTGCCGCCGAGCGCCAAAACCGTCTCCCGGAAGCGATGTCCTACCTCAGCGAGGGTGTGCTCGTCTTCTAAGCCCGCTTCTTCAAACGCCGCAAACGCATCGGCACTCAGCACTTCTGCCCACTTATAGCTGTAGTAACCTGCGGCATAGCCCCCAGCAAAAATGTGTCCAAACGCGCACAAGAAGGAATCTTCCGGCAGTGGAGGCAGCACCATTGTTTGTTCGGCGAGACGACGGCGCACATCCTCAGCAGTTTCGCTGCCACCAGGCTGATAGCGATGGTGCAGTTCTAAATCGACCCAGCTTAAGTGAATTTGCCGCAGCATGACGCTGCCACTCATGTAAGTGCGAGCCGCCAATAGCTTCTGGTAATAGTGCTCTGGCAGCGGTTCGCCGGTTTCGTAGTGTTTGCCCAAACTCAGCAAAGTGGGGCGATGATAGCACCAGTTTTCCATAAACTGGCTCGGCAACTCAACCGCATCCCACTCCACGTTCCGAATGCCAGAAGCCTTGCCGTAGTTCACTTTGGTCAACATATGCTGCAAGCCATGCCCAAACTCATGGAACAGCGTCTCAACTTCGCCAAACGTCATCAGGCTCGGTTTGCCATCCACAGGCGGCGTTTGGTTACAGACGAGGTAAGCAACGGGCAACCGCAGTTGAGAACTTCCTGCGACCTGCGCCCGACTAATACATTCATTCATCCAAGCCCCGCCGCGCTTCTCAGCCGGACGACTGTAAGGATCAAGATAGAAATGGGCGATGGGCTGACCGGATTCATCCGCGACTTGGAAGTAACGCACCTCCGGATGCCAAACCGGAGCTTCACCGTCGGCAGACGTGATCACGACGCCAAAAATCCGCTTCGACAAATCAAACAATCCACTCAGCACCTGCTCTAGCGGAAAGTAGGGGCGCAGCGCCTCAGCGTTAAAGTCAAACTTTTCTTCCCGCAGCCGCTCTGCCCAGAACGGAATATCCCAGTGCTGGAGTTCTTCAGTCTCACCTTTCGAGACAGCAAATTCTCTCAGCGCTTCCAGATCGTTGACCGCCGCATCATAGCTCGACTGCCGTAGTTCTTCGAGCAGCTTTTCAACAGCTTCAACGCTCGGAGCCATCTTTGCTGCCAAGCTAATTTCGGCATAGCTGCCATAGCCCAACAGTTTCGCCTGCTCTTGCCGCAGTTCCAAAATCCGTTCGATGAGCGGCTTGTTGTTAAGCTCTCCACTAGAGGCACGACTGATGTAGACCCGATACAGCTTTTCCCGCAGGTCGCGCCGCTGACTGTGCTGCATAAACGGCATATAGCTCGGCAGATCCAGGGTGATCCGCCATGGGCCCGACTCAGCCGTTGCAGTTTCTTCTCCCGCAGAGCGGGCTGCTTGGGCCGCCAAACCCACTAAGCTCGGCGGCAAACCGGCAACTTCTTCGGGTTGAGTTAGCGTCAGGCTGAAGGCTTTCGTGGCGTCTAAAACATGGTTAGAAAAGCGAGTCGCCAGTTCTGCTAGCTCTAGCTGAATTCGCGTTGAAGCGGTCTTTGGCGTCGCCTTCTAGTCCCACTCCCGACAGTTCCGCATCTCGGAGGGCAGATTCAACGATACGCTGCTGGCTGGCTTCCAAGGTTGACCATGCATCGCTGTGGCGCAGGGCTTTAAATCCGGCATAAATGGGCTGGCTTTGGCTGAGGCGATTCCAGAACTTCACCACTTCTGGCTGCATTTTCTCGTAGGCTTGCCGCAGTTCGGGACTGTTTTTCACGCCCATCAAATGCCCAACAATTCCCCAACTCCAGGAGATTCGCTCCTCAATTGCTTCGAGTGGAGCCACCAATCTTTCCCAAGTCGGCGTAACGTTGGCTTCTAGCTGCGTCAAGCTGTCTGCTAGTTCTGCCAATAGCTGAGTGATAGCAGGTTCTACATCTTCGGTTTGAATGCGCTCGAACGGGGGCAACCCTTCGCCGATCAACAGGGGGTTGGCAGGTGTAACGGAAATACTGTTCATGAGAATGCTGACTAATCAGGGTTTCTTAACGATAGCGATTTTTCCTTCACTATGGCACTGGCATTTAGACAGCAGAGGCTAGCAGTCCTCTAGGTTTCCTGTGTTGAAGAGATCGAGTCTTGGGTCAAAACTTTAGGCATCTAATTCCTGTTTAAATGCTTTGTAACATTAGAAGGTTTACTGAGGGTGCGCTGTATCCCCTGTTGCTACGTTGGTGAAGGTTGTCTGAACTCTAATGGATCTCACCTGTTGAGCGAATATAGTCCCTTGTAAGCATTTAGGAGCTTCGCATGATTTTCATTATTCCAATCATTCTTGGTGCAGCAGCGCTATTTACTGCTGGTATCGGAGTTGCGACAGGAGTAGATGGCATCTCTAAATGGATGAAGCAAAGAGAATCGGAGAAGAAGCTCAAAAGCGTTATGACCAAAGACGTAAGTTAGTAGAGCCTGTGTTGAAAGAGACACAAGATTGGGCAAAAGAATACGGTCAGCTTCAAATCGAAGTCAAACTTCACACAATTGGACGTTTCGTTGCTTTCATTGAACGACTTGGGCAACGCGCTTCCCAGAGTGACATGAAGTTTTTGGAAGGATTAGACGGAATTTCGCCTCAGCAAATTCAGGAGTATAAAACGGCAGTCTTAGAAGCAGAAAGTATTGTAACAAGTGGACTCAAAGCTGCTGGTGCTGCCTATGCCGCAGGTCAAGGTACAGTAGCACTTGTAGGACTTTTTGGTACAGCAAGCACTGGAGCGGCAATTGGTGGGCTTAGTGGTGCTGCGGCCTGGAATGCAACTCTGGCATGGCTAGGTGGCGGTTCTTTGGCAGCAGGTGGTGGAGGTATGGCATTAGGCACTCTAGTTCTGGGTGGTATTACTGTAGGGCCAGCTTTGCTGATCGGTGGCTTTGTTTTAGGAGGACAAGGGGAAAAAGCTCTAACTGAGGCACGTCGTTATGAGGCAGAAGTAAATACCGAAATTTCAAAACTTGATACTTTTGAGGATTTTCTAGGACAGGTACAACGACGACTCATAGAACTCATGGAACTTGTCACTGACTTAAATACTAAAGCTGTTGCAGGTCTAGTAGAGCTTGAATCACGACCCTTTGTACGAGAGCAGGATGTTGAGAAATTTCAACAAGTCGCACTTTTGATCAAAGCACTAGCCGAAATTCTCAAAACCCCTGTTCTAGATGATGATGGCAATCTGAATTAGGTTAGAACCGGATAAAGTAGTTTTCGCTTAAAAATAATGAGTAAAAAGTCGTCTGTAACCTTCGTCGCGAGAGGTGCTGAAGCATTCGTTAGCCCTGCTCAATGCGTGAGTGATATTGTCCAATCATGGACTGAGTATCTAAAAATCGTTGAAAAAGAAAAAACTAAACGCCGTGAAATCGAGGCTTGGGAAAAAGTTACTCTTGGTGAAATTCAGGCGAAACGTGATCTTCTGATTGGTTATCTAGAACGTTCCTTTGATGAACGAGCTAAGAATTTTCAATTATTTTTTCAAGTAGTTGAGCAAGCAATGGCATCTGGTGACAATCAACAGCTTAGCTTGGCATTAGATGCCATTGTAGAACTAGCGAAATCTAGCCCATTCAAAGAGCTTGCTGATCTGTCTACTGTGAAAGCAGCGCTTGATGACCCAGATCATGTTTGGGAACTGTAGTCACAGAAAAATTGCTGCTCCAACAGTGTTTCCAATCCAGCGGACGGTTGGGAGCCACACTTAAATCTTCTTAAGTATTTGAACGCTAAACCAATCGTTCGATTGCCATACAGCGATTCGACACATCCACAGGCGCAGGCTGCATTTCGCCACGAAAGTCTAAAAATTGCACGATCAGTAAATAGGCAATGCTGAGTAAGATAGCAATTGCTCCGGTAATCACGGCGACGATTTTTGAGCGATCCATAAAACCAAAAATTAAAGCTGCTTTATTAACGACTTTATCGTATGAGCGAGTTCGATGCTCCAGACTGACCAAAACCGGGCAAAATATAGGCGTTCATTGGCGAAGGCAACTATGGATACGGCGTCTCAATCCCCCACAGAATCTCTTGCAGAACGTGCCGCAGTTGTGCAAACCCGTGGGCTACGCAAGGTTTACCGCGCTGGCTTTTGGCTCAACCAGAAGATTGTCACCTTACAAGACTGTAGCCTAGACGTTTACGAGGGCGAAACCTTCGGCTTGCTGGGGCCTAACGGAGCCGGAAAAACCACCCTGCTGAAGATTTTGCTTGGCATCATTCGACCCACCAAAGGACGAGGCACGGTTTTGAACCAGCCGTTAGGCGATCGCAGCGTCAAGCAAAAAGTGGGCTATTTGCCAGAAAATCCCTATTTCTATGATTTCCTCACCGCGCACGAGTTTCTCAAATATGCGGCAGGGCTGTTCCAAATTCCGCATCAAGTGCAGCGGCAGCGGATTCCCGAATTGCTTGATTTGGTGGGGTTGTCCCAGTCTTCGGCTCGTAAAAAGCAACTCCGGCAGTATTCTAAGGGCATGTTGCAGCGGGTCGGCATGGCGCAGGCGTTGATCAACGATCCGCAGGTGATTTTTTTAGACGAGCCGATGTCAGGACTTGACCCGCTGGGGCGCTATCAAATGCGGGAAATTATCTTTTCGCTGAAATCTCAGGGCAAGACGATTTTTTTTAATAGCCATGTGCTGTCGGATGTCGAAAAAATTTGCGATCGGGTGGCAATTTTGGCGCGGGGCGAATTGCTCTGCATCGGGTCACTACCAGAATTGCTCGGCAGCGCGGATTTATATCAGGTCAAAATTTTGGGCGGCAACCCGGATGTGTTGCGACGCTGGATTCCCGATTTGGAATTTCAAGAAGGACACTGGCAAGGACACCTGAAGGGCGACCCCCAAGACTTTTTAGCCAGCCTTGAACTGATGGATGCCCAAATGATTCAGATGAATTTGGCTCGCACGTCGCTAGAAGACTTCTTTGTGGGGCAATTGCGCCAACGCGGAATCACGGTGAGTCAGTAGCCGTCCTTGCTAACTCATCGCTAACCCAGCGTTGCGCGTTTGCGGTTCGATCGGGCTTTCTTCTCGGTTGCTTTTGCCGTGCTGTTGGTTGAGACTGGCTTCCCAGACTTGGCAACGTTTAGAGCGCCGTTTGCCCCCTCTTCCGGCGTTATTTCTGGAGCAATTGGCAGCGTGAAGTGAAACTGGCTGCCTTGGTCGCGTCCAGCCGATTCTGCCCAAATTTGCCCGCCCAACCCTTTGACAATCTGCCGACAAATGGCTAGCCCTAAGCCGGTTCCGCCTGCCGTGCGTCGCAGTGCCCCTTCTTCTTGGTAAAACCGATCAAAAACCGTCTCCAGCCGATTTGGTTCAATGCCGCGACCAGTATCGGTAATTGTGATTTCCAGCATTTTGCCGCCGTTTGGCTTCGCTTCAATCACCACTTCCCCTTCCGGTTGAGTAAACTTGCAGGCGTTATCAAGCAACTTAGACAGCACTTCTACCAACCGTTCACCATCAGCTTGCACCGGAGGCAATTCGAGCGGTACTTGAGCGCTGATGTGAGGCAACACCGTTTCCGTCTGACGAGTGCGAATGCTGCTAAGCGCAAGATAAATACATTCATCAATCGAAATCGGCTCTAGATGCCACTCCACCCGACCACTTTCCAACCGCGATAGGGTAATAAAATCCTGGATCAGTTTACGCATTCGTTCTGCATCAGTTAAGGCCGTGTTGAGCATCACCTGACGCAGTTCTGGCAGCATATCTGGCTCGCTGGCTAGGCTCTCTAGGCAAACTTGGATTGTCGATAAAGGTGTGCGCAATTCGTGACCTGTGATCGCAATCAGGTTACTCCGGGTTCGATCTAGCGCTTCCAGTTGCAGATTCAGGTCTTCCAAATTAGCGTAAGATTCTGCCTGGATCAGCGCCACCCCTAGCTGAATCGCCACCGCTTCCACCAAGCCGATTTCTTCCTGCGACCACAGATGCGGCTGAGCCTGACAATGATGTAGCTCAACCACGCCCATCAACCGCCCTTGATAAACCACCGGAACCATGAGCCACGAGCGAATCTGCCAGCGATCAATCCGGGCTTGCAGTGGCGAAAGATCGAACTGGTCAGTGGTTTGGGTGTCGAGAATGCTAATCGTCTCTTGCTGTTTGGTTAACGTTTGAAACAAAACATGATCGTGCAGCGACCAAGTTTGCCCCAATAGCGAGGGCAAGCGAGGGTCAGAGCGATATTCGTGAGCAATGGTGGCTTCGGTATCAGTGGATTTGCAGCGATAGATCAGACAGCGACACACCTGGATTGCCTGCCCCAGTTCTTCCACCGCAACTTTGAAGATTTCGTTCGGGTCGAGCGACTGCCGAATTGCAGAGGTAATTAAATTCACCAGCCGTTCTTGCTGTTCTTTCGCCGCAATCGAACGGTAGGCTTTTTGTAGCTTGTATTGCCCCGCCTGAATGTAAGTAACTAAACGTTGCGCAAATGGGTCAGGGTCAACTTCTTGCAGCCCGCTTTGCAGCCCTCTAGGGGCGTCTGATAGAAACTCAGCTTTAGCCTGTTCAATTTTTGGCGCCAGTTCTGGACGATAAACCAGAATTCGATCGAGCAAGATTTTGGCGGCAGCACAGCTTACCTGCCGATCGAATGTCCAGATGCCCTCAAAGCGGCGAGTTTGATCCATTGCGGGCAACTGCGCCGGATCTTTAGCACAAGCTACGCCAGAACCTACATCCTTCCCAGACGGAGAAATCTGTCGCTCCTGACAGACTAAGCAGGTCGCATATTGCGGCCCAATTACCACCAGATGCCATTCCTGGCTCAACTGGTCGTCTGGGTCAAAGGCAATTGTTTCGTACTCTCGTGAGGCGTTAGTGAAGCTAGTTTCGGGTGCAGCCAGCACATAAACATGAGAAGTCAAAGCTGCAATTCGTTCGTAGCGGTGCGCTTCCTGGCGATAAAACCGCTCTCGTTGAAAGCTGGCAATCACAAGGGGCTGGGACGATCCACCCGCCAAAACCTGATCTTCCATTGCATGCGACAGCGCTGTCAAAGAAGATTTGAAATAGAGTTGGGGGCGCAACTGGGGCGAGCTTTGCAGTAACGCTTCCAGTACGGAAGTTTGAATGCTCATCGATTGTCTGTGTCACTACCAACGTGGGAACATCCAGAAGATCGCCGGATATGATTGAGCAAGTTCTCGCTGTCAAGGGGTAGATCGCGGGAACAAACTCACCTTCCCTCATCCTAAGTTATGACCGTCTAAATTAAGACAGTCTAGATAATTAAGACAGCGTGGGGGCAAGACAGCATGTCCCAACCCAAACCTAATGAATCGTGACAATATTTCTACTTCCCCTCTATAGTTTCGTTTAAAACAAGCAGGACTTCAATGCGTAATGGGGGCACCTGAAGCGATAAGCTTTGCTGTAAAGTGTCAATATGTATGACGACGATGAATTAACCGTACTAGAAGCGGAAATTGAGCTTGATCCATTAGATCAAGTCGGGCTGGAAGCAGACCAAGCTGAAGAGGTCAAGCCTGACCCCGAAGTTATGCTGTCTCTGCTAGGGTCTCCCAATCACCAGCAGCGAATGTTGGCTGCTCGTGCCTTCTGTGAAATTGAAGACAAGCGAGCCATTCCGCTACTCGTAGCTTTATTGAACGACCCCTGCCCCTTGGTGCGGGTAAGCGCTGCCTATGGATTGGGCCGTAACCCAGACTCCGCCGCTGTTGAACCGTTGATCGAGCAACTTCAGCGCGATTGGAATGGCTATGCTCGTAAAGGTATGGTCTGGGCACTGGGCAACTGTCGTGATCGTCGGGCGCTAGAACCCTTAACTGATGCCCTCAAAACCGATATTGCTGCGGTGCGGCTGTGGGCAGCCAGCGCGCTGGCTCAAATGGTGGAAGTGGGTTACGATGCCACGATTACGGCAATTCCGTGCCTGATTGAAGGACTGCGACGCGATCTAGTGGCAGCGGTGCGGAGCAACTGCGCTTGGGCAGTCGGGCAACTCTGCCGCGAACTTCCTTCTAATGTGATTTATGCGACGGCTATTGATGCCCTAATTGAAGCGTTTGCAGAAGATCCGGAAATGGGTGTCCGTGAAGACGCTAAAACTGCCGTTCTGAAAGTGGGAGACACGCGCGGGCTGCAAGTGATTGAAGAACTAGAGTTGGAAGGCTGGTTTTAAGGCGTTGGGCAGGGGCGAGTTTGGCAGATATTTCTGCGGTAGGGGCGGGTTTTGCAAACATTCCATCCTAGAAGCCATAGATCTCGTGCCAAACCCGCCCGTACAGATTGTTGGTTTTGTAAACATTCCATCCTAGAAGCCACAGACTAGAAGCCATAGATCTGGCGCGGAATTCGCCCTAGTCTCAGCGATTGGCGATCTAGAATCAGAGGCTACATTCGGTTCGCTTATCCCATTAAGATGACGCGATCGATCACATGGATCACGCCATTGTCGGCTTCAATGTCGGGTGCGATCACAGTTGCGTTTTTAACCTCAAACCCGCCGTTACAGCGAATTGGAATCGGAGAGCCTTCCACCGAGGTCACGGTTTCTAGTTCGGCAAGGTCAGCTTTCATTAGCCGGCCTGCCACAACATGAAACGTCAGGATGCGAGTCAGTTGGGGAATATTTTGCACCAGAGTCGTAATCGTTCCGGGCGGCAAATTTGCGAATGCCTCATCATTGGGGGCAAACACTGTAAATGGGCCAGGACTCTTCAACGTTTCAACCAGCCCAGCCGCCTTTACCGCTGTAACCAACGTCGTAAACGATCCTGCACTCACTGCAATCTCAACAATATCGGCCATGGCTCGCTCAACTGCAAAAAGAATATAAGAAAAAACGCTGCATAGGGCAGAATTTTTTGCTGGTTTCAGCAACAACACCAAATGCTTTGAAACCAACCTAACCTTCTAGACTATACAGCGCTCACTGGAAGGGAACTCATGTAGTTGTCCATCAACCTCACTATAACCCCGGAATTCATAGATAAAAATCGCTAGTTTTAATATTCGTGATAGACTCTGTTCTATATGGAAAGAGATGTGCAATCCCTAGAAAAGGATGCAAACTGGTCATTGTTCGTTCTCATCAACCCATTTGTCTAGTCTTCAGCGCTTCTTCACCTGCTGTTCGAGTGGTTATGAGATAACCAAACCGCAGTCATTGCTTATGCTTTACAGGTTTTTGTTAGGTTTTGTCCATACCCCTTTGAAACCCTATCCCTTTGAAAAAAGTCAGGAGAATTGATCATTGATTCACGCTACTTTGCACCAGCTAAAAGTTTTTGAGGCTACTGCCCGGCACGGTAGCTTCACCAGAGCCGCAGAAGAGCTTTTTCTCACCCAGCCAACGGTGTCGATGCAGGTGAAGCAATTGACGAAAGCAATCGGGCTACCTTTGTTTGAGCAAGTTGGCAAGCGCCTGTTTTTAACCGACGCTGGACGCGAGTTGTACTCTACCTGTCAAGAAATTTTTCAACGGCTCGACCAGCTTGAAATGACGGTGGCCGATCTCAAGGGCATGAAGCAAGGAAAACTCCGCATTTCCGTCATCACCACCACCAAATACTTCATGCCTCGGCTGCTGGGCCCCTTTTGCCAAAAATATCCTGGCATTGACGTATCGCTGACGGTGACAAACCACGAGCGAGTCATCGATCGACTGGCAAACAACCAAGATGACCTCTACGTGATGAGCCAACTGCCCGATCATGTAGACATCAAATCTCATCCCTTTTTGGAAAATCCTTTAGTGGTGATTGCTCCAGTCGATCACCCGCTGGCTCAAGAAAAAAATATTTCGCTCCAGCGTTTAGCTGAAGAGCCATTCATTATGCGGGAACCGGGTTCTGGAACGCGCCGGGCTTTTCAAAAGCTGCTGGATGCTCAGAAGCTAAGCGTCAAAGTTCGTTTAGAATTGGGCAGCAATGAGGCTATTAAACATGCCGTGACAGGAGGGCTAGGGCTATCGGTGTTGTCGCGCCACACGTTGCTACCAGAATCGTCTAACAGTGAACTCACCATTCTGGATGTAGAAGGGTTCCCCATTCCGCGCCAGTGGTACATTGTCTACCTGTCGGGCAAACAGCTATCAGTAGTGGCAACCACTTTCCTGGCTTATCTACGCGATGCCGCTGAAACCCTCTCTGGCAGCTTTGCCACCATTTCAGATTGGGCCAGATGTAGAGAAGAAATTCTCTTTCTGGATGCCTCAGAAGTTGCAGACTCACAAGAATCTGTGGAAACAGCAGAATCAAAAGACATTGTGATGCAAGGATGATTGGGGAATGGGCCAACCGCAAGTTAGTGTGATTATTCCTAGCTATAACTGCGAGCCATATTTGGCTGAAGCCATTGACAGCGTGTTGGCTCAAACCTATCAAAACTTTGAAATCATTGTGATTGATGATGGCTCCACCGACTGCACGGCTGAGCTTTTGCAAACCTATGGCAGCCAAATCCGCGCGATTCATCAACCAAACCAAGGTGTAGCCCTAGCCCGCAATCACGGCATTCAACAGGCACAAGGCGAATGGATCGCTTTCTTAGATGCTGACGATGTGTTCCTACCAGACAAACTTGCGGCTCAAATGGCGTTAGCGAGCGCAGATTCTCGTCTGGGAATTATCCATAGCGGCTGGCATCGAGTGGATGCCCAAGGCAATCGGCTACTGACGGTAGAACCGTGGCGACAAGTGCCCGAACTCAATCTAGAAAGCTGGCTGCGCTGGAAGCCTGTTTTACCAAGCGCCATGCTGTTTCGCCGCCAGTGGCTCGAACAAGCCGGAGGATTTGATCCGCGCTTTCCACCCGCTGAAGATACAGAACTGGTACTCCGACTCGCGTTGATGGGCTGCTCAGCGAAATGGCTGCCGCAGGTAACAGTCAATTATCGACAGCATGGTTCCAGCGCCATGCACAAAGGTTTGCCGCAAGCCCGATCTTTAGCTGCGGTGATTGATCACCTGTTTGCTCAACCCCATCTACCAGAGCAAATCCGCTGGCTGGAAAATCAAGTGCGCTACAGCACCTTGGTTTGGATCGCCTGGTATCTGTATCAAACAGGGCACCTGACTGAAATGGTTGAACATTTACAACGAGCGCTGCCTTATTCGCCCTACACCCCAATTGAAACCCTGGTGCAGTGGGGCGATAGCTTTACGTCCTATGCGGCAAGTTGGGGAGAACCGTTTGATGCTGAAATGCTAGGACAGTCAGCACAATGGCAAAAGCTAATGCAATGGGTGATTCAAACGCATCACTTGAAATCCCTGTAAGTAAGGCGTAAGTAAGGCACCTAGATAAAGCACTTCACGCGATACCACTGTTTTTTCTCGTCTTGGCAATAGTAACAACCTTCCCACCAGGTACATTGAATGTACGCCAGATCCACCAATCGACTTTTAGAAGGCTGTTCATCACTCAACAAATCCACCACTTCATCTTTGCGATCTGCAAGCTGAGCCGCAACTTCATTCAATGTGGTTTGGAGAGATTCTGGCACAAGATTCGTTTGATTCACAATTCTGTTATCCTTTGTTTCATTACTCAAGTCGAGATAGGCAAAACCAACACATTTTGTAGCACCCAAGCAGGTAGTAAAATCGTTTACCTACTAGAATCAATGCCACTATAGTCTGTTCTACTTGCTGAACAACCTCAATGACCTACTCTTTTAGAACTATTTAAGAATCATGCGGCAAGAAGTAAATTAAAGATAAATTTTCTTGATTCAGATCCCCGGAATTGTGAAGATTCTGGGATCTTGCGTTCATGAATGATTTAAGATTGCCATGACCCAATCGAAAGCTATTGGATTTAGCACTGCGTCTGCCTAACCAAACTTTATTTCTGAGAAACAACCCCAAATCAGTTGATAAATATTACAAATCCTTAGGATAATGTAATAAATTGCGCTTTCAGTTAGGAGAACTCAGTGACTGGATTTATCAAAAAGTTGTTTCGCTCGAAGTCCTCGGCTGAACAGGATTCAATCGAGCCAACGCCTAAACCTGCCAAACCACCCGCACCGCCACGCAACAGCGCCGCCTATTTCCTAGATGCCGATGATGCCAAAACCTTCGGCAACATCGACTACATGCGGTCGTCTAAGTCAGTTCGTCGCACTTTCTCTAAGAAAAAAATTGGAGAAGATAACGAATCAATTCGGGTGATTTCGTCACTACAGGTAGCCAAAGGGCAAAACTCGTTGTCGCCTGTCATCAACCCTCTGCCTTCTCAAGACAGCACCAACCAAACCAATGGTTCGGGGAACAAAACCTCCGAGCGTCGCAGCGCTGACTCCAGCATGGATATGTTCCGCAATATGGCACGTGAGATCCGAAAAGGCTAGATATTCATTCTGGATTTTGGTTGAGAAACAGGCGAGGGGCTGTGTCCATTCCAGCTAAAACCTTGATCATGGCAAGGCGACAGCCCCTGGCCTGTTTTGGGGAACGAGCGCGATCCGGTGGATGCAGCCAGCGTTTAACCATGCATGGAGACGCGCCCTAGAACGGGATAAGCGATCCGATTTTGCCAGCCTCCCAGCCAAAATCCAGAACCAATCCTAAAATCTGAAATTTCCTGGCTGCCTTCTGCGGTAATCTGAGTTTTGGACGCATTAGTCAAAACTAGGAGATACCCTTGGAACGGACATTTGTGGCAATTAAACCAGATGGTGTACAGCGAGGCATTGTAGGCGAAGTGATCCGCCGCTTTGAATCGAAAGGGTTTACCTTGGTCGGCTTAAAGGTGATGCAAGTTAGCCGCGAACTCGCAGAACAGCATTACGCGGTTCACAAAGAACGTCCTTTTTTTCCAGGACTGGTCAATTTCATTACTTCGGGCCCTTTGGTGGCAATGGTTTGGCAGGGTGATGGTGTAATCGCCTCTGCCCGTAAGTTAATTGGCGCGACCAATCCCCTAACCGCTGAGCCTGGAACGATTCGCGGCGATTTTGGTGTCAGTATTGGCCGTAACCTCATTCACGGCTCTGATGCCCTCGAAACTGCTCAACAAGAAATCAAGCTGTGGTTTAAAGACGAAGAGCTAGTCAACTGGGAGCCTGCGATTACCCCTTGGCTGTATGAATAAGATGCTGTCGGAACAGGCTCAAGACCCTATCTCCGTCCAGCGGCGTTCATTTCCTGATTTCTAGGGTTTACCTGATTTCTACGGTTTAGCTGTTGGTTTTCACGACTGGTTCTGTCGAAGCTTCTTGAGCAGGCAATTCTTCATTGTTTAGTTCCATCTCAAGTTCCAGCCCTACTGAATCTTCTGACGGTAGGGCTTCTGCTAGCTCTTTCCGTTTAGAAAAGCCCCAGGCAAACAAGGAAGCAATTGCTGCCACCATCAACCAATCCGGCGGCACAAAGTCGGGCGAAACCACTCGCGTCAGCAAGCGTAACCCCACCAAAGCAACGGTCAAAAATCCGGCATCTTCCAGATACAGATATTTATCAAGCCATTGAATAAACAGCCCTGCCATAAACCGCAGCGCAATAATGCCAACCAATCCGCCCGTCAAAACCACCCATAGCTCCTGAGAGATAGCAATTGCGGTGGTCACGCTGTCTAGCGAAAATGCCAAATCAGTCACCGCAATGACAGGAATCGCTTGCCAGAGAGAGGCAAAACGCGGTCGGTGATGGCTCGCTCCTTTGCCATCCGGCTCATCCTGACTAGAGCCGAAAAAGTGTTGAAAAACCAGCCACAACAGGTAAGCTGCCCCCAATAGCTCAAACTGCCAAAACCGAACGACCCAGGTTGCAGTCAAAATTAGCAGCACCCTGAGGATAAACGCAGCTACTAATCCAAAATTGAGGGCACGGCTTTGCAGTTTTTGCCCATCTAAGCCTTGGGCAATTGCGGCTAGGGCAATCGCATTATCTGCCGACAGGACAGCCTCCAGCGCAATCAGCACAGGCAGCAAAAGCAGGGTGTCAACACCAAGATTGGGAGAATAGTCTAGCAGTTGGTCTAGCATTAATCAGCAGTGTGTCAAATTCACAAAGGACAAGAATCATTGAAGCAACTCTGCCTAGTAGGGCTTTCAAGCTAATGTAGGCGAAGGGATAAACGAAATGCCAATTAAGGCAGCCGTCATACCTTTACAGTAGCTTTGCAAGAAGTTGCTCAAAGCAATTTTGGGTGTTCATCCACGCCTGTCAGCAAATCTGCACTGCTATGAACCGAACACCGTAATTCTCTCTTTCAGCTTAACGTTAACAGGTCAGAAATTCAGCTAGCGTTTAGGTTTCTTGCTGACGACATAGGATTTTCTACTCAAATCTTGCGGAAGGAGATGGCAGAACGTATTAGATCTGCCTATACTTCTACCAGACTGACTCAAAATCATTTTGATCCAATATCCTAAATAAGCATTTAGGAAACTGATTTAGGAAACTGCCGCGATGCCAACTTCCTCCTCTCCCTTTAGAACCTTGCTGGCTCAGTTTCAGTCCCGCTACCCAATGGGCTGTCTTAGTTCTGATCTGCTAACCATTCATCAGGGGCAGTATGTCGTGCGCTCCATTGCTCAAGTGGGAAACACTATCTTAGCCACGGGAATGGCGAGTGCATCCGACATTGAGGCAGCAGAAGATCGCTCTAAAATTCGAGCGCTGGAAGCGCTAGGACTAGGAATTGTTGGCGTCGGGGGTAGCCCAATTCCGACCTTTGCCAATCCGTTGGTGACAGCACCCTTCTCCAGTTCAGAACCACCTGTCCTAGATGACACCCCACCAACGCCGTTCAAGACATCCAAAGACCTTACCCCATCTGAGCCAGAGACAAGCGGCATTACGCCTACACCGAGCTTATCGTCAACCAGCTTACCGAAAGCAGGTGCTGAACCACTAATGCCTAAAGCTAGCCCTCTCGCTGTTGCACCAACTGAACCTTCCCTACCTGCTTCAGCGATGCTAACTGGTCAGGGGCTGGCAGATAGGTTAGTAAGTGCGGTTGAGGAGACTGAGGCTGAGCCGATGATGGTATCAAGCAAGATTGCTACTGCAACCAGTTCGTTAAAAAGTCCGGTAAGCAGTCTATCAAACAGTACCGACGAGGCGGATCGGTTTGCTTTCACAACAGATTTGCCTGCGTCTGATGTACCTACACCTGACAGCACGTTTGCCCCTTTCGAGTCGGCGCATTCAGTTGATTCAAGCTTCGATTCAGGTTTTGATTCAGGCTTCGATTCAACGTTGCCTTCAGGGATAACAGCCGTCAGTAGTCCAACAAATAGCCCAACGAATAGCCCACCTCCCAAATCTGAAAAAAGTGGAAAGACGAGCAAGCGAAAGTCAGATTCGTTTGAGTTACCACCTGCCCCAACCCCTTCTCGCCAACCTTCCGACCGCTCTGAGGAGATTATGAAGATTGGTATTGAAATGAAGCGCTTGGGCTGGAGCACAGAACAGGGACGAGAATACCTCAAACGCACCTATGGAAAACGCTCGCGGCAAGAGCTAGACGACGCAGAATTACTCGATTTTCTCCGCTACCTGGAGACGCAGCCCGCTGCAATGCAAACTCCCTTCTAGGGGCTGTCATCCATTTCAGCTAGACTTCTAACATGGCAGTGTTACAGATCCCAGCCTGTTTTTGGGAAGAGACGCGATCAGGCGGATGCGGTCAACGTCTGACCATTCGTTGATGACGTGCCCTACGAGATCTCCAGAAAACAAAGTATTGTAAGAGTCATTTGTAAGGGTCGGTTGGCAAGGAGTGGTCGGCTCGATGCAACGACTTTAAAAAGAGCTTTAGGGAATTTCCAAGAAACAATGCCCCCCTGTCAGGGCGAAGCATTGGGGCGGTCATTTCTCCATCCATTGTCCAGCCCATCTGCCAAATGCTGAGGGCTTTGCACTCGCTGCGCGAACGCCCCGCCCGTGCGGGAATAATCTTTTCTAGCAACCGCAGAGGGTGTCTAAAAAGGCTGAGGACGACAATCTACAAAGATCAGAGCTAGCGAGCGCGAGTGCCGTAGTGTGCATCACATCTTCACGCATCACATCTTCACACTGATCCCTTATCTGTGGTTGCCGAGCCTCAGCCCAATCTTTGGCGATGGCTACCTAGCTGACTGCCACCGCTTCAGGACGACTGCCAACCGCCCGCCGATCAATCACTTGATCGATCAAGCCATATTCCATCGCTTCGTGAGCCGACATAAAGAAATCCCGCTCAGTATCGCGCTCAATTCTTTCCAAAGGTTGCCCAGTGTGTTTTGCCAGACTTTCGTTGAGTTGGCGTTTTAGATACAGGATTTCCCTCGCCTGGATCTCAATATCTGCCGCCTGACCTTGAGCACCACCAGAAGGCTGGTGAATCATAATCCGAGAGTGAGGTAGGCTCATGCGCTTACCTTTCTCTCCCGCACTGAGCAGAAAAGCACCCATACTGGCTGCCAACCCGTAGCAAATCGTGCAAACATCAGGACGGATGTGATTCATCGTGTCATAGATGCCAAGACCTGCCGTTACCGATCCGCCTGGTGAGTTGATGTACAGATAAATGTCCTTTTCAGGATCTTCTGCTTCTAGAAACAGCATCTGTGCCACAATGCGGTTTGCCATATCAGAGTCAACAGCTTCTGATAAAAAAATGATCCGCTCCCGCAGTAGGCGAGAGTAAATGTCGAAGGCTCGCTCGCCTCGACCGGACTGTTCAACAACGGTAGGAATCATGCAGACTTCTCTCTCATTTCCCTTAAGTTATTCAATTCTAGCGATTTCCTAGCTGAGATTTAACGAGACTGCCCATCTCTCATTCTTGAGTCGAAGATTCTTCCGGTTCTGGCAAGAAATTAGATAAGAGTGCCTGTAGCTTCATGCGATGGATGTAGGGCCAACCTCCGCTCATCTCGATGTCTCGCAGTAATGCGTAGAGCGCTTGACGATTATCGGGTAAAGCTTCTTGAAAGAAATTATCTCGGATTTCTTGATGTAAACGCTCCAACAACCGCAGAATTGCCAGCAGTTCTAAACTTTGCCCTTGTTTTTGCTGGGCAATGGTCTGAACGATTTTGGTAATTCCTTCTAAATCAGCCATAAACTTCGTTCGTTCTTCTTGTGCTGCGTTGTTCATGCTGCCTGTTGCTCTCACAACTGCTGATTGCTCATTTTCCATTCTTTAGCGTAACCTCTGCGTCAACTGTCAATTCAAAGCCCAATTTCCAAATCCAGACACAAGAAAAGTTACAAGGTCTTGTAAAATTCAGAATGAAGTCATTATTTGAGCCACGCTAACCTTCGACGTAAGTTCTGGTTAGAACTGAGTGCATGGGTTGGCTACAGTAAGGCTGAAAGCTCGACCAATTCCAAGCGTTTGAAGTAGCGCCTGAAGTTGGTAGGCACTGCGAGTTCACAGGTTTGTCGTTCATTAGTTTTGGCGGTTCACCTAGCAGTTTAGTCTGGCAACCTTGGCTGATCTGACAAGCTAAGCGGTATGACTCACACAAAAATGACTCATAGGCAGCAAAAGTTTTTTCTTTAAGCTGCTCAAATTTACTTTTTTAACATGATACTGGTAGGGTTTTCACATTAGATACTAGAGGTTGACCATGAGGTATCGCGCTCTAATTGTTGCCTTCTTGGCTCTTTGCTTTGGTCTGCTGACCGCTTGCAGTGAGGGCCCAGCCAATGCAACGACTGAACTTACTTATGAACAAATTAGAGGAACAGGGTTAGCTAACACCTGTCCCCAGCTTGGAGATACGCGCCGAGGTTCCATCCCACTCGACCGTGACAAATCTTATGTAATCACAGATTTGTGTATGGAACCGACCAACTTCTTCGTCAAGGAAGAGTCGGTTAACAAGCGCCGCGAGGCTGAGTTTATTGCTGGTAAACCCATGACTCGGATGACTTCTTCTCTCGACCAAGTACGCGGGAAACTGCAAGTTGAACCAGATGGTAGATTAACCTTCATTGAGCAAGAAGGGTTTGATTTTCAAGCTGTTACTGTGAAGATGCCAAGTGGTGAATTGGTGCCGTTCCTTTTCACCGTAAAAGGGTTGGTTGCGACGACCCAGCCTGGTAATGAGAGCATCAGCACCTCTACGGATTTTGAAGGCGAGTTTAGAGTGCCTTCCTACCGCACCTCTAATTTCCTCGATCCGAAGGGTCGTGGTTTAACCGCAGGTTACGACAATGCCGTTGCTCTGCCCTCCCGCTCAGACAACGAAGAGTTGCTGAAGGAAAACCTCAAGCGATTTGATACAGGCAAAGGCTCAGTTTATTTCCAGGTTGCCAAGGTTAACAGCGCCACTGGCGAAATTGCCGGAACCTTTGAGAGCATTCAGCCTTCTGACACAGATATGGGTGGAAAAGAACCTTTAGACGTGAAAATTCGAGGTCTGTTCTACGCACGGGTTGAAACTGAGGCATAGAGTCAACATCTCAGCGAAGCGACCAATCGCACATCAAACTTAAATTTACCTTAGGAGAGGGGAAAAGAATTCCTCTCTCCTTATTTGTGTGATTTCCAGAAACCCTGCCTTAATGTGGGTTTCAGCAACGTTCAATCCACCAACTTACAGAATCCACTCAAATCATCGAATATTGAATGTTGAGCATTGAACACCGCCAAAACCCGCTGCCTCTTTTTAATGGAGGATTCTGGGAAACCCTCTACCCCGGTACGGGCAGGTTTTGCAGATCAATCCTCTGGGCGACGCGAGACTGAGTCCAAACCTGCCCCAACGTGGCAACAACTTTTTCCTAGAGATCTCCTAAGT